>NZ_JAIFYA010000003.1:300000-498460 GCF_019688735.1 Thermosulfurimonas sp. F29
TTCCGGTGGACCTCCTGCGTGCCTCCTACGAGGAAATTCTCCGCGTGCCCGGTATAGGTCCCCGGACCGCTCGTCGCATTCTGGAGGCCCGTCGGCGGACCGTCCTTACCCCTGAAGGGCTGCGTCGGGCCGGGGTGCAGCTATCCCGGGCGCTTCCCTTCATCGCTCTGGGAGGCCGCTATCTCCCTCGCCAGCTTTCCCTTTTCTGAGCCCTTTCCCCGGGTAATCTTTTTACCCGGGCATTCCGGATGGAAAGGTCTCCAGTAATTTAGACGGGGAAGAGACCTCAAAGCGAATTTTTACCCTGCGAAAAGGATGTTCTATGGATCAGGGAGAGGTTGTTGTGGCAGGCCCTTAGAGGGAATAAAAGATCCTCCCGTGCTTGAAACTCTCTCAGGGGTGATGATATTTAAGATAGGTGTTAATTTGCCTAAAGGGGGAAGCACATGGAAACGCTCGTGGTGGTCCTGCTGGCAGTGGGGATTCTGGTTCTTCTGGCCCTGGTGATGGTGCTCTGGAAGCTGAAGGAAGTACTCGAGCGGGCCCAGGGTCTGGTTTCCCGTTCGGAGGAGACCGTAGCCACGGCTCGGGAAACTCTTTCCCGGGTGAATCGTTTGAGCGAGGAGTTGATGATTCTTCCCGGGGCAGTAAAGGAGCTCATGGATTCCTTCGGGGAGATCGCCCGGGATCTCTCCGAGGAAATAAAGGGACGACTGGAGCGGCTGGACAGTTTGGTGGAGGCGTTGGAGGCGCGGGTGTCCGGAGAGGTTCCACGGGTGCTCTACCGGGCGGAGCAAACGCTTTCTCAGGCCGAGCGGTTGCTTGCCGGAGCCAACGAGAAACTCTCGGCCCTGGACGATCTGGTGGAGGCCGTTCGGGGACTTTCCCGTTCGGTTAAGGAGGTAAGCACCACCGCCACTCTTGCGGTGGAGACCATCAATCGCGAGGTGCGCAATCTGGTGGTGGAGCTTTCAGCGGCCGTGGCCGGGGTTCGAGAAGGGGTGAAGGTAATCTCGAAGGTCTGGCCTTTTCGTCGCAAACAAATCTAATAGGGGGTGATGGAGATGGCGGAGAAGGGTTTTTCGGTGGGTGGTGTGCTTACGGCCTTTTTTCTCGGTGGGCTAGTGGGAGCGGGGCTGGCGCTTCTTTTTGCACCGGCCAGTGGTGAGGAGATTCGAGAGAGGCTCAGGGCTACCGGTGAGGAGGCCCGGGGGCGGGTGCGGGAAAAGACCCAGGAACTGAAGATCCGGGCTGAGGAGCTCAAGGAGCGGGCCGAGGAGCTCAGGGCCAGGTTGCTTACCGAGGCTGAGGAGCTCAAGAGCAAGAGTCTTGAAACTCTGGAAGAGGCCAAGCGGGTGCTGGAGGAGGCCATTGAGGCCGGGAAGGAGGCCATGCGCCGGGAGAAGGAGAAACTGACCCAGAAACTTAAGGGAGACCAGGCTGCGGCTTCGGTCTAGACCTTGCTTTCCCCCCACCCGAGTTTGTCTCTCAGGATGGCAAAGTAGCTCCGGGTGGGGGAGGTAATCAGGCGAAGGGGTCTTTCGGCTTCCCTAACGGTGAGTTTTCCGCCGGGAGGAAGTTCCCGGTGGAGGCTTCCATCCACCACCAGGTGGACTTCAGGGGAAGGGCTAATCAACTGAATCTCCACAGGGGTTCCTGCGGGAAGTACCAGAGGGCGGGCGCTTAGCATGAAGGGACAGATAGGGGTCAGAACCAGGGCCCGGGCCTGAGGATGGAGTATGGGACCTCCGGCGGAGAGGTTATAGGCGGTGGAACCTGTGGGGGTGGCCACTATGAGTCCGTCTCCGTAGTAAGTGGTAAGGTATTCTTCTCCGGCCCGGACCCTCAGATGGATCATGTGCCCTAAGGGGCCTTTGAGAACAGCCACCTCGTTCAGGGCAAGAAATTCCTCCTCGCCCAAACGCACGCGGAACATCAGTCGCTCCTCTACGGAAAATTTCCCGGCGGCAAGGCGGGTAAGGGCCAGTTCGGCTTCATCGAGCTGCACCTCGGTAAGGAAACCCAGTTTCCCGAAATTTATGCCCAGTATGGGGACATCAAGTTCCCAGGCGAGCGGCGCCGCACGCAGGAAGGTCCCGTCTCCGCCCACCACCAACACCGCTTCGGCCCCTTTCCGGGTATCGGGGGTGAGGATCCGTACCCCTTTCTCCTCCAGCGTTCGTCTAAGAAGGTGTCGGAACTCCGGTGGAAGTTCCAGCCCTTCTTTAACACAAAGCAGTATAGCCCTCATCAGTTGACATTTTAGAAGCCCTGGGCGAAAGGTAAAGTGTGAAAACGGTATCTGCAGTTTTGCTTTTGATAATTCTTTTTTGGCCAGGGACGGGTAAAGCGGCCTGGCGCATCGAGGCCCGCAAACTTATCATATACCACGATCGGAGGGTGGCTCTGGCCGAGGGGCAGGTGGTTATCTCGGGAAAGGACCTCACCATCTTCGCCACAAAAGCCCGCTACGAGATGGAAACCAAGCGTCTCTACCTCTGGGGACCGGTAAAGATTCTCACCCCTCACGGAGACTGGCTGAAGGGGCGCTGGGCTTTTATGGATCTCCGTTCCGGTGAAGGAGAAATAGGCGGAGCTCTGCTCTTTATTCGAAAGGATCGGGTCCGGGTCCGGGCCCGGAGGATGCGCCGTCTGGGTGAGGATCACTATCTCGCCTATCAGGCCATCATCACTACCTGTGAGCTCACCTGTAAAGAGTCACCGCCCTGGAGTTTTCACGCTCGAAAGGTGGAAATTCGGGGAGGACACGCCCGGGCCCGCTGGGTCTCCTTCTGGGTCAAAAAACTTCCGCTTGCAGCAAGTCCTTATGTGAGCGTAGCGGTGAAAACACGGCGTAAAAGCGGCTTTCTATTTCCCAGACTGGTCTCCGGTTCCCGAACCGGGGTGGGAATCGAGGTCCCGTTTTTTCTCGCCCCTCACGACAGTTTTGATTTCACCGTGTATCCTTTGTGGCTTTCCCGCCGGGGCCTTCTCTTTTCCGCCGAGGCACGCTGGCGCCTTTCCGAAACCACCCGGGGCATAATCCGCTATCGCTACCTTCACGATCGTCTCAAGGACGATGATTACAACCGGGACGGGATCGTGCGCGGAAACCGTACCCGCTATTGGGTGGTGGCGAAGATTGATCAGGGAATTTCTCCGCGCACGGATCTCCATCTGGATCTCGATCTGCTCTCCGACCGGGACTTTCTGGAGGAATTTCCCGGCGGTGCCCTGGGTTTTCCGGCAAGTCATCGAAGCTTTTTAGAGTGGTTCGGACGAGGACTGGAAGAGAGAAATCAGCGCTATCGCACCTCAAGGTTATGGCTTTCCCATCGAAGGGAAAATACTTACCTGGAACTCGGGGGGGTCTATCGGGATTGGGTGCTCCCCCGGGGACAGAGCACGGTTCTTTCTCCGCTTGCCTACCTTCATCTCTTCTCTATGACCCGTCCCCTATTCGGTCCCTTCACCTTTTCCGGGAACTTAGAGACTGCCTACTGGTACCGGGAGGAGGGAGCCCGGGGACTTCGGCTTAACCTGGCACCGGAGTTGACACTGAATCTGCCTGTGGGACCCTTTGAAAATCAGGCCACTTATCGTCTTATTCATACCCGCTACGCGGTGGACTGGGATAACGGTACCACCGAGGACCTCACCCGCACCCTCTACGAAATAGAAGCCGAGACGGCTCTGGAATTATACCGGGTGTATTCTTTTAAAAGATGGAAACTTTCAGGACTCAGACACAGCCTGCGTCCCTATATACGCTACTTTTATCGTCCTCCGAAGAATCAGGATGATCTTCCTCTTTTTGTGAGTGAAGATCGTCTTCCTCCGGCCCATTATCTGGAATACGGCCTGCTTCAGTTCCTTACGGTCCGGAAGGACTCTCCCATGGGGCCCCGCTACTGGGATCTTGTACGCTTCAAATTATCTCAACGCTACGACTTTCGAGAGGCCGCACGATCTCCTGCTTCCGCCGGGGAGGAACGGCGTCCCTTCTCCAACCTTTTCGGAGAATTTGAGCTCCGGACGCTATCCCGTTTGAGCCTCCGTTACGACTGGGTATATAACTTCTACGGACTGGGTCTCACCCGTCAGCAATTGAGCTTATCGACCAATAAGGTCCTCTTGGATTCTTTCTCTTTAAGTTACCAGAGGGATCGTTTACGCCGGGTCAAACAGCTCAATCTATCGGTCCGAAAGGGTCTGGGAAATCATCTTGTTCTTTACGGGTCTCTCTCACGCAATCTTCTCCGTTCGGAAACCTCCTCAGCTCGAATGGGAATAATTTTTCACAATTCTTGTTACACGGTGGATATTTCTCTGGGGGTGACCCCGGAGGATACCCGTTTCTCCTTCTGGGTGAATTTGCTGGGTCTTGGGGGATACGGAAGATCCTTTACCCGGGGCCCGTAAGCTTGACCGGCTGCGGGGCGCGTAATAGTCTTTCGGGCATGAGGATTGCCCTTGCCCAGATCAATCCCACCGTCGGTGACCTTTCCGGAAACCTGGAAAGGATCCTCGAATTTTACGAGAAGGCCCGGGAGATCGGGGCCCGGCTGGTACTCTTTCCGGAGCTCTGTCTCTGCGGGTATCCACCGCGAGATCTACTCTACAGGCGTGAATTCCTGCGGGCCGTAAAGGAAACTCTTTCCAGGCTGGTTCGCTCCATCGGGGAACCCGCGGTGGTGGTTGGCTATCCGGAGGAAAACGAGGCCTTAGGCCGGCCGCTCTTCAATACCCTTGTGCTGATCGAACACGGACGCATCCTTTACCGCTACCGTAAAACCCTCATTCCCTACTACGATATTTACGAAGAACCCCGTTACTTCAAGGCCGGAGACCTTCCGGGAATTTTTGAGTTTCGGGGCATACGCCTGGGCTTTACCATCTGCGAGGACATTTGGAACGAACCCGGCTATGTGCCCAAACTTTACGAGGAGGATCCGGTAGAAGCGCTCGCCTCCAAAGCCATTCGGGCGGCGCTCAATATTTCCGCCAGTCCCTTCCATTTGGGCAAGGGATCTTTAAGGGAGAGTTTGCTTGCCACCAAGGCCAGACGGCTCGGAGCCCACCTTTTTTATGTGAATCAGGTGGGAGCGCAGGATCACCTCATTTTCGATGGTCAAAGTCTTGTGGTGTCCCCGGAGGGACGGGTCCTGGCCCGCGCCCGAGATTTCGAGGAGGACCTTGTTTTTTATGATCTCGATACCGGGGAGGGGATTGTGCATCCGGTCTCGGAAAGACGGGCCGAGTCCCTGCTCAAGGCCCTTATCCTCGGAGTGCGTGATTTCTTTCGCAAGGTGGGGGCCCGGGGGGCTATTGTGGGGCTTTCCGGAGGGATTGACTCCTCGGTCACCGCGGTGATTGCCGTCCGGGCCCTTTCGCCGGAAAGGGTCCTGGGAGTGCTTATGCCCTCCCCTTATAACAGTCCGGAAAGCGAGGAGGACGCCAGGGCCCTTGCCAGTAATCTCGGTATTCGCACTCTACGAATTCCTATAAAGGAAATTCTTTCCGTATGCAAGCGTACGCTTTCTACAGCCCTTTCGGAAGAAATCTCCGGACTCGCCGAGGAGAATCTCCAGGCCCGGTTGCGTGGTCTTCTTCTTATGGCTCTTTCCAATAAATTTCCCGGTTATCTCGTCCTAAATACAGGCAATAAGAGCGAGCTGGCTGTGGGGTACTGCACCCTTTACGGTGATACCTGCGGGGCCCTTTCGGTCCTCGGGGATGTAACCAAGGATCTGGTCTACGAGCTGGCTCTTGAGATCAACCGGGAGAGGGTGATCATTCCGGAACGGGTTCTACGCAAACCACCCTCGGCGGAACTGCGCCCGGCTCAGAAGGACGAGGATGACCTTCCTCCTTATTACCTGGTGAACAATGTGGTGCGAGCCTATGTGGAGGAGGGACTTTCTCCTGAGGAGATTGTCTCGCGCGGATTTCCGGAAAAGGTGGTTCGGGAGGTGGTGGGACGGCTGCGGCGAGCGGAGTTCAAACGCTGGCAGCTTCCTCCCGCCCTCCGGGTCACGCCCCAGGCCTTTGGATACGGGTGGCGGTATCCCATTGCCCACCGATTTCCCATGGAGGATCCGCGGTGAAGAAAGATTTTCAGGGCTGCGTACAGGTCTACACCGGAGACGGGAAGGGTAAGACCACCGCGGCTCTGGGCCTTATCGTTCGGGCCCTGGGGGCCGGTTTTCGGGTGGCCCTGGTGCAGTTCTTAAAGAAGGGAGACTACAGTGAAATTCGAACCCTCAGACGTTTCGAGCCACAGCTTTCCATTTATCAGTTTCACTCCGGGGGGTTCGTGAGAGGACACCCTGATGCGACGGTATGTCGGGCCGTGGCGGAGGGATGGCGTTGGGCCCGGGAGATTATAAAAAGCGGTGAGTTCCAGTTGGTGGTACTCGATGAGATAAATGTAGCTTTATCCCTGAAACTCCTTTCCCCTGAGGAGGTCGTTTCGGTCTTAAGGGAGCGACCGTCCGGGGTGGAGGTGGTCCTCACCGGTCGCAATGCCCCCGAGGAGGTAATAGAGTTCGCCGACCTGGTCACCGAGATGCGCAAACTCAAACATTATTACGAACGGGGGATTCCCGCCCGTCTCGGAATCGAAAAGTAAGGGTGTGGAAGGTTGGATTCTTGATTTTGTTATTACCGAGGTTAAAATGGATGAAAGCGGAGGGGTGCCCGAGTGGTCGAAGGGGTGCGGCTGGAAACCGCATGTGCGGGGCATAACCCCGCACCGAGGGTTCGAATCCCTCCCCCTCCGCCAAATTCAGCTTTTCTCGGTGGGGGACACTTTGGGGACAATACCGGGGACGACTTACAGCCTCAAGGGCTCCACATTGAGAGCGTTTCGCAATAAGGACTATTCTTAAACTTTCAATTTCGGTTTTCGGCGATTATTTAAACACAACTTTTACCTCCTGGAATTCCTTAAAGCGAAATTCAGGACCATCGTCCCGCCTTATCTCCTCCGGTGGCCCATAATGCCGGCATAAATCTTTTTAAAGGCTCCCTGGCAACCTCAATGGGAAAAGCTTCTTCCGTTCTCGGGGTCCGCCGCCAGCCTCGCTTCTAGCGAAGACAAAGACTAAGACCAAGCTGAGGAAAATCCGCGGTATTTTTTGCGGAAGCGTCCGGATGGTTTCGCGATACCCTGTATTTTCTTGCGATAGCGGCTACGGAGTTACCCGGAGTGTCGGCCTCGGCCAGGATTCTGATGGATCTGATCGATAGTAAACTTTTTCATGACTCACCTGCATTATTTTGAGTTGTCATTTCTATAAATCCTAACATCCCGGGTGGTTCGAAAAATGGGGAGCAGGTCAAAATACGATGTTCCGTAAAACTATCTAGTACTAATACAAAAGCAACGGTGGTTTTTTGCCTAAGATGCCAAATCTTCGTCTTCCTTCTCGATCTCGTACTTCATCATGTACTCCGGCACCCCCAGTTCCCGCCACTTCTCCTTCGGCTCAACGGCCATAATCAACAGCACTTTTGTCTGGTCCTCCCCGTTCGGAAAATCTCGCTCTAGCCTCTTGAGATCCTCGGACGACACCAAAAGAAGCATCGGCAGTATCCATTGTCTGCGAAGCTCTTCGAAAGTTTGTGGCGACCAGTTCACTTTTAATGTTCTTGCCATGGCTCCTCCTATTTACTTTGTAAATCTCAAATCCCCGTTCTTTTAAAGCCCTCGCCAAATCTTCATCCCAAGTGTTCGTAACTATGAATTTAACTCCTTCCTGCGACTTGGGAAGAACGATGCGATTAAATTTTTCAAGAAAAGTTTTTAACTCCTTGTCTTCGGCAGTAACCTCATACCCTGCTACCTTACGTCCCTGTTCCCGAATGTAATCTGGATCAAAAATCACCAAGTCCCCTGGACGGGCTTCTTTCTGTACAAGCTTCCAGGCATCTCCTCGTCTAATCATAAGGAACTTCTCTCAAGTTTCCATTCCTCATAGGTAGGCTCGAAACAGTATGTCCTCGATATGCAAAGACGAATATGGGAAAGTTTCCATTCCTCATAGGTAGGCTCGAAACCCTTCTTATTTTCCTTTTCTTTTTCTTTTTCATTTTCCCGTTTCCATTCCTCATAGGTAGGCTCGAAACGCCACGGGCCCCACGGGCCCGCACGGGACGATCAAATGTTTCCATTCCTCATAGGTAGGCTCGAAACAAGTCTCGTGCTCCGGAGGCTCAGGAGTTTGTTCGTGGTTTCCATTCCTCATAGGTAGGCTCGAAACGAATTGCTCAAGTCTAATTCTAACATTGTCGTCGATAGTTTCCATTCCTCATAGGTAGGCTCGAAACGAATTGCTCAAGTCTAATTCTAACATTGTCGTCGATAGTTTCCATTCCTCATAGGTAGGCTCGAAACGCTTATTATAAACAAAACGCCCAGGTTGAAAACTACGGTTTCCATTCCTCATAGGTAGGCTCGAAACAGCTTTCCCTCGTGAATACGCAAAGTCCACTTACGCTGTTTCCATTCCTCATAGGTAGGCTCGAAACGGTTTTTTAAAAATGCCTTAAAAGGCATTTTCCTGGGTTTCCATTCCTCATAGGTAGGCTCGAAACATTAACTCTCTCCAGGCAGCAAATGTCCCCGTAAATGTTTCCATTCCTCATAGGTAGGCTCGAAACATCTAGACTTGGAATACTATACTGTATCTGGTGCATAGTTTCCATTCCTCATAGGTAGGCTCGAAACTGGTTTATCCTTGATATCGATTATGGCCATTATGATGGTTTCCATTCCTCATAGGTAGGCTCGAAACCATGCTGACCTAGCTAAAGTTCTTCTTGAAGCTTAGTTTCCATTCCTCATAGGTAGGCTCGAAACGGGTTCCTGAGATAATTAGGGTAGTTTCGTTTGAGAAGTTTCCATTCCTCATAGGTAGGCTCGAAACCAGTAGGAATATTCGAAGAAGACAAAGTCGAATTAAGTTTCCATTCCTCATAGGTAGGCTCGAAACTATTCTGTCTTTATTTTAGTGAGGGGGGGAGCCTAAGTTTCCATTCCTCATAGGTAGGCTCGAAACGGTTTTCCAAGCTTGACGGCGGCGGCATCAAGCCCGGTTTCCATTCCTCATAGGTAGGCTCGAAACATGCGTTAGCACTCTGGGGGCGTGCCTTGGAGCGTCGTTTCCATTCCTCATAGGTAGGCTCGAAACTGTGGACACGGTGGGAAAGCAAAAAACCATTGAGAAGGGTTTCCATTCCTCATAGGTAGGCTCGAAACAAGTACCATCCGAAAGGTAAAAATAGAGACGGCCATGTTTCCATTCCTCATAGGTAGGCTCGAAACAAGTCTCGTGCTCCGGAGGCTCAGGAGTTTGTTCGTGGTTTCCATTCCTCATAGGTAGGCTCGAAACACCGCCCAAATAGACGCAATAGCCCCTACAATTACACGTTTCCATTCCTCATAGGTAGGCTCGAAACAATAGCGTCATGAAAGCAGTATAAAGCAACAATCGAAGTTTCCATTCCTCATAGGTAGGCTCGAAACGACGCTTCCACTCCCGGGCGTCGGCAGGGTAAAAGTTGTTTCCATTCCTCATAGGTAGGCTCGAAACCACCTGGACCCGCATACGATTAAACCGCCAATTCCGCGTTTCCATTCCTCATAGGTAGGCTCGAAACCTCGCCCCCCAGAAAAAATGGGGAAGGCCGAGGATAACGTTTCCATTCCTCATAGGTAGGCTCGAAACTCAGTAAAATTATCAACAGTACGATTCGCAAAATCCGTTTCCATTCCTCATAGGTAGGCTCGAAACAAGCGTGGCGTCCGGCATTGGCATATCTGCTTGTTTCCATTCCTCATAGGTAGGCTCGAAACTTAGGAGTTTTGAGGATTTTTTAAACCGCAGGATTTGTTTCCATTCCTCATAGGTAGGCTCGAAACGCGCATGGGGGTTTCTCGGTCTCAGATGATTAATAATCGTTTCCATTCCTCATAGGTAGGCTCGAAACGGGTCCTTCGGCAAAGAAATACGACCCACATTCTCGCGTTTCCATTCCTCATAGGTAGGCTCGAAACTCGTAAGGTTAAGCGCCATCTTGATTATTTTACTCGAGTTTCCATTCCTCATAGGTAGGCTCGAAACCCACGCTGCTTGAGCAGTGTCTCACGGCCCTGGAGTTGTTTCCATTCCTCATAGGTAGGCTCGAAACTCGGCGTCCATGGGATTCTGGGCGATGTAGGCCTGCCACGTTTCCATTCCTCATAGGTAGGCTCGAAACAAGACGGTGGAGTACCAGGGGAAGAAGAACGAATCTTCCGGGTTTCCATTCCTCATAGGTAGGCTCGAAACGAGCTGGTCAGCCGCCTTTTGCATGGCTTCAAGAGCCTGTTTCCATTCCTCATAGGTAGGCTCGAAACTGATATACGCCCATCTTGCCCCTGACCATCTAAAGCGTTTCCATTCCTCATAGGTAGGCTCGAAACTGATCCGAAGACTTCCTGGGATGACGACGGGGCCCGTGTTTCCATTCCTCATAGGTAGGCTCGAAACCCCTCTAAAACTACTCGGTACATATTTACCATAAAGAATTTGGAAAATAAAGGGTTTGAAGGGGGGCTAAAATAAAGAACGAGGGATTCAAGCGGGAATAAAGGCCGCTAAACCTCCAATAGAGCAAAAAAGTCCTTTCGTCCGGCGGCAAGAAGGCTAGTATTTTTAGAGCTGAATAGTATGACTAAAAATAACATCCTGTTATCGAGAAATTAGCTTTAGGGGGTACCTGAATACATGTATGAAATAGAAAAATACAAAAATGACGAAGATTGGTAGGTATTAATTCATAGAAACCGTTTTTCCGGATCCTGTTTCTTGCGGCCTAGGAGGCGACGCAGAAAATACCGCCGGGTGCGAAAGGTATAAACGATCACCGAGTCCTCCTCGGAGTTCATTACCTCCCTGAGCTCTGCCAGCAACCGCTCAAGCTGGGCCAGACTCAACTCTCCCTCAAAGACCGAAAGCTGAACCCAGTTGAGGTATTTGCGACAGATCTTGTGAAACTTCTGAACCCGCTTAACTCCGGCATCATAGACCAGTATTACAAACATCCCAGAGGCCTCCTGAAAATTTTCTTTAAATTTTTAGGATTTTTGATAAATTGATATTACTATGAGCGGGAAACGAAACAAATCTTCCCTCAAAAAAGAGGATATAAATTTTTTCAAAAAGAAAATCCTTTCCGGAAGGGGTAAACTTCTTATAAAACACATGCGGGGCCGTGGCACAGTCAAGCTTTCTACGGACGAAATTTTGAACCTCACCCGTGGAGAAGATTAATCCCAGATCTACCGCGTCCTCACATAGGGAAAATAGACCTCCTCGCCGAGGAAGTGTTTGTAGAGCTTGTAACACTCAAGACGAATCAGGCGCCGGTAGGAGACTTTGCGTTTGAGGCCCTTGTGCATCACGGTCTCGGAAAGGCGGGCGTCATAGGCCTCAAGAAAGCGTTTCAGGCCTCGTTCCTTAAGATATATACCGCCTAACTCCTCTCGGAAGTCCTCGGCCTTGATTTCACGGCGGTTCACCAGGGCGAAGATCACCCGGTCCACGATGAGGGGTTTAAAGACCTCGGCAAGGTCAAGGTTCAGGGAAAAACTCCGCTCGTTGGTCTCGTGGAGAAACCCTATGCGGGGGTCAAGATGGGTGCGGTAGATCTCAGAGAGGGCCGTTACATAAAGAAGGGAGTTTCCGAAGGAGATGAGGGCGTTTAAGCGGTTTTCCGGAGGCCTTCGGCTGCGGCGCTCGAAACGAAAGTCGGAATTTTCGAGAATGGCGTCAAAGGCGGAGTAATAGATCTCGCGGGCACGGCCTTCTAAAGCCATAAGCTCCGCCGGGCTTTGCGCGGCGTTAAGCCCTGCCATCACTTCTTCTATCCCGGTGATTTGTTCGGATACCGGTTTCCCCCCGCGAGCCGTAGACCCTGAGGTTAAAGAGCATGTTACCCATGGC
Organism: Thermosulfurimonas sp. F29; assembly: GCF_019688735.1. Taxonomy (NCBI): domain Bacteria; kingdom Pseudomonadati; phylum Thermodesulfobacteriota; class Thermodesulfobacteria; order Thermodesulfobacteriales; family Thermodesulfobacteriaceae; genus Thermosulfurimonas; species Thermosulfurimonas sp. F29. The sequence continues at coordinate 311,991 of NZ_JAIFYA010000003.1, forward strand.
TCCGTAGACGAAGGCCCGGGCCAGCCCCAGCCGCCACTCGTCATGGAGATAATGTTCGGCCTGGCGCAGGGTCATAAGCCCGGAATTCATGTATTCCCGGGGATAGTAAGTGCCCACATAGTAACCATATCGGTTAAAGAAGTGCACCGGAATGTGCTTTTGCGTTAGGAACTCAAGAAACCGCTTGTTAAGAGTAATTTCAGAAAAGACGAAGATTTCGGATATGGTCTCCACCGGAAGGGCGGTCTTCTTCCCCTCGCGGAGAAAGACCAGGGTGTTGCACTCCCGCTTAATTTCCCCGTCGGTGAAGATGTAGATGGGTCTTTTCACTTCAAAGTTTTTCCTCCAGTTTTCGGATGGTCTCTTTCAGAACGCGTGAGTAAACCTTTTTTATTCGTTCGTAAATTTCTTCGGCTGTTTTTTCTTCATATACATGGGAGGAAAGGTTGCGATCCGAAAGCATGTCCAGAAAAACCTCATCATCTTAAATCAGGCCCATTTTGAAAGCTTCTTTAAGACATTGCCGAGGACTTGTGCAGGAAATCCCCTGATACTCCAGGATAAATTTCAATGTTTTCCAGAAGAGTTCAAAGGTGAACTCAAAACGCTGAATAACCCCATCCCGATCCAGATCGTCTTTCACTCTGGGAAGAGCTTCTTCGAGTCTGCTCGCGGCTTCCTTAAGACGCTCAAGAGCCAGATATACTTCGGTTTTTTTCATACACTATTACTCCTTTGCGAATTATTTGACGGAATTCCGGAGAAACTTCATCCAGAAAAATTAAATCCAGGGAATGAAGGCCCAGGAAGCCTTCCAGTTCCTCTTTTAACTTTCGGCGGGCTCGGAAATCGAGTTTTTGGCCACCTTCAACGGCAAGATCAAAATCCGAGCCCGGCCGGTGGCTGCCTCTCGCCCTGGAACCGAAAAGAATAATACGCTCAGGGTGCAGTTTTTTTACCAAAAAAGAGATAATATTTTTTAATTTTTCTTGGTCTTTGTCCTGCATCAGTTGCAATTTTACCAGATTCACGCCCAGCACACCTCCTCAAAGGAAGAGGATTGCACTATCGGTGTTTAGTCTTCAAAGAAAGCCTCAAATTCTCGGGGAGAGATGATTTTCAGCTCTTCAAAATGAGCAATTTCCAAAAGATCTTTATCTCCGGTCACAAGATAATCTGCTCCGGCGGAAAGAGCACAAGCTAGAATCTGGTTATCATCTTCATCGCGGCAAACTCCCTGAATGGTTCTGGTGGGTTGTATTACCTCAGAGACTTCCAATATCATTTTTAAAGCTTCTTTAATCAGGGCTTGCGGAACTTTTATTTTTTCTGACAAGATCCTTTCAAATTCTTCCAAAATTTTCGGACAAACGAAAAGGTTAAATTCTTTTCGACGGGCACGAGCGAGGAGCACCGAACACAACCCTTCCGTGAGAAAAGCCGCCACCAAAACATTGGTATTGAAGACCACTCTCATGAAATCCGCTCAAAAACATCTTCCTCGGTCATTAAGCCGGCTTTTTTCGCTAGAGGCCTTAGTTCTCTTTTAAGTCGCCTAAAACGGGTTTCCCAGAGATAAAGGCGCAGGGACTCCCGCACGATGTCGCTTTTATTGCGACCGGTTTCTCTGGCAAAAGCATCTAATTCTCTGGCCAATTTTTCGGGAAGGCTTATAGACAAAACCGCTCTCATTTTATTACCTCCACTACAATTTAATACATCACATACGATCCTGGATCAAGCAATTACTGTTTTTTTACGCCCAGCACACCTCCTCAAAGGCACAGGAGCGGCACCAGCGACAGCGTTGGAGGGGTGGGGGTTTGGAGTTGGAGAAAGTTTCTTGCATTTCCTGCAGGAGCTTCCTTATCCGGTTTTCAAGTTCCAGAGTAAGTTTTAGGCGTTCGCTTCGGCGCTCTCTGGGAAAGAGGATTACTCCTTCCATTTCGAGTCCCTTTTCATTTTTGAGATAGTAGAGGTAGAAGGCCAGTTGAAGTCTTGCGGCCTCCTTGTGTCGCTGAGAGCGTTTGATTTCTGCCACCAGCTCTCCACGAAAAAGGTCTATTTTTAGAAGACGATCTACAAAAATTTCTTTGCGGGCCCGAGTGTAAGAGGTTTCGTGCACCAGACGCCCCAGGTCAAGAAGGGGATGTTCCTTATCGGGATTTAGCCGGTGGTAGTAAAACCAGGCCTCCCGCGGACACACCTGATAGGCATAAAAGATGGTTCCGTTGATTCGGGAAGACCACATCACAAAAAACTCCCGGTAAATTCTGGGTCGGAAAGAAGTCCCAATTCCGGGTCATATTTCACTTGGGCAAGCACAGTCCGATTTTTGAAAGGTTCAAGCAAATTGTCTCTTTTGAGCTTATGCCAGAAGCGTTCGGGCACCGGCACGAGTAGCTGAAAGGCTTTTAAGATTTCACCACGGTCAATATATTCTTCAAAAAGAGAACTTTTAGAGACAGGAAGAATTTCGTAAATCCGAAAAAGATCAAAATATTTTTCTTCGTAGCAACCTCGCAGAGGTTTCAGGTCTTCCACGAGTCTTCTGAAGCTCTCTCGGGCTCGGCGGTATGTATCTCTATCTTTAGGCGAAAAACCACTTTCATAGGCCTTTTTAAGCCATAAGGAGGCTTTTTCTGCGTTAAGTTCGCTTCCATTTTCAGGTTTACTCTCAAGAGCTTTTTCCAGATAAAACCGGTCGTAAGGGGTCTTTTCATAAAAGGTAGCAATGTGAACCTCCGCCGGAGCTTCCGATTTACCATACCGATTTACCCGCCCCATGCGTTGAAGCAGATCGTCCACCGGAGCTATTTCCGTAAACATGGCTTCAAAGCTAATATCTAAGGAGACCTCTATCACCTGAGTGGCCACGAGAATTCTAAGAGAGCTTTCCTTTTTCTTTAGAGTTTCAATTAGTTTTCGTTCCTTGCGATTACGATCTTCATAGGTGAACCGACCGTGAAGAAGCCCGATTTCATTTTTCTTCAAATCAAATTTTTCTCTTAAGGTCTGATAAATAGCTTGGGCTTGATCTACCCGGTTGGCTACCACGAGCACTCTGCGGTTTTTACTCATCCCCACAATTTCTTCGAGAAGGTCCTCAAGATGGGTTTCCCTGAAAAATACCCTGTGGCGTGCTTGACAGAGGATTTTCTTTTCAACCGAATCGCAGGGATCGAGATGTAAGTGAATCTGGGGCCCCGGAAGGCTCTTTTTAATTTCGGAAAGGATAAAATCCGGGATGGTAGCGCTCATAAAAAGGAAACGGCCTCCCAGGCCTGAAAGGAAAGACACAATTTCCATAATAAGTGCGGTAGTATGAGGATCATAAGCATGAATTTCATCGAAAATAAAAAGTCCGCCCAGTAATTCCATGAAACCTATTTCAAAACGTTTTATACCGAAAAACCACTTGAGAATTTGATAAGGTGTAAGAACCTTAAGGGGTTTATAAAAAAGAAAATTGATATCTTTTTCCTGTTTGGCTTTGAAATACGTTTCTTCATAATTTTCGCTTTCGTAAAGTTCAAACAGATAATTCAGGGCCCTGGCATGAAGGAAGCCTACATATTTGGGATCAAAATATTTTTCGGCTAAGGTATGATACATGGCATGTATGCTGGCCCGATTGGGGAGAAGATAAAAAATGCGTTCCCCGGCCTTCCGGTTTCGGTTAAGCCAGCGCAAGGCGGCTTCGGTCTTTCCCGCTCCGGTAGGGGCTTCCAGAATAAGATGGCCTTCATGTTCACCGGCCTTAAGCTGGAAAGGCCTGGGGAAAGAAGAACATTTGGGTTTGGGTAAATCTTTTAAAAAGTGCTTTACGCCGAAACTCGTAGCGTGATCTGCAGCCATTAACGCTCCCCGGGCCAGAGTTAATGTTAAGCCCTTTTTCTCAAGAACCTTACATTTATCCGTTTCCTTAAGGAGATATTCATGAAACTTCTTTACCTCTTTAAAATCGGGGGCCTGGCAGTTGAGGTTTAACTCTTTTAGATACTTTCTAAGCCATTCAAGATAAGGTGTTATTTCTTGGGCTACCTGTTTTTGCTTGTTGTTTATTTCCTTGAGGAAATACGCGGCCCGGTTGGCTCCGGTAGAAGCCAAAAGATGCTCATCATCAATGTTTTTATGATGCGTAAGCACTGCGGAAAGAGCATAGAATTTTTGAGGATCAGAAAAGGTTTCCTGACCGAGAAGAGCAAGGCTTAATACCTCGTGCCGGAACCCCCATGGGACCTTGGAAGATAAAAACCTCTGAAATCCCTCGGTGGCTTTACCCAGATCATGTACTTTGGCCGCCCAGAGCATTTCCTCTATAAGTGCGTCCACATCCGGGAGTAGGTCTTTTAACCAGCTCCTATAAGCCTCCAGAAGCTCTCTAAGATACTCGGCCACCTGGCAGGAATGTTCCTCTAAAGTGAGGCCAGTCTCTGGAGGTTTGGCCAAAGGAATTTCAAGAGACATCCCGAGCCAGCAAATCTTCGGCTTTATAGATGGGCACCAAGAAATCTGAAAAGGGGTCTTTATAAAGTAATTCGTTTGGCTGTTTTTCTAGTGGAAAAGTTTTTTCCACTACGCCGACTATTTGCAGATTAAGGATCTTTCGATGAGAAAAATCTTCAAAGGCTACCGGAAGATTATAGATTACGGCAGGAATTCCCCAGGAGAATACATACCTATAAGGCAAAAGTATTCCTTGAAGCTTGCCCTTATCTGCCTGAAAAAGTTCTACATTTTTTATTTCGGCTACATAGGCTACATCCTGCGAACGTCCCAGAAGGAGAGGGAACCGTGGCCGACGGAAATAATCTTCCCACTCGCGTGGTAAATATAAAACCAGCTCGCAATCAAAAAGAAACTCCCGATAAAACACATTTTTGACCAGTTTCCCTTTTTCATAATGGGGGCCTTTTTCTTTATAAGATATGATAGTCTCCAGATCCTCTCCTCGTCCTTTATAGGAAAAGCGGTACCCTATCCAGGGGATATCTTTTTCGGGCAGAACCCAGCGCCCGGCCGCTGCAGAAATCAAACCGAATACCGTTGAAAAGGGAGGAACCCCCAGGGAGAGCTGGCGACCGTGAAAATGGGGAACCCGAAACGAAGCCGTATAACTCTTAAGAACAATCCGGACAGCTTTAAGCATCTCTTTAATCCAGAATGTTATAGATCTTTTCTACATATTCCATAGCTTTAAGAAGAGCTTGTTTGGGAGTCCCACATAGCTCGACTAATTTGTTATTTTCAGCAAACTCTTTAATTTCTTCTTCATTGGCCAGGATCGAAGGCCGCAAACCAATAAAAACCGGGATTCCCTTACCCTCTACCTTAAGTAGATTTTCAGCATAATCGTTTAGCACGGACTCAAACCGCTTAAGGTCCAGAATAACTGTTTCTCCCTCAGGAGTAGAAAAGAGATTCTGGAAAGGGGCATTTCCTCCGTCCAGAAAACCGAGTATTATCACCACAGGAGAGACATCGGTAAGATGACGGGCGAGCTGGGCTCCGTGTCTTAACCTGGCCAGGGCCCCAAGCACATCTTTAACCCGTTTTACCTTTTCTTCCGGTGGTAAAGTATAAATATTCGGAGAAAGCTCCCGAAGTCTCTCTTTATAGGCTTCTACTTTTTCCTCAGGAATATCTTTCATTTCTCCCACTTCAAAACGTCCGACATCGGTAAGCGAAATGGTAAACACTCCCTGAAGAGGGGCTGTATAATGCTGATGCTCAAAGAGAATATAATCCTCCCCTTCTTTGAGATTACGGGAAAAATGCCCGAAATCATCCGTGATTACATTGGGAAGAACGGAAATAAGAAGACTATTTTTAAGTGGCGAGACGCGTCGGAAAGTCCCACTTTGTTCAGAGCTGTTTTTCTTTTTTGAGCGTTTTCGGGCTGCCATATAGCCGAAGATATCATCTTCCGCATAAACGATAGGGTCTCCTTCGGTATAAGCGCTTTTTTGTTCTCTGGTAACGGGACTGGGTTCCCAGCCGAAATCAGCGTAAAGCACCTCTCGCCACCAGCGCCGCCAGGCCTGACCGGAAACATAAGGATAACGGTTGCGCCCTATGCGCAGTTGTTTTACCATAATAACATTACCGGTTCTCCCTCCCTCATCCTGACCGGCCATGTTTAAGGCCGCCCCCAAAGCTTCAATAAGCACTGCTCCAGTAATTACTGGATAGGCCATCTCAAACCTCCTTTTGAGATATTCTTTCCGTGAGACAGGCCATAAGGTAATCACGGTTTAAGTAAAGTCTTTCCGTGTCCTCTATAGGGGCCAGAAAAATGAAATCCTTCCAGCGAAGAGCTCCATGTTCCATCCCCTTCAAATAAACTCCTCTTATACCTTGAGGTTTTCTCACACTCCTTAAATCTCCGAGAAATCTCTCAGGGTTGGGATGATGGTTGAGGATTCCTTCGGTTATAGTCTCGATTCTTCGGTAATACTTGTCTGGATCAGGGAGATTTTCTTCCAGAAGACCAGGCCACGATTTTCCTTCTCGTGCCAGATGCTGGTTTTCGTAAAGAATGGCTAGAAGGATATCCCGAGCCTCAAAAAGAAAGAACTCTTCACCTGGAGGAGAAAGCAGATATAGTTCTTGCGCTTTAAGCCAGCCGTTTTGCACAAAGTCTGAAAATATATGGCCTAATTCGGCATAAGAAGCCGTTTTAAGCCGGGTTAACCACTTCTTTTGATCCGCCGAAGAAAAAATCTTAAGGCCCAGTCTTTCAAGAATTCCTAACTTCCAGGCTGGCATTTTTCGGACCTCCGTTAAATACAATTGATGGGCTTTCCAGCCACCCCGTAAATATTCCTCTGCATCATCCAAGGCATAAGATAAAATGGAGCGTTTTTCTATGATAGCCCGGGCCGCCCTAGAGACGTATTTTCTTCGGGCCTTAAGTTTTTGCCCTTGGAGTCCAGAAGGGATCAGAAGCAATTCTTTGAAAAATCTCTCAAAGGCCTCCTTATCTCTGTAACGAAGCTTACCTAGAAAAATTAAGACTTCGTTGGGGATAATTAAATGTTTTACGAAAGCCGTACGATTATCGTTAGTGAAAAGATAAACTATAACGGGATGAGGGGAATCAAAAATTTCTTTCTCATATTCGGAAAGATCCTTTAATAACTTGTAGAAAAGATTCAACACAGTTCCGGATTCGGTAAGACTTTCCCACTCTCCGTAAAATCCCAAAGAGGAATTTGCGGCTATGAGAGTCTCAAAATGCCTCCAGCCGAAAATTCGGGATACGGCTTTGGCCAACTTTATGTTTTGCGTATGAAAGAACCAGAAATACCCCACCCCTTTGAGAACACTCATAGGGAAAAATTGAATGGCTATAAAACAGAAAGGACAAATTTCCATTCCATCGGAAAGAAAAGGGTAAAAATTGGCTAAACCTCTTAAAAGAGGAAATTTGTCTGCTCTTACCCGCGTCTCTCCTTCTAAGTAGTTTCGTCCACATACCGGACAAAGTTTATCCCCTTCCTGAAAATTCCGAATTTTTTCCATGGTTCTTTCGAGAAGATTCTTGTAAACTTCTTCTGGATTTTTTATATGAGGAGAAGGATTGGCCAGAGGAGAATTGGGAAAAATCTGCCTTAAGGCTCCTCTAGTAAAGCTCTTTTTACCACGTTTACCTAAAGCCTGAGGAGAAAGCAGAATATGTTTCAAATTAGCTAAAGCTTTCTCAAGATCATCTGAAGTAATCGCCTCTGGAGAATCCTTGTCCGTAATAGCCAAGATGGCCGCTAAAGAGGCATCAAGGAAGGGATTACCAGTGTAGTAAAACTTCCTCACAATCAAACTCCCCGGCCCCGAAAAGGCGATAAAGAACTACCAGGCCATTGTCTATCCAAAAATTGCCAGTAGGCCTGGAGAGATCTACAACTACCCTCTCTCCCATGCTTCCTCCACCAACGGCATGGGATAGCGGTCGCGAAGGGTACGGCCGATAGCGATGAGGGCCTGGATCACATTATCCCCCCTTAAAATCAGCTTATAGCAAATCTTGGATGGGGGGTCAAATATGGTAAATTTTAAGTAATCTCGAGGAGGTGGGTATGAGCACGGAAAAGGTCACCATCAGGAAACCCACGCCGGAGGAGCTTGAAAAACTCGGGGTCTTCAGCTGGCCAACCTGGGAGAAGGAGGTAAGTGAGTTCGACTGGTATTACCCGGAGGACGAGACCTTCTATGTGGTGGAGGGCGAGGTGGAGGTGGAGCTTGACGACGGCACCAGGGTGCGCTTCGGGAAAGGGGACCTCGTGACCTTCAGAAAGGGCGTCCGCTGCGTGTGGCGGGTGCTAAAGCCCATTCGCAAACATTACAGGTAAAACCAGAGGCGTACGGCAATCCCCTCGCGCTCAAAGGCCTTCTCGCCCGCATAGATGAGAAGACCGCGGTCGGCTCGAGGGCCGGCCACTCCCATGTAATAGAAAAGATTCCGAAACTGATCCCGGGTTACGGTTTCCGAAAATTTGGCCTCAACCGGCACGAGCTTCATGCCTAAATCCATCACGAAGTCCACCTCGTGGCCGGTCCGATCACGCCAGAAGTAAAGCGGGGGTTCCTCTTCCTGATGGCGTTTGTCAAAAATCGAGGAGGGCCACCATGCCGAAGCCCTGGCTGTTGCGGTCGCCGAGACCGGCGTTATAGGTCGGAGGAGAAGCAGAGCTCCGGTCCGAGGGGGATTTCTGGGAGGAGCCTTGACGGTGGTTTCCTGATTCGGGAAACTAATAAACAAAAGCCAAAGGAGTCGAGTTATGTTTTCCATCCCCAAAAAAGTGGTCTATGACGAAAGTGGGAAACCGGTGGAGGTTATTCTTCCCTGGGAGGTCTTCCAGGAGATTGAAGAAATTCTGGGGCTGGACCTTGATGAGGAGGTCAGGGAAGTCCTCAGGGAAGCCCGGCGAGACCGGGAAGCCGGTAATGCAGAGGCTTACATTCCTCTTGAGGAGATTTAGTGTTCAAGGTTGTAGTTCACAAGCGAGCGGCCTCTTACCTTAAGCGTCTTCCTAAGGATCAAAAAGAACGCCTCAAAAAAGCTCTTCAGGATTTAGGTCATAATCCTTTCCAGTCAGGAGTTAAAGCGATGGTAGGTGAGTGGCGGGGCTACTATCGTTTAAGGATCGGCAGTTTCAGAGTGATCTTCTGGTTAGATCGGAAAGCTCGCACCATTTATGTGGACTACATTGGTCCCAGAGGGGACATTTACAAAAGAGGCTGAAAGTCAAAAATCGAGGAGGGCCACCATGCCGAAGCCCTGGCTGTTGCGGTCGCCGAGACCGGCGTTATAGGCCAGGGAAAAGTATGGTTCGGGGAGGTAAAGCTCAAACACTCCGTCCCAGCCTTTGATGAGGGTGCCTTTTCCGGATGAGTTTTCAGAGGGGGAGCGCGTCTCGGAAAGTTTACGGTAAGGTTTGAACCAGGTAATCACCTCTTTTTTGAGGACCAGCGGTTTTATGTAGGCCTCCTCAAGGACGGAGTTATTCACATCGGCTCCGTAGAAGGCCAGGGCCTTGCGTTGAAGATTGGCAAGGATCAATTCCTCGAACTCCGGCTCCTCGGGATGGTAGTAGCGGGTGTATCTCCCGAAGGTGCGGTGGACCGTAACGGGGGAGAGGGTTCGCACCCTCACCGGCCCGGAAACCTCCGGAGGCATCTCCACCTCAATGGCCGAAAGGTAGCAAGTCCTTTCTCCGAGCCTTATTTCTCCCCGCCTGACTAAATGGGAGGCCAGAGATTCGAGAAGCCTCACCTCCACGGCCCCTATCCAGAGATGGATCGGGGCCTTAAGGGCCAGCTCCTGTCTTTCAGGAAGATATTGCGGCTTTCGGGAAAGAAGGCGGGAAAAGGTAAAGAGTTTGAAACGCCGCTTACCGTAAAGGAAACCCTCCTCGTGAACCTTCTGGGCCAGGGCCTGATCCAGATTCCGGTAAATCATGCCCTGAATCAGGTGGTTGTAGTGGACGGGGAGGATAAGCGTTTTTTCTTTCGGCTCAAGAGAGAGCTTTATACGCATTCCCGAACACCCCGGATCAAGGAGGGATTCCGGACCCGTGGGTCAGGGGAAACGGCCCCTTACGGCGAAGCAGTAAGGCCCCAGATCGAACACCTCTTCGACCTCCAGACCCCCCTCTTTCAGGAAACGCAGCACCTCCTCTTCCGCGTAGACCTCCTCGGGAGGAGGACCTTTATCCCTTTCTTTTTTCTTCCAGTCGATGAGACCCAGAGCCGCCGAGGGCCGGGCTACTCTCCGCAGTTCCCGCAGGAACCGAAGCGGTTCCCGGAGCTCGTGAAAGGTGAAGGCCAGAAAGACGAAGTCCGCCACCCGGTCCGGCAGAGGGATGCGGTTTTCCTCGGAGTGAACGAGCTCCACATTCGTGAGGCCTTTGTCCAGGATCTTCCTTCGGGCCACCTCCAGCATCTTTTCCTGAACATCCACCCCGTACACCCACCCCTCCGGCCCCACCAGGGCGGAAAGATAGGGAAGGTAAAAACCGGTGCCGGTGCCCACATCCAGGGCCACCTGCCCCCGGGCCAGTCCCAGTCTTCGGAGAGTCTCCTCGGGGGCAAACAGCTCGAGACGCGAGGGATCCTCGAGCTTTTCGATGTTGCGGGGATCGAACTTGTGGGCCATGCGAAATCCTCCTCTCAGGCCAGAAGCACGGCCACGATGCCGGTAAGGAAGATGCCGTCGAAGGTGCCGGCGCCGCCGATGGAGGCCACCGGGGTCCTCAACCTCGGGATGTCGCGAAGGTGCAGGAGGTCGGCCCCGATAAGGGTTCCCAGCGTGCCGGATATGTAGGCCACCGCCGGGGCCTTGTGGGGAGCGGCCAGAATCGCAAAGAGAGCGGCCACCAGGGGAGGAATAAGAAAAGGAACGGCGATGCCCACCCCCGGCACGGGCCGGGCCAGACGATAGCACACATAGCTCAAAAGGATCGTGCCCAGCAGAGGGGCCAGGAAGAGCCCGTTTTTCACCCACAGGTAGAGGGAAAGAAGGACCGGAATGAGACCACCGCCCACATTGAGGGCGATCACCGTGTAGGCCTCCTCGGACAAACGCGGAACCACATACGGCACCCCGAAAAACCGAACCAGCGTTTCCTCCAGGGGGTCCGCCTCGCGACGCACCCGGGTTAAAGGAAGGTTGACATGACTTCCCAGGAGAGAGGCCAACAAAAAGAGAAAGACCTGATTCGGAGTAAGACCGATCTTCCCGGCGGCTATGGTTATGAGGCCCACATGGATGAAAACGAAAAGAAACCCCAGGACGAAAAATAGAAGAAGCACGAAAAGAAGGGCAAAGGGACTGAAGATGAGCATTCTACAGCCTCTCCACGGTATATCCCCGGGCGGAATACTCTCTTATGAGCTCTTCCCCGTCGGGAACCCGCTCGAAGAGATCCGGGGGACGCGTTTCCGGAAGGCCGAAATCCCTGAGGGAACGAACGCAGACAAAGGCCCGGCCTCCGTCAAGCACGAACTGCCTGAAATGCGGGAAAAGCCCGGGTTCGCAACGGAGACAGCGGGTCACCCCTCCTCCACGGATCAGGACCGCTAGATCGGATTTATCTCGGGGAAGAGTTTCCACTACCCTGACAAATCTTTCCCAGGATTCCGGATGTTCCAGCACGAAGAGTGTCATTTCCCCTCCGCGAGTTTACGGGCCAGGGTTTCGGGAGACAGGTTTTCCCTGCGCCCGGTGGCCCTTTCCTTCAGTTCCACCTCTCCGGTCTCCCGGAACCGGCGCCCCACGATGATCTGATAGGGGATCCCTATGAGATCGGCGTCCTTGAACTTGACCCCGGGGCGCTCGTCGCGGTCGTCCCAGAGAACCTCCACCCCGGCTCCGGAAAGCTCCCGATAGATCCTCTCCGAGGCCTCCATAAGGTCGGACTCCGGCCCCAGGGTAAGGATTACGGCCTCAAAGGGCGCGATCTCCCGGGGAAAGATGATGCCGGCCTCGTCGTGATTCTGCTCTATAGCCGCAGCCACCGTGCGCCCTATCCCTATTCCGTAGCAACCCATAATGATGGGACGCTCACGCCCCTCCCGATCCAGAAAGGTGGCCCGCATGGCCGAGCTGTACTTGGTGCCGAGCTTGAAGACATGCCCCACCTCAATGCCCCTGGTGATGGAAAGCGGACGCCCGCAGCGGGGACAGGGATCCCCCTCGGTCACCACCCGAAGATCGTGAAATTCGGGCTCGGGGAAATCCCGACCGTAGTTCACATTTACATAATGGGCGTCGGCCTCGTTGGCCCCGGTTACGAAGTTCCGGAGCCCTTTTACGGAAAGATCCGCCAGGATCCTCACCCCGGAAAGGCCCACCGGACCGGCGAATCCCACCGGGGCACCGGTGAGTCTTTCCACCGTTTCGGGATCGGCCATTTCCACCTCCGCCACCCCCAGAAGGTTGCGCAATTTCACCTCGTTCAGCTCGAGATCCCCCCGGATGAGCACCGCCACCACCTGCCCCTCGGCCTTGAAAAGAAGGGTCTTGACCAGCCTGGAGGGAGGCACTCCCAGAAAGGCCGCCACCTCCTCCACGCTCTTTACCCCCGGGGTGGACACCTTCTCCAGGGGGCGTTCCTCCTCGTCGGGGTAGGTAAACCGGGATCGGCCCTCGGCCAGTTCCACATTGGCGGCGTAGCCGCAGGCCTCGCAGATGGCCAGACGATCCTCTCCGGTTTCGGCGAGCACCATGAACTCGTGGGATTCACTGCCGCCGATGGCCCCGGTGTCGGCCAGCACGGCCCGAAACCTCAGCCCGCAGCGGGTGAAGATGCGCTCGTAGGCCTCGTACATCCTGGCATAGCTCCGATCGAGGCCCTCCTCGTCCGCATCGAAGCTGTAGGCGTCCTTCATGATGAATTCCCGGGCCCGCATGATCCCGAAACGGGGGCGAATCTCGTCCCTAAACTTGGGGGCAATCTGATAAAGGATGAGCGGGAGGTCGCGATAGGAGCGCACCTCCCGCCGCACGAGATCGGTGATCACCTCCTCGTGGGTGGGACCCAGGCAGAAGTCGTGTTTCTTGCGATCCCTGAACCTCAGCAATTCCTTTCCGTAGTCCTTCCAGCGCCCGGTCTCCTGCCACAGCTCCGCCGGCTGAACCAGGGGAAGAAGAACCTCCTGGGCCCCGGCCCGGTTCATCTCCTCCCGCACGATGTTTTCCACCTTGCGCAGGGCCCGGAGCCCCAGGGGAAGATAGGAATAGATGCCCGAGGCCAGCTTGCGGATCATCCCGGCCCGCAACATGAGTTTGTGGCTCACCACCTCGGCTTCGGCCGGGTCCTCCCGAAGGGTGGGGAGAAAGTATCGGGAAAGACGCATGGGTCGCCTCCTTGACTCTGGGCAAGGGTTCAGGGGATAGGCTAAACTTATCCCCATGGAGCGTCAAGGTGTGCGGCTGGGGATCACCATGGGTTGCCCGGCCGGGGTGGGGCCCGATGTCATCCTCAAGGCGGAGGAGGCCCTGCGATCCCTCGGGGTGCCGGTGGTGGTCCTGGGGGATGCGAAGGTCCTTTCCGAACGGGCGAAGATTCTCGGTCTCCGTCCCTCCCTCTGGGTCATATCCTCTCCGCGGGAGGCCCGTCCGGGATCCCTGAACCTTCTTCCCCTCTCGGAACTTTCCGTCGCTGCCGGTAGGCCCACCCCCCAGGGCTCCCTGGCCATGGTGCGTTACATAAAGGAGGGGGTCAGACTCTGTCTTTCCGGGAAGCTTTCCGCCCTGGTCACCGCTCCCATATCCAAGGAGGGACTGGCCGCCGCCGGAGAACCCTTTCCCGGCCACACCGAGATGCTCGCCGCCCTCACCGGAGCCCGGGATTACGCCATGGCCTTTTACGGGGAACGCCTCCGGGTGGCCCTCGTGACCACTCATCTCTCTCTGCGGGAGGCCGTGGCCTCCCTTTCGGTAGAAGGTATCCTCCGGGTGGCGCGGCTGGCCTATAATTTCCTTGCCCAAGACCTGGGCCTTGCGCGTCCTCGCCTGGCGCTGGCCGCCTTAAACCCCCATGCCGGAGAAGGAGGGCTTTTCGGACAGGAGGAAAAAGAAATCCTCGAGCCCGCAGTAACCAAAGCCCGTGGTTTGGGGATCCCTCTTGAGGGGCCTTTTCCCGCCGACAGCCTCTTCTTTCGGGCAGCCCGGGGCGAATTCGACCTGGTGGTGGCCCTCTACCACGACCAGGGCCTAATTCCTTTTAAGCTCCTCCACTTCCGGGACGGGGTGAATGTGACCCTGGGGCTTCCCATAATCCGCACCTCCGTGGATCACGGCACGGCCTACGATGTGGCCGGCACCGGAAAGGCCGATCCGGGGAGCCTCATAGCGGCGGTTCACCTGGCCTTACGAATGGCCAGGCACAGGTCTCAGCGGCCTCGAGTTCCAGCCGATCCGGGCTCCCCATGCACACCGAGAGCATGAGGGCCAGGTAGTCCCGTACATGGCGGGTGATAAGGAAGTTCTGGCGCACGAATTCCCGCGCCTTGTGGCCCATTTCCCGGCGCTTGTCCTCGTAGAAGAGGAGGTAACGAATGCGCAGGGCCGCCCCCTCCGGGGTGTTCACCAGAAATCCGGTGTGATGATTCACCACCTGCATCCGGATGCCCCCGGTGGCCCCGCCGATCACGGGTTTGCCCTTCCACATGGCCTCGGTAACGGTGAGACCGAAGCCCTCACGAAGCGACTTCTGTAAGACGATGTCGGCGGCTCGCTGCAGGGCGTTAATGATACGGTGGGCATCCGGAGGGAGCTTGAACACATAGACATCCCTCTTCTCCTTCGCAACCCTGGAAACCTCCTGATATACTCGCTCTCCCTCGGGATCGTCGGCGGCCCCGCCACCGGCCAGCACCAGCTGGAAGGAAATGAACTTGCGGGCCAGTTCCGCGGCCCGGATGACCCCCAGGGGATCTTTGAAAGGATCAAACCGGGAAATCTGTACCACCAGGGGCCTTACCGGATCAAGTCCCAGATTCTTCAGGATCTCAAAGACCTCCTCCGGGGAAAGATCCCGGTTCTTCTCCGTGAAGGGATCAATGCTGGGAGGGATGATGTACTGAGGATGAGGGAGGGGCTGGCTGAATTCCGGCATGGAAAAGATACTCGCATGATAACGCGAAACCACTCTCTCCAGAAAACGCCAGACCGGATAAAAGGGGCGGGAAAGGTCAATGTGGCAGCGCCATATCCAGTATCCCCGCCGACGGGAAATATACTTTATAAGGTAGGCCGGCTGGGGATCGTGGATGATGACGAAGTCGGCCTCCCGGAGTTTGTCCTCCAGTCTCTCGGCCTCGCGACGATTTACCTCCTCGTAGAGGGCAAAATCCTTCTCGCTGAGGGAAACCCTGCGACCCTGAAGGGCGTGATGAAAGCTCTTGGTGATCTCGAAAAACTCCGGGGTACCGTGGATGACCTCCCAGGAGACCTCAAGCCCCAAGGCCCGCATGAGAGGCACCATGGAGTGCAGGATCTCGGCCACTCCGCCCCCGTAGGCGGTGGAATTCACATGAACGACCCGGGCCCCGTGAAGGCGTTCGGCCAGCTGTCGCATCTGGGCCACCGCCTCCGCCCCGGCCACCCGGGCGTAGCATTCAAGGAGATCGGCGTTACTTTTAGGCATACATTTCCCTTATGTCGCGCATTCGGGCACAAAAACTGCGTATGTTCCGCACAAGAAAATCGCGGATTTCATACAGAGAGAGGAAGAAGGGATCCACTCTGGCAATAAGTTCCTCAAGAGGCCTGAAATCCGGCGGAAATTTCCGAATCCAGTCCCGAAAATCATCCAGACCCTGGGGATGCCTTCGGCGAGCATCTATGAAGTGATAGAAAATGGTTCCGGGAGAAAAGGTTTCCAGCACATCGGCGATCTCGTGGGGCCACTGAAGTCGCATGCCGGTATCGAAAATGATCAGCTGACTTTTCACGAAATAGAAGGGATTTTCCGCCTTGCGCCATCCCAGATGTTCGTCCTCGAAAATACGCTCCTGAATTATGAGAATAAGGGCCTCCCGCAAATCCTCTATATTACCGTATTCCTGAGGAGCAATAAGGTTCAGGCGCTCGGCCAGCACCCGATCCCGCAGTTCCATGTGGACCCAGGCGGCAAAGTCGTTGTGAAATTCCGGATGATCGAAGGAGGGACGCAGGTGCCGGGACCAGAAGTGATGGTAAACGCAGGAGGGATCGATCTTTTTGAGTTTTTCGGAAAGTTCGGCCAGAGTGAAGGCCTTTTCCCCGGTGGATACCGAAACCAGGGCACAGTCCTTAACCACAAATGGGCCTGGATGAATCAACTTTTTCTCCGCCACAACTCCTCCAGTAAACGTCTGGCCTCTCGAAAGTTTTCCACTCTATACCGAGCTCTGGTAAGCCCGTATCCGATTTTTACCGTAAAACTCTCCGGAGGCAAAGCCTCAAAAAGATACTCGTCGGTCCAGTCGTCCCCCATGGCCAGGACGAAGTCGTAGGCCCCACTTTCCAGGAAATGTCGAGCCGCCACGCCCTTGTTGATCTCTCTGGGCTTCACCTCAAGGACCTTGTTGCCCTCGAGTACCATAAGCCCCAGGGGATGGACCAGATCCAGCAGGGCCTCCTTCAGTTCATAAGCGCGCATGGACCCCAGCTCGGATTCCGCCAGCCTGTAGTGCCACACCAGACTGCAGCTCTTTTCCTCCACGAAGGAACCGGGGGTACGATCGGTGTAAAGCTCCAGAAGGGGACGAATGACCTCCTTCCAGTCCTGGTCGAATTCTCTTACCGAGTGCCACCGCCCCCCCTCCCGGATGAAGACGCCGTGTTCGGCCACCAGATCCACGGGGAGATCGCCGAACCACCGGTCAAGGGTGTCCGGATCCCTTCCGCTGATAAGGACCACCCGGCTCACCGCCCCCAGGCGGCCGAGCAGGGTCCTCAGTTCTTCGTCAGGGGCTACCTTTTCCGGTCTTCCGGAAAACCCAACCAGGGTCCCGTCGTAGTCCAGAAAAAGAATGGGGGATTCGGCCCGAGCAAAGGCCGCAAGGATCCTCTCCCTCTCCTCCCCGGCCAGACGGGAGGAGGTGTAGGTCTTCTGTGTGTGTCTAACCTCGCGCAGGGTGGAGATGAAGTCCCGGGTCCAGCGGTTGATGTCGTAGCGGCGGAGGCGTTCCTTCATCCGGCGATTGCGGACCCTCTTTTCGTCCCGGGGAAGTCGCAGGGCCTCGTAAAGGGCCGCCACCAGGTCCTCCTGATTGAAGGGGTTTACCAGCAGGGCCTCGGATAGCTCCGCCGCCGCCCCGGCCATCTCCGAAAGGATAAGCACGCCCTTGTCCTCCGGCACGGTGGCCACATACTCCTTGGCGATCAGGTTCATGCCGTCCCGAAGAGGGGTCACCAGAGCCACATCGGAGGAGTAATAAAGGGCCGCCAGCTCCTCAAACCCCAGCCCCCGGGCCAGATAGTGCACCGGAGTCCAGGAGAGCGTCCCAAAACGACCGTTTATGCGCCCCACCAGTTCCTCCACCTCCCGCTTCAACTCCTGGTAGTGCTCCACCTCGGTGCGAGAGGGGACCCCTATGAGGATCAGGACCACCCTTTCCCGAAACTCGGGATGTCTCTCCAGGAAGGCCTCGTAGGCCCGGAGTCTTTCCGGAATCCCCTTGGTGTAGTCCAGACGATCCACCGAAAGAATCAGTCTTCGCCCCCCTACCTCCTCTTCTATCCGGGAAAGGTTCTCGCGCACCCCCGGGTCTTCCGGCGCCGAGGCGAACCTGGCGTAGTCAATGCTGATGGGAAAGACCTCCACCTTAACGGCGCGGTCCTCCGCCAGCACCAGGCCGAACTGGTGCTCGTAACCCATGAGCCTCCGCAGGCAGCTCAGGAAGTGGCGGGCGTAATCGTAGGTGTGAAACCCGATGAGGTCGGCCCCGAGAAGTCCCTCCAGTATTTCCCTGCGCCAGGGCAGCACCCGAAATATCTCGTAGGAGGGAAAGGGAATGTGGAGGAAAAAGCCGATGGTGGCCCGGGGGAGCTTTTTCCGGAGAAGCCCCGGGAGGAGAAAAAGCTGGTAGTCGTGGACCCAGATGGTGGCCTCCTCCTCGGCCAGTTCGGCCACCGCCTCGGCGTACTTCTCGTTCACCCGGCGATAACCCTCCCAGAAGGTCCGGTCAAATACGGCGTACTGCAGAAAGTAATGACAGAGGGGCCAGAGGGTGCGGTTGGAAAATCCGTAGTAAAAGGTGTCCAGTTCTTCCCTGGAGAGACACACGGGATAACAGCCCAGGGGTCTCAGGTTTTCGGCCAGCCATGTCTCGTGCCCCGCAAGCTCCTCGGAGGAAAGCCCGGGCCACCCCACCCAGCAGGCCTCCTCCTTAGGAATGACCGAGGAAAGGGCCGTGGCCAGGCCGCCCACGCTGGGCTTGAGCGTGAACCCTTCACCCTCACGGCGAAGGGTTACCGGAAGCCGGTTGGAGACCACTACGAAACGCGCCACCTACTCCTTCTCCCACCCCGGAAGAAGGTGAAGATCGAGGAGTTGCTCCATGGTGACCTCCGCCGGGGCACCGGTGAGCAGGCACTGGGCCCGCTGGGTCTTGGGAAAGGCGATCACCTCCCGGATGCTCCGGTAGCCGCCCATGAGCATGACCAGCCGGTCGAAGCCGAAGGCAAGCCCCCCGTGCGGGGGGGCACCGTAGTCCAGGGCCTCGAGCAGGAACCCGAACTTCTCCCGGGCCTCCTCCTCGGAGATGGCCAGCAACCGAAAGACCCTCTCCTGAACATCCTTCCGGTGGATACGGATACTCCCGCCCCCGATCTCCACCCCGTTGAGCACCAGATCGTAGGCCCGGGAGCGCACCCGCTCCGGGGCCTCCTCTAAAAGTTCTATATCCTCCTCCCTGGGTGCGGTGAAGGGATGATGCACCGCCACGAAACGCCCCTCCTCCTCGTCCCATTCTACCAGAGGAAAGTCCACGATCCAGCAGAAGCGGAACTGTCCCTCCGGAATCAGTCCCAGACGCCGGGCCAGCTCTCCTCGCAGCTCCGCCAGGGCCTCGTTCACCACCTCGGCCCTGTCTGCCACGAAAAACAGGGTGGATCCCGGCTCGGGACGGAAGACTTCTTTCAATTTCCGGAGCGTCTCTTCGGAAAAAAACTTCACGATAGGCGACTGGAATCCATCCTCCCGGACCCTGATCCAGGCCAGACCCCTGGCCCCGAACTGGCCCACGAAGGCGGTAAGCTCGTCGAGTTCTTTGCGGGAGAAGTCCGCCGGGGCCGCCAGGCCCTTGATGATCCCCCCTTTTTCGAGAACCTGAGCGAAGACCTTGAATGAGGTTCCCCGGAATACCTCCGAGACCTCGCGGAGTTCCATTCCGAAACGGAGGTCCGGGCGGTCGGTCCCGAAGCGGGAGAGGGCCTCGGCGTAGGTGAGACGGGGAAAGGGGCGCGGAAGCTCCACCCCCAGGGCTTCCCCGAAGATGTGTGCCACCAGACCCTCCACCAGCTCCATCACATCGTCTTCGTCCACGAAGGACATCTCGAGGTCGAGCTGGGTGAACTCGGGCTGACGGTCGGCCCGCAGGTCTTCGTCCCGAAAACAACGCACGATCTGGTAATAGCGTTCCACCCCGGCCACCATGAGGATCTGTTTGAAGAGCTGGGGCGACTGCGGCAGGGCGTAGAACTTTCCGGGATAGAGACGGGAGGGCACCAGGTAGTCCCGTGCGCCCTCCGGGGTGCTCTTGGTAAGGAAGGGGGTCTCTATCTCCAGGAATCCCTGCCGATTCAGGAACTCCCGGGCCGCCTGGGCCACCCGGTGTCTCAGAAGGAAGGGCTCCAGTCCCCCGGGTCGCCGCAGATCCAGATAACGATAACGGAGTCGCAGGGCCTCCGAGACCGGGACCTCCTCGTCCAGGGGAAAGGGCGGAGTCCTCGAGGCATTGAGGATCTCCAGCTCCCGGGCCTCCACCTCTACCTCCCCGGTGGGGATCTTGGGATTTTCCATGCCCTCCGGACGCCGACGCACCCGACCCCGCACGGCCAGCACATACTCCGGTTTGAGCCGGTGAGCCACCTCGTGGGCCTCCGGAGCCGTGGTGGGTTCAAAGACCACCTGGACGATCCCGGAACGGTCCCGGAGATCGATAAAGATCACCCCGCCGTGATCCCTACGACGAAGAACCCATCCGGAAAGCACCACTTCCTCTCCCACATGTTCGGGACGAAGACTTCCGCACCAGTGCGTGCGCTTCATCATGGAAAGACCTCCTTGCGTACGCCTACCAAATAAAACCGCAAGCCCCCTTTAAAGTCAACACGCAAAAGAGCTTGACAGGGGACCACAGAAAATTCTAAGGTTTTTAGTAAGAGTGTTCCACGGGGGCCCGGCTCTTGAAATTCTTCTACGGCTTCCATCTGTATCCGTCTTATGTCCCGAGCAGAGAAACACCGGGACCCCTTTCACACTCGAGAGGATCGCAGCGAGGAGGAGGAAATGGAAAAATACTACGATGTGGTTATCGTGGGTTGTGGGCCGGCGGGGTTGCAGGCGGCCATCCATGCCGCCCGGAGAAAGCTCCGCACCCTGATCTTCGGTAAACCCGAGGCCAGCGCGCTCTTTCGGGCGCACATGGAGAATTACTTTGGCTTTGCGGAAAAGGTTTCCGGGGAGGAGCTCCTCCGCAACGGCCTTTCCCAGGCCCTGAGGTTCGGAGCCGAACACCGGGCCGAGGATGTGGTGAGTCTGGAGGCCCTAGGAGAGGAGGGTTTCCGGGTTATCCCGGAGTCGGAAGAGGAAATCCTGGCCGGGGCCCTCATTCTGGCCCTAGGGGTAAGTCGTCGCAAGAAAAAGATCAAGGGCGAGGCGGAGCTCACGGGCAAAGGGGTGTCCTACTGCGTGGACTGCGACGGATTTTTCTTCCGGGGAGAACCTGTAGCGGTGGTGGGAGAGGAAAGTGCCGCGGTGCACGGGGCCCTTACTCTTTCCAAAATTGCCGAAAGGGTCTATCTGGTGGCGGAGGAGCTCCGGGTCTCCGAGGCCCTGCGAAAGGAACTCCTCTCCTCACCGGTGGAATGGGTGCGGGCCCGGGCCGAGGAGGTTCTGGGAACCGAGGCCGTGGAGGGTTTGAGGCTTTCCGACGGCACGGTCCTTTCGATAAAGGGGGTCTTCTTTGAGGAAGGGGCCAAGGGGGTGCTGGAGCTGGCCACGGCCCTGGGAGTGGCTCTTGATCCGGAAAACATGCGCTACATTCAGGTGGACCGCCGACAGGCCACCAGCGTCCCGGGAGTGTTCGCCGCCGGGGATGTAACCGGCCCTCCCTTCCAGGTGGCCAAGGCCGTGGGGGAGGGGTGCGTGGCCGCCCTTTCCGCTGCGGACTACCTTTCCGAGAAGAGAAGAACCGGCCGGAGTGAGGGATAGGGCCTTTCTGGTCAGCTTTTCCGGGGAGATCGGGACCAAAAGTCCGGGCACGCGGAAGGATCTTGAGGAACTCACCCTGAAGAACCTCCTTTCCCGGGCCCGGGCCGCGGGATGCCCCGTGGAGGTCCGTCCTCTGGCCGGACGCCTCCTCGTCCGGGGACCGGAGGACCTGAAAAGGCTTCTCCTTTCCCACTTCGGATTCGAGAAAGTGGCGGATTGCCACGAGGGCTCTCCCTCCCGGTTTCTCTCTCCCACCTTTCTGGAAGAAGTTCTTCCTTCCCGCCCTTTTACCTATGTGGTCTATGTGGAAAGGAAACGGGCCGGGGAACACTTTCCGGAATTGCTTGAGTTCAAGAGGAGGCTTCTCGGGGTCCTGGAGGAGATTTCCCGCGCCAGGAGACTTGAGGCCTGGGATAACCGTCCTCCCGAGCGGGTGGAGATCCAGCTTGAACCCGGGCTCTCGGGCGTGCGTCTCCTCGTGAACCCGATTCCCGGGCTCTCGGGACTTCCGGTGGGCTCCGGTGGGCGGGTGCTGGTGCTCTTTTCCGGAGGGCCGGACTCCATGCTGGCCACACTCCTTCTCGCCCGCCGGGGACAGGAGGTGGATCTCCTTCTCTTTGACGACGGGGAAGAGGGGCGCCTGGAATCGGTGCGGGAGAAGGCCCGGGCCCTGGCCTATTTCTTTCCGGAAATGCGCCTCTTTCTTCACCGTTTTCCCTTCCGGGAAGTCCTGGAATTCCTGTCCCACCGGGTTCCCCGGAGGGAACGCTGCTTCTTTTGTAAGGGCACCATGCTGCGGCTAGGCACGGACCTGGCAAGGAGGGAGGGCCTTTCCGCGGTGGCCACCGGGGAGATACTGGGGGAGCAGGCCAGCCAGACCCTTCCGGCTCTGCTTTTTACCGCCCGGGCGGCCGGTACTCCGGTGTTAAGACCCCTCTTGGGTTTCAATAAAAGGGAGGTCTTCCGGATCCTTGAAGAAATGGGACTGGGGGAGGTGTCCCGAAAGGGGCCTCCTCCCTGTCCCTTCGCCCCGGATCATCCCCACACCCGACCGGAAACGGCTCCGGATCGTCTCCTTAACCTCTGGCCGGAGATCAAAAAACGGGTTAAAGAAACCTTAAAGGAGGAAATTCGCGGGGGAGGGTTTCATGGATAAGACCTTTCCGGAGGTGGAAACCCTGGTGGTGGGACCGCTGGCGGTGTGCTGTTACCTGGTTTACGATCCGGAGACCCGCGATGGGGTGATCATCGATCCAGGGGGAGACGCCGGGAAAATCCTTTCCCGGATAGAAGCTCTGGGTCTGCGAATAGGACGGATCCTCGCCACTCACGGTCACGCCGATCATGTGGTCGCCGCGGAGGAGCTCCGCAAGGCCCTCTCCGCCCCCTTCGCCTTACATAAGGCCGATGACGAGTTTTTCCGGGGCGAGGGGGCCTCGGTCTTCCTTTCCTGGGGGTTCCCTCCCAACCCTCCGGCGGACGAGACCTTTGAGGAGGGAGCCGAGTTTGCCTTCGGCAGGTTCGTCCTGCGTGTCCTTCACACCCCCGGGCACTCCCCCGGATCCGTCTGTTTTTACGACGGAAAGCGCCTTCTCTTTACGGGAGACACCCTCTTCGTGGGAGCGGTGGGAAGGGGGGATCTCCCTGGCGGGGACTACTTCCAGATGATGCGCTCCATTCGGGAAAAGCTCCTGGCACTTCCCGAGGACACCATCGTCTTTCCCGGTCACGATTATGGCGACCGCCCCACCTCCACCATAGGTCGGGAGAAACGGGAGAACCCCTTTATCCAGGAGGGTCTTTAACTTCGTCCCACTCCGGTGTAACGGAATCCCAGGGCCTTAACGGTTTCGGGTTCGTAGATGTTGCGCATGTCCACCAGATTGGGTTCGGCCATGATCTTTTTGATCTCCTGGAGGTCCAGGAACCGGAATTCGTTCCATTCGGTAAGGATGATGAGGGCGTGGGCTCCGCGAGCGGCCTCAAGGGGGTTTTTTACATAATCCACCCGGAGTTCCGGGAGCCAGCGCTGAAACTCCTCCATGGCCACCGGATCGTAAACGCGCACCCGGGCTCCCCGTTTTACCAGTTCCGGCACCACGGTGAGCGCCGGGGATTCCCGCACATCACTGGTGTTGGGCTTGAAGGAAAGCCCCAGGACCGCCACCGTCTTCCCGGAAAGATCGCCGCAGAGGGCCTCCGCCTTCTCCACCGCTCGCCTCTTTTGTCTTTCGTTGACCTCTAACACGGCCTCGAGGATACGCATGGGGGAGCCCGCCTCGCGCCCCTGGTGCACCAGGGCCTTCACATCCTTCGGGAAACAGGATCCGCCGAAGCCCGGCCCGGGGTTCAGAAACTTCCGCCCGATCCGGGGGTCAAACCCCATGGCCCGGGCCACCACGGTCACATCCGCGCCCACCTTCTCACACAGATTGGCGATTTCGTTTATAAAACTCACCTTGGTGGCCAGGAAGGCGTTCGAGGCGTACTTGATCATCTCCGCGGTCTCGAGATCGGTGATGATGAAGGGGGTCTCGGCCAGATAGAGGGGCCGGTAGATGTCCTTAACGATGGCGATGGCGTAGGCGCTCTCTCCCCCAATGACCACCCGATCCGGGTGCATGAAGTCCTCCACCGCCGAACCCTCCCGCAAAAATTCCGGATTGGAGATGATGTCCACGGCCACATTGTTTTTCTTGTGTTTGTCGATAAGGCTCTTGATCCAACGATTGGTGCCCACCGGCACGGTGCTCTTGGTGACCACCACCTTGTAATCGTCCAGGGCCTCGGCCAGGGCCAGGGCCACTTCCCGGATCTGAGATAGATCGGCGGAACCATCCGGGGCCGGCGGAGTCCCGACGCAGATAAAGACGGCCAGGGCCTGTCTTACGGCCTTCCGCAGGTCGGTGGTGAAGGAGAGACGGCCGGCCTCCTTGTTTCTGTGCACCAGTTCCTCAAGCCCCGGCTCGTAAAAGGGAATTCGGCCCTTCTCGAGTTGTTTGATCTTGTCCCGATCCTTGTCCACGCAGATGACCTTCATGCCGAAGTCGGCCATTCCGGCCCCGGAAACCAGCCCCACATAACCCGTCCCGATCACCGCGATGTGCACCCGCGTCCTCCTCTTCGGTTTTTTCCGGAAAGTTTAACTCACCCCGCATGATCGAAAAGAGTAAATTTGAGAGGAAGAGGAAGGACGGGTATATTGAAAGGGATGAGATACCGTCTCTCGGAATTGGGGGAAAAGATCGGAGCGGAGCTACGAGGAAGGGATTTCGAGGTTGAGGGAATTTCCTCCCTCGAACTGGCCGGCGAGAGGGAGCTAAGCTTCGTGGAATCCCGGGCCTGGGTTGCCGCTGCGAGAAGGAGCAAGGCGGGAGCACTTATGGTCCCTCCGGAACTGGCCGGAGAGTTCCCCGGAAGGAGTCTTTTGATATGTCCGAATGTTCGGGTGGCCCTGGCCAGGGTGGCCCGACTTTTTTTTAAACCCGCACATCCCGCCCCGGGTATAAGCCCTCTTGCCGTAATCGAGGAGGGGGCCGATCTGGAAGAAGGGGTCTCGGTGGGCCCCTGGGTCTTCGTGGGGGCCGGGGCCCGCATCGGGGAGGGAAGTGTGCTTTACCCCGGGGTCTTTGTGGGAGCCGGGGCCAGGGTGGGGAGGCGGTGCGTACTCTACCCCTATGTGGTGCTTTATCCCGGTGTGCGTCTTGCGGATGAGGTGGTGGTCCACGCGGGAACGGTCATCGGGGCCGACGGTTTCGGATACGCTCAGGAAATAAGGCGGGATGGGCTCCGGCACCTCAAGATTCCCCATTTCGGCACGGTGGAGATCGGTCCGGAGGTTGAGATCGGGGCCAATTCCTGTGTGGATCGTGCCACCTTTGGGGTCACCCGGGTGGGAGCCGGCTCCAAAATCGACAATCTTACCCAGATCGGACACAATGTAGAGATCGGGGAGGGCTGTATCATCGTGGCTCAGTGCGGGCTCGGGGGCCACGCACGCCTGGGGCGCTATGTAATGCTGGGCGGACAGGTGGGAATTGCTCCCGGAGCGGAAATCGGTGATGGGGCCCGGGTGGCGGCCAAGTCCGGCATCTCCGGAAAGATTTCCCCCGGCGAAGAAGTGGCCGGGATACCGGCCATACCGGCCCGTATCTGGCGCAGGGCCGCGGTGGCTTTCGCAAAACTCCCCGATATGGTAAAGGATTGGCGAAGATTGCGGACCCTTCTTTCAGGCCCCGAACCGGATGGAGGTTCGAAGTGAGCACACATGAACTCTCACCCCGAGAGATACTGGATCTCCTTCCCCACCGTTTCCCCTTCCTCATGGTGGATCGGGTGGAGGAGGTGGATTGCGAGAGGCAATACATCCGGGCCATAAAAAATGTCACTCACAACGAACCCTTTTTCCAGGGCCACTTTCCGGAAAACCCCCTCATGCCCGGGGTGATGCTGGTGGAGGCCATGGCTCAGGTTGGGGCCCTCTTCATGAAGGCGTGTGTTCCGGAGTTTCGGGAAAAACTATTCGTACTGGCCGGGCTCGATCGGGTGCGTTTCCGGCAACCGGTCCTCCCCGGAGATACGCTGGTCATTGAGGCTCGGGGCTTCAAACAGAAGGGACACATCCTTAAAACCTCGGTGCGAATCCTGGTAAAGGGAAAAGTTGCGGCGGAAGCCGAAATCACGGCGGCCATGAGGTGAACCATGCGCAGAATACATCCCACCGCGGTCATTGATCCCAGTGCGGAAATCGAGGACGGTGTGGAGATAGGCCCTTACGCCATAATCGGTCCGCGGGTTTTTGTCGGGGAGGGAACCCGCATAGGAGCCCATGTGGTAATCGAGCGAGATACCCGTATCGGGAAAGGCAACCTGATCAACCACCACGCGGTTATCGGGGCCGATCCACAACATCTGGCCTATCGGGGCGAGGAGTCCCGGGTGGAAATTGGCGACGAAAATATTATTCGAGAATTCGTGACCATTCATCGCGGCACCGCTCTGGATCAACGGCTTACGCGGATAGGAAACCGGTGTTTGCTCATGGCCTATGTACATATTGCCCATGACTGTTTCCTGGGTGATGAGGTGATCATGGCCAACGGTGCCACTCTGGGAGGGCATGTCCGCGTGGGGGACCGGGTGGTCTTTGGAGGGCTTTCGGCGGTGCACCAGTTCTGCCGGATAGGCTCCTATGCCTTTGTGAGTGCCATGAGCGGGGTTGATAAGGATGTGCCCCCATTCGTGAAGGTCTTCGGCGTCCCGGCCAAGATCCAGGGACTTAACCTGGTGGGATTGCGCCGGGCCGGTTTTGATCGGGACAGTATCCGGAGGATCTCTCAGGCCCTGGGAATCTTCCTGGACGGT
This sequence comes from Thermosulfurimonas sp. F29, assembly GCF_019688735.1. Taxonomy (NCBI): domain Bacteria; kingdom Pseudomonadati; phylum Thermodesulfobacteriota; class Thermodesulfobacteria; order Thermodesulfobacteriales; family Thermodesulfobacteriaceae; genus Thermosulfurimonas; species Thermosulfurimonas sp. F29. Next base: position 338,783 of record NZ_JAIFYA010000003.1, read on the forward strand.
CCGGCCCGCCTATCGGAGACCATCGAGGAACTTCGGGACGCTTTCCCCGGGGATCCGCATGTGGGAGAATTTATCCGTTTTATCGAAAACCCTTCCCGGCAGGGAATTATGCGCCGCAAACCCTTCGAGGGAGAAGAAGCCTTTTAGACCGATGCCTCCGGGAAAACCCCTTGGGCTCGTGGCCGGGGAGGGACATGCCCCGATCTATTTCGTGGAAAGGCTTACCGGAGAAGGTGTACCTCTGGTGGTGGTTACCTTTTCGGATGACCAGGCCCAAAGACTTTCGGCAGCGGGAGCCCGGGTGTTCCGGATCCGTATGGGTCAGTTCGGCAGACTCCTGAAGATTTTGAGGGAACACGATGTGCAGGAGGTTACCTTTCTGGGAAAGATCGAGAAACCCAGGGCCCTGCGGGAAGCCCTTCCGGATCTTCGGGCCCTTATTCTATGGAAGCGACTCGCAAGCCGCAACGATGATGCCATTCTGAGGGCCGTATGTCAGGAGTTCGAAAAGGAAGGGTTTCGCGTGGTCTCACCGGCGGAACAACTTCCGGAACTTCTCACCCCGGAGGGGGTACTCACCCGACGGGCTCCCTCTCGGGAGGAGTGGAAGGATATCCGCTGGGGGCTTTCCGTAGCCCGGCGTATAGGAGAGCTCGACATCGGACAGTGTGTGGTGGTTAAGGAACGCATGGTGGTGGCGGTGGAGGCCATGGAGGGGACGGATGAGACCATCCGCCGGGCCGGGCGGTATCGTCGGGGAGCCGTGGTGATCAAGATCCTCAAGCCCACACAGGATCCCAGACTGGATCTTCCCTCCGCCGGAGCGGAGACGATTCGCGTGATGCGCGAGGCCGGAGCACGGGTCCTGGCCCTGGAGGCCGGAAAAAGTCTCTTTTTCGAGCAAGATGAAGCCATACGCGAGGCCGATCGGGCCGGAATAAGTATAGTGGGGGTGCGATGAGAAGAGTTCGGGTGGGAGTCATCGGAGTAGGACACCTGGGTCGATTCCACGCCGAAAAGTTCGCCCGTCTTCCGGGAGTTGAGCTCGCGGGAGTAGCCGACATAGTGGAGGAGCGAGCCCGACGGATCGGAGAGGTTCACCGGGTCTTCTGGACCACCGATTACCGAAACCTCCTTCCCCGTGTAGAAGCCCTTTCCATCGTCACGCCCACCGTTACCCACTATGAGATCGCCAGAGACTGTCTTTCCGCCGGCAAACACCTATTCGTGGAAAAACCCCTTACCGAACATCCCGAGACCGCCGCCGAGCTGGTAGAACTGGCCGAAAAGAAGGGTCTCGTTCTCCAGGTAGGACACATTGAGCGTTTCCAGCCCTCGATAAAGCGTCTTCTTTCCCGCGTGCGCCGTCCTCTTTTCGTGGAGGCTCACAGGCTTTCGGGATTCTCCCCCCGGGCCCTCGATGTGGATGTAATTCTTGATCTCATGATCCACGACCTGGATCTCCTTTTAGCCCTGAACCCGGAGGGCGGTGTGCAAAGTATGCTTGTCGCGGGGGCCCCGGTACTCTCTCCGCGGATCGACATCGCCAGCGTGCGCATCCTTTTCGACAACGGACTCTCGGCCAATCTCACCGCCAGCCGCATCTCTCTCACCCCTCAGAGACGGTTCCGGGTCTTTGAACCGGGAGGTTATTTTTCCGCCGATACCCTGAAACGACGCTACTTCGAAGTCCGTCTGGGAGAGAAGGGACAACTCACCCCCCTGGAGGAATCCTTTCCCGAGGCCGATCCCCTGCAGGAGGAACTTGCGGAATTTGTTAGATCGGTTGCAGAGGGACGGGACCCTCCGGTATCCGGAAGGGAGGCCCTGAGGGCCCTGGAACTGGCTCACCGCATCAAGGAGGAAATCCAGGATTATCTGCGCCTTTGCGGGGAGGAGCTCCGCTTTGAAAGCCTCAAGTTCTAAGGTTTTGATCGTGGCCGGGGAGGAATCCGGAGACCTTTACGGGGCGGAACTCCTGCGTCGGGTGCGGGAAATTCAGCCGGGATTTACCTTTTACGGTATCGGGGGCCGAAGGATGCGGGCCGCGGGGCTGGAGTGTCTGTATCCGGCGGAACCGCTGGCCGTGGTGGGACTACCGGGGCTCTCCGAGCTACGACTCCTGCGTGAAGCCTGGCACAGACTCGCGAAATTCCTGCGGGAGGGATGCCCCCGGGCGGCGGTCCTCATCGACTTTCCCGGATTCAATTTACGCCTGGCCAAACTGTGTCGCAAACTCGGGATACCGGTCTTCTATTACATCGCCCCTCAGGTGTGGGCCTGGCATCGAAGCCGTCTTCGCATTCTCCGCAAAACCGTGGATCTTCTGGCGGTGGTGCTCCCCTTTGAAAAAGAGTTCTTCGAACAGGAGGGAATCCGAGCCGTTTTCGTAGGACATCCTCTGGTGGATCTGGTGCGTCCGGCCCTCTCCCGGGAAACTTTTTTTGAGATCGCCGGTCTGAACCCCCATCATCCCCTCCTGGGCATCTTTCCCGGTAGTCGCCGGAGTGAGGTGGAACGCCTGCTTCCGGTGTTTGCAAAGACCTATGAGATACTCAAAAGGGACCATCCCCGGCTCCAGGCCGTGGTGGTCAAGGCTCCGGGGCTACCGAAAACCCTCCTCTGGGAGGATCTCGAGCGCCGGATCAAGGTGTTGGAGGGCTACCAGCACGAGGTGCTCCAACACGCTGAGGCGGCCCTCCTTGCCTCGGGGACCATCACCCTGGAGGCGGCTCTGCTCGAAACTCCCATGGTAGCGGCCTATCGGCTTCCCGCCCTGGCCTACCTTCTGGCCAGGATCCTGGTGAAGGTTCCTTACATCACCCTTCCCAATCTCATCCTCGGGGAAGGGGTGGTTCCGGAATTCATCCAGGGCGGGGTACAACCCGAGGCCCTGGCCGGCGCCCTGCGCCCCTACCTCTTCGAGACCCACATACGGAAAGAGACCCGCCGAAAACTCGCCCGCGTTAAAGAACTTCTCGGAGGCAAGGGAGCCTCCTGGCGGGTGGCGGAACTTCTGGTGGATTTCCTGCGCTCTATTTCACCACCAGAACCTCTACCGTCTTCGGCTTCCGCAACACATTGACCACCACATCCCTCTCGTAGCGCCGGAACTCAAGATCCACGGTATGCTCTCCCACCCGGAGCCCTGTAAGCCTTACCCAGGAAAGGAATTCCGGAAGACGCGGACGAATAAAGGCCAAGCCCTTGCCGGTGAATTTGAGCCCCAGGGAGGCGGAAAGAAGCATGAAAACCGACCCCGAGGCCCAGGCCTGGGGACTGCAGGCCACGGGATAGGATACCGGGCCCTCTCCGGCCCGACGGTTGAAACCACAGAAGAGCTCGGGAAGACGGTGGTGAGGGAAGTAATGGCTGGCCTCGAAAAGTCCCCGAAAGATGCGCTCAAGGGGTACCTTGAGTTCATAGGAAGCCAGGCCCTGAGCAATGAGGGCATTATCATGCGGCCATACCGAACCGTTGTGATAGGAAACTGGATTATAAAAAACCTCCTTTCTGGAAAGAGTGCGTACCCCCCATCCTGAGAAAAGATCCGGTTCAAAGAGCCTGCCGGCTAGATCCCGGGCCTCTTCCTCGGAAAGGACCTCGGCAAAGAGAAGATGCCCGGGGTTAGAAGTCTTAACCAGACACGGTCTTTTCCGACCATCCAGAGCCAGGGCGGGAAAATCAGCCCCCGGAGGGAAAAAAAGTCGCCGGAGTTTCTCACGAACCCCCTCAGCCCGGGAAAGGAAGGAGAGCACCAGGTCATGCTTGGCCAGTGCCCGAGCCATACGAGCCATCTCCAGATAGGCCCGGTAAAGATAGCCCTGAATCTCCACCAGGGCCACCGGAGGCTCAGGAAAGGTACCATCCCGGTGAAATACACTGTCGTGGGAGTCCTTCCAGCCCTTGTTAACCAAACCCTCCTCGGAGGGACGATACTCGATAAGACCGTCCCCATCGAGGTCTCCGTAATGTTCCATCCACTCCAGGGCCAGCTCCAGGTGCACCCAGAGCCTTTTTAAAAATTCGAGATCCTGGGTCCTTTCGAAATAGGTTCCGGCCAGAATGATGAAGAGCGGGGTAGCGTCCACCGAACCGTAATAACGACCAAAAGGGATCTCTCCGGTGGAGGCCATCTCCCCGAACCGCATTTCATGGACGATCTTACCCGGCTCGGCATCGCGGGAGGGATCGTGTTCCGTAGCCTGAGTCCGGGCCAGCACCTCCAGTACGCCCCGGGCGATATCCGGATTAAACCAGAGCGTCTGCAACCCCACTATGAGACCGTCTCGTCCGAAGACAGTATTGAACCAGGGGATGCCCGCATAAGGATAGAGCCCGTAAGGAGTACGAGTCAGCATCATGAAGAGATCGTATTCCGAACGTTCCAGCCAGCGGTTAAAGTACTCATTGGAGCTCTCCACCCGGACACTCGAGCGGGTAAATTCCTTGCGTTCCCGTCGTCTCAGGAAAAGAGCGGAACGAAAATTCCCGGATCGCTCTTCCCTTCCCTCGACACACCGCACCGCAAGTCCCAGATTGATTCTCTCCTTCGGGGCTAGATGCAGCAGGAAACGGGCCTCCGTGGGGGATATCCTCTCGGGTTTTTCGGAAAATGTGATCTCCACCGTACGAACCACTCCGTCCAATCCGTGATACCTTATTCTCACCACATCCTCCTCCACCTCGGGGGGCAGGGTATGTCCCCTTCTGCGGCGTGGAGTGCCCCGCACCTCGAAGATATCCACAAAGTCCGCCCCGAAGGCCAGGGTCACCGGGAGCTCCAGTTCGCGGAAGGCGTAATTGGTAAAGACGATTTCCTCATAGTAGTCCCCCTCATAAAGCAGCTTGGTCCGCCGGAGGTGAATAGCACCCCGCGGAAGAAATACCTCTCCGAAAAAGAGATCCGGATTGGTGAGGTTTACCTGAATGAGAATCCCGTCAGGGGAAAGAGCGGAACCGAGGAGGAAAGGCCTGGTCTCGCAGCAGAAAAGTTCGAGGCGCGAAAGGAATCTGGTCCCCCGGTGATAAAGGCCCAGTTCTCCGAGCCCCCCCGGACGGATATCTCCCTCGGCATTAAAGAGGGCAAAGGTATCCCCGTGTTTGAAGGTGAGGTTGCGCGGGGAAAGCCCCGGGCTCTGGGCCAGGATGTAAAACTTCAGGCCGCCTTCCGCCAAAGGGGCACCTCCTCGACACGAAGGCTTTCGTAGAGTTTAAGATAATCCCGCGCCATCCTCTCCGCGGTGAAGCGTTCCTCAAAGACCCGACGGCATTCCCGCCGGGAGATTCGAGAAAGTTCCTCCACCGCCTTTTCGGCCTCCTCCATACTCTCCACAATGTATCCGTTGCGGCCGGGCTCAATGATCTCCGGAACGGAACCGCATCTCCAGGCAATCACCGGAGTACCGCAGGCATTGGCCTCAATCATAACGATGCCGAAGGGTTCGGGCCAGTCAATAAGCATAAGGAGAGCCAGCGCTCCGGCCAGAAACTCCTGTTTCTCCGCCTCCGAAATTTCCCCCACAAACTCCACCCAGGGACTGGACAGACGGGGTTTTATGACCTCCTCGAAATAATCCTGATCCGCTCGATCCACCTTGGCGGCCATGAGAAGAGGTACACCCACCCTCTCGGCCAGGTCTATAGCACGATCGGGACGCTTTTCCGGAGAAATCCTTCCCAGAAAGGCCAGGTATTTACCCGGTCCGTAAGAAGGACGATAAAGATCCCGCGGCAACCCGTGATGCACCGTACCCACCCAGTTGATAAAGGGCAGGGGTCTTCTCTGGGCGTCGGAAATGGAGACAAAAGGGGCATCCCTGAATTCTTTGTAAAAGGGATAAATCTCCGGAAGATCCAGACGCCCGTGCAGGGTGGTGAGGTAGGGTACCCGGATCCTGCGCATAAGCGGGAGATGCAGGTAGTCTATGTGGAAGTGCACCACATCGAACTCGTGAGCCATCTGAAGAACCCGCTCCACCATAAGCACATGAAGGGCAAGAGGGTCCTTTACCCCCGCAAGCCTCAGGGCCTGCGGAGCACACGGAATCAGCCGGGCCGAGGTCTCGGAGTCCCCGCTCGCAAAAAGGGTTACCTCATGGCCCTGGCGCACCAGTTCCTCGGTGAGCCAGGAGACCACCCGCTCAGTTCCTCCGTAAAGTCTGGGGGGCACGGATTCAAAAAGTGGTGCCACCTGTGCAATCCTCATCGGGTTCACCTCCCTTGAGCGTTCTCTGTCAGGGCTCCCGCCCTGAAGCCGGCGATCATGTCCGAACGGAAACAGGACCCCATCCAAAAGTTAAGACCTGTTCCCACTTTAGGAACCCCCGGGGATTACAGTAGAGCACCCCTGCGTCCCAGCGACAGGGGGGACTCATCAGGGAATGGCAGGGGCACGAGGGAGAGGGATTATTCTCCTTGGGGGAGGCGCTGTCTTAACCAGGCCAGCAAATCCCCGGGCAGACGCACCAGAAGGGAAAGGGCCAGCACCGGAAGCCCCGAGTCCGAAGCAGGTATCCTTACCAGGTCCTTTTCCGTAGTGATCAGGGCCTCGGCCCGGCAACGCAGGGCCCGTCGGGTTAGGGCCTCAAGCTCTGCGGGACCATAGAAGTGGTGGTCAGGAAAGGCCTCAAATCCACACACTTCCATTCCCCGTTCCTCGAGAAGGCGAAGAAACCCCCGCGGTTCCCCTATTCCGCAGAAGGCAAACACCCGGCGAGGACGCCTTTCCGACAGGGGACGCAGGCTCCCCCCCAGCAATCGGATCAGGGGCCCTGCCTCAAAGGGAACGGTGAAGACCGGAAGCCCCAGAGCGGCAAATTTTCGGGCCAGTTCGTGAGCCCTCTCGGGAAAGAGGTTGGCACGGGAGATCAGTACCGCCGAGGCCCGTCGCGCCACACTCACGGGTTCGCGCAGTCTTCCCGCGGGAAAAAGCCTTTCCCGGAAGGGATCCCTTCCTGCCGAGACCACCAGCAGATATAGGTCCGCTCTCAGGGCCAGATGCTGAAAGGCGTCATCGAAGAGAATCACACCGGGAGAAAAGCGTTTGCGGGCAAGATCTGCCGCCTGCAGGCGATCCCGTCCCACCACCACCGGAACCCCGCAAAGACGCAGAGCGCAGAGCCAGGCCTCATCCCCCGAAACCCCGGGAGCCACCAGAGGTCCGCGCCCCTCCGAGACCACGAGAGGACCCCGGGCCCTTCCCCCGTAGCCCCGCAGAATAACCACCGGGCGCAACCCCAGGGCGTGAAGGAATTCGGCCAGCGCAAGAGTAATCGGGGTTTTGCCCTCGCCCCCCAGGGATAGATTACCCACCACCACAGAAAAGATTCCGGGATGTCTACGACTCCTTAAACCCTTCTCATAGGCCCGGCGCCGGAGGCGCATTCCCAGGGCATAACCCCAGGAAAGGGGAAGGTAAAGGGGTTGCGTCTTTTCCCAGAAAGTGACCAGCACACGCGAAATCATCGGAAGGAAGGACCGAGTATCGGCGCCAGAATCTCCCGGGCCCAGCGAATAGCCGAAGAGGACAGCTTCCGGGCCTCCTCCGGAGAGACCCCCTCCGCGAAACTCCGCGCAGCCTCACGAAAAAATCGGACCGCCTCCGCCTCGGCGGCCCGTTCGAGTTCGGCAAGAAGTCTTTCTCCCTCCGGTTTCTCCCTGGGAGCCTCTATCTGAGCCAGGGCCCAAATGGCCTTGGCCGCAAGCCAGAAGGCCTCCTCAAAGTGCCCCCGTCGAAACTCCTCCTCGGCATACCTCAAATAGGTGCGGGCCCTTATAAAATAAGGCATCTACGAGGATTCCGCGGAGCCCTCTTCCCGAAGACGACGATAAAAGTGTTCGGTCATTATCTCATCGGCCTTTTCACAGATCTCCCATAAGAGATCTATCATCTCCAGCATCTCCGCCTGTCCGTCCGGAGGACGCATCTCAAAGTCCTCCAGAAAGGCTCCGGATTCCAGATATTCCTTAAACTCCCGAAGGCGTTTAAGCGTAAGCATCAGCTAACCCTCTCCACATACTCCCCGGTGCGGGTATCCACCCTGATCACATCCCCCTCGTTTATAAAAAGCGGCACCTGCACCACCGCCCCGGTCTCAAGCCTGGCCGGCTTGGACCCCCCGGACACGGTATCACCCCGCACGCCCGGCTCGGTTTCTTCCACCCTGAGCTCCACCGTGTTCGGAAGTTCCACCCCGATGGGCTTGCCTCTATAGTAAAGGACTCTCACGGTAATATTTTCCTGGAGAAACTTCCAGGCCTCCCCCAACTGATCCCTGTCCAGATAGATCTGGTCGTAAACCTCCAGATCCATAAAGACATAACGATCCCCTTCCCTATAGAGGTACTGCATCTCCTTTTCCTCAAGATCCGGCCGGTCGAAGGTATCCCCGGAACGAAAATTCACCTCGAGTACCCTTCCGGTGGCAAGATCCCGGAGTCTGGTCCGTACGGTGGCCTGCCCCTTGGCCACCTTGGAGTGTTGATATTCCAGGACCTCGTAGGGTTTCCCCTCCCACTCGATCTTGAGACCGCGCCGGAAATCCGAGGTGGAAATACTCATCCCCTACCTCCTCTCAAAGATAATAAGTCTTTCATTCTTCCGGACATATCCGTATTTTTTGCGGGCTATCTCCTCGTAGAGAGCCGGATCTCTCTTAAGGGCTTCTATTTTTCTGGAAAGTCTTGCATTTTCAATCATAAGCCGGGCCATTTCTCTCTCAGCGGTCCGGTAACGCCAGTCAAAGAAAAGTCCCAGAACAAGGCCCAGCAAAATAGCCCCTGTTACCAGTACTCTCCACCGCCCGGTATGCCCCGGAGAACATCTCCCCTCACGGGATCCCGCTCGCCCCGGCCGATAGACCCGGGGACTTACCGCATCCTTCATCGGAAAAAGCTTAAAACAAACCCCTCCCGCATTCAAGTGCCAATTACTGAGGGGAGGAAGCGCAAAATACAAAAAAAAGGGGGCCATAAGGCCCCCCTTCCTGTCCACCGCTTCAGCGGATTTAGAAGGTGTAGGTCACCCCCAGCGAGACCCGATACATGTCGTCGGCGCTGCTGTCCACCTTTCCATTGAGATTCTTATCGGCCCAGGCGTCCAGGGCATCCCCGGCCCAGAGGTAACCCGCCGCCAGGTTGACGGTGAAGTTCTTGTAAAGCTCGTACTTGGCGTACACATCGAGCTCCCAGCCGATGTCGTCATCGCTCTTGTGATTGCCCGCCTCGGTCACCCACTTGGCATCCTCATCGAACTTCATGTAGTTCACCGCCGCGGCCAGCGAGAGCTTCGGGGTGGCCTTGTAGTCCACCCGCAGACGATACATCTGGAACCCGAGCTGATTGAGATACGGCGCGGTGGAAACGGCGTATCCGTCGTCAAAAGCTCCGTCCTCGAAGAGAACCACGCTTCCCTCGGTGTGGGTGTCCACGGCCATGTAATTGTCGAGATCGCCCTTGGTGGAATTGTCGTCTCCGCTAGCCAGCCACCAGAGGAAAGATACACGAAGCTGGTCGTTCACCTGATAGCCGAGATCCGCATAATAGAACCACCCATCAAAGTCCTCCGTGGAACCGTCATTGTCCACATCCCAGGCATCACCACCCATGTGAATCACACCCAGATCCACATCCACACCGGAGACGGCAAACTGCGCATCTCCCCCGAGGTACCAGGGCTGCACATCGTGCCAGAGGTTTCCACCCACATTATAAGGAACGGATACATTATCCTGTCCGTTCATGGGGATGAAATAGACCTTGGCCATGGCCTTGTCCACATTCAGGACCTTGGCCAGGTTGAACATGAATACGCCGGCAAAGGCATCAAAGTCATTGTTATTCCTGTCATCCGGCCAGGTATTATCGAACCCGCGCACCCACACGAAGACGAACTTGGTGGGAACGGGCCCCAGGTCAAATCCACCGGAAATGTCGATACCCGGAGCCGTCTCGTTCCAGAGGAAGCGATTCACGAAGTAAGGATTGAGACCGACCCGCATCCTGAGCCCCAGACTCTGACCAAAGGGCAGCGCAAAGTCCAGGGTCATCTGGCGCACCTCCACATCCGTGCTCTCATTGCGGGGCACCAGCTCCCGATTGCTATTCACTGAGGTCTCACCGAAGCGGACCGAACCCACCTCCATGGCCCAGATACCCTTCACCTTGCCATCGTCGCTCGAGGCCACCGCCCAGAGCCTGAACTGGAGCGAGGCCCAGGTGTCGTCAAGCTCGGTTTTAGCCTGCCCCACGGGCTTGACCTCGTCCGTGGTAACCCCTTCTCCGCCCGCCCCATTCCGGGCGTCCAGTTTATACCAAGTTGTATAAGCCCCCATCAAACCGTTCACCAGATTGGGCGTGGTCCCCTTCTCGAACATTCCCCAGGCATTACTGGTCTGTAACTTCGCCCCGAATTCCCCGTGCAGCTCCACACTCGCCGCCTGCGCAAGACCCACCAGACCCAAACTCAAAAACAGAACCAAAACCAAATCCCTCACCTTCCTCATGACACGCCTCCTTGCTTTTTTAAGGTTTTTTACATTCTCTTAATCTCCTCTAAACAACCCATACCAAAAAAGCAGGGCGACCCCCTTCCCCAGGAGCCGCCCCCCCTATTTTATCCCGCAAGCCTCCTACACACAACCCGTGGGCTTCGGAAGACCGGCCATCTTACAGGCCCCCTTACCCGGACCGGAAGGAAAGAGCTCGTAAATCTTCTTGAGAGGATACCCCGTGACCTTCGAAAGGATCCGAACCATGGGGGCCACACCGTTCTTCTTGAAATAATCCTGCAATACCTTGATCACCTTCCAGTGCTCCTCCGTAAGCTCCTGAATCCCCTCCTGCTCCTTCACATACTCCACCCACTCCATACACCATGCATCCAAACCACCCTGCAGGAATCCATCCTCATCAACCTCAAAAGTCTTCCCTTTGTACTCGACCGTGGGCATGATCTACCTCCTCCTTTCCAAGATTCTTAACTGGCAACTTATTACTATCTACCCGAAGAGTTGTCAAGAAGGATTATACCCAATAATTTCCAATGAGTCTGATCTATTTTAAAAATTCCGGCCTTTTTAACCTCAAAAAGAGCTTTTTGCCATTCCCTAATCCAAAGGGGGCGATCCAGGGGGGGGTAATGGTGAGCCTCCCCCTCGGGATGATAGTGCCCCATAAGATTTACCGTTACCTCTTTAGATACCTCTTTGACCAGAAAGCGCATGATTTCGTAAGTTCCGGCAAGCCCCCCGGGCAGAATCAGGTGTCGCACCAGGAGTCCCCTCCTGGCCACCCCCCTCTCGTCGCACACCAGGTTCCCCACCTGGCGATACATCTCTCTTATGGCCTCCCGGGCCCTTTCGGGGTAGTCCCGGGCCCCCAGGATCCTTTCCGCCACCTCCGGATCCCAGACCTTGAAGTCCGGAAGGTAAATGTCCACCACTCCGGCAAGCTCCCGGAGCACCTCCACCCTCTCGTAACCCCCGGTGTTGTAAACCACCGGAAGGCTAAAACCCTTTTCCAGCGCGAGCACCAGAGCCTCAAGGATCGCCGGGATCTGGGGGGTGGGGGTGATAAGATTCAGGTTCTCGCACCCCTGCTCCTGAAGCTCGAGGAAAATCCCCGCGAGCTCCGCCGCGCCGATCTCCCTTCCCCTGCCCTCCCGGCTGATCTCCCAGGTCTGACAGAACACGCAGAAGAGGTTGCAGCCGGTGAAAAACACCGCCCCGGAGCCCCCCTTCCCCACCAGACAGGCCTCCTCGCCGAAGTGGGGTTCGTAGCCGGACACCACCGGCCCGGCGGGAAGCCCGCAGCGCCCCCGCTCCCCGGCCGCCCGATCCACCCCGCACTCCCAGGGACAGAGCCGGCAGCGCGAAAGGTGCTCCCGGAGAACGGAAAGGGCCCTTCTGGCGGCGGAAAGTTTATCCCTCACGGCCGGAGTCCACCTCGTAGATGAGGGCCACCTCGTCACAGTCCGGGAACTTGGGACACCGGACGCAATCGGCCCAGACCTTGTGGGGAAGCTCACCCTTTTCTATCCCCCGGAACCCCAGTTTCTCGAAAAACTCCGGCACCACCGTGAGCACGAAAACCCGGGAGAGCCCCAGTTCGCGAGCCTCGGCAAGACAGGCCCGGACCAGATCCGCTCCGATGCCCTCCCGCTGGTACTCCTCGCTCACCACCAGGGAGCGGATCTCCCCGAGATCCTCCCAGACGATGTGGAGTCCGCAGGCCCCGGCGATGAGATCCTTACCCGGCACCTCGTAAACATAAAACTCCCGCACGCACTCGTAGAGCTCCCCCAGGGGACGGGGGATGACCTGTCCGATCTTGGCGAAATGCGCAATGAGCCGGTGAATGTCCCTTATGTCCCGGAGACGGGCCTTGCGAATCACGGCTGAATCTTCTTGATGTAGGCCTTTTTAACCAGTTTCTCGCTCCGGAGCCTCCGGTAGGCCTTCTCGGCCTCGTCCCGACTCGCAAAACGCCCCACATAGACCCGATACCAGATCCCCTTGCCGGGAATGTTCACCCGGGTCACCTGAGCGGCGTAGCCCCGATCCCGGAAGATCCGGACATAACGCTCGGCCTCAGCGGGATCCCGGAAGGAGGCCACCTGGAGGGTGAAGTAGGGCTCGCGGGGCTTCACCGGGGCCTTCGGAGATGGAGCCGGCTTCGACGGAGCCTCCACCGACGGTGCGGGGGCCTTTTCGGAAGGCACGGAGGTCTCCGGAGTGCTGGCGGAGGGGGCTCCACCGGGGGCAGGCGACTTCTCCGTGGGCGGAGGGGAGAGCCTTCCGGGGGCGAGCACTCCGGGGGGCGGGCTCACCTCCTCGGCGGGGACCTCCTCGGGGACCTTTTCCTTGCGGAGGGTCTTTTCCGCCACCGGAGAGGGCCCCTTGCCCACCATGCGCTCCCCGAACCACACCCCCAGAATGAACATCCAGAGAAAAAGACAGACGAGCAACAAAAACACGAAGACCAGTCCCAGAAACCCGAGTTCGATGCGAAACCTCTTGGCCATGGTTCACATCCTTTCCGGGGCCGAGACCCCCAGGAGATTAAGTCCCGTGGCCAGCACCTGTTTCACCGCCCGGGCCAGGGCCAACCGGGCCCGGGAAAGCTCCCCGTCCTCGGAGATAAAGCGATGTTTGGTGTAGTAGTCGTGAAGAGCCGTGGCCAGATCCAGAAGAAAGTAAGTCAAACGGTGCGGCTCGAGGTTCTCGGCGGCTTCCTCGATCACCACCGGGAAGGCGTCCAGGAGCTTCAGAAGCCGGAAGTCCTCGGTGGTGTCAAGCCGGTGAGCGGGTACCCCCTCAGGAGAGGGCAGAGAAAGCCCCACCTCCTCGGCCTTCCGGAAGACACTCGCCAGCCTGGCGTGGGCGTACTGCACATAATAGACCGGATTCTCGCTGCTCTGGCTCTTCACCAGTTCCACATCGAAGTCAAGGGGGGCGTCACACTTGCGGGTGAGGAAGGTGAACCGTACCGCATCCCGGCCCACCTCGTCCACGAGCTCCCGCAGGGTCACGAACTCCCCGGCCCGGGTGGACATGCTCTTTAACTCACCCCCCTCGATCAGGTTGACCATCTGAATGAGCAGCACCCGCAGTCTTCCCGGATCTATCCCCAGGGCCGAGAGCACGGCCCTGAGCCGGGGCACATAACCGTGATGATCTGCCCCCCACACATCCACCACCACATCAAAACCCCTTTTCAAAAACTTCTCCCGGTGATATGCGATGTCGGAGGCGAAATAGGTAGGCTCACCGCTGGCCCGGCGCACCACCCGATCCTTCTCGTCCCCGAAGGCCGAGGCCCGGAACCAGAGGGCTCCGTCCTTCTCGTAGAGGTGACCCGCCGCGGAAAGGGCGGAGAGGGCCTCCTCCACCTCGCCCTTCTCGTAAAGTTTCCTCTCGGAGTACCACACATCGTAGGTGACCCCGAAGTCCTCAAGATCCCGCTTTATCTCGTCGAGGATCTCCCTGAGGGCGAATTCCCGGCAAAGGGCCAGGGCCTCCTCCTCGGGCCGATCCAGCAGATCCGGCTCCCGTTCGAGGAGCCGCCGGGCCAGGTCCTTTATGTATTCCCCCCGGTAGTGATCCTCGGGGAAGGCGACTTTCTCCCCGGAGAGTTCCCGCGCCCGGAGCCACACCGAGCGCCCCAGGATGTCCATCTGACGGCCCCGGTCGTTTATGTAGTATTCCCTTACCACCTCGAACCCGGCAAAGGAGAGGAGGCGGGCGAGTGTATCCCCCACCGCGGCTCCGCGGCCGTGACCTATGTGAAGAGGCCCGGTGGGGTTGGCGGAAACGAACTCCACCTGGACCCGGCGACCGGCCCCCAGGTCGCTCCGCCCGTAATCTTTTCCCTCCGAAAGGACGCGGGCCACCACCGACTGCCAGTAAGCCGGGGCCACCCAGAAGTTTACGAATCCCGGACCCGCCACCTCCACCCGGGAAAAGAGGTCGGTCCTCGCGGAGAGCCTTTCCGCAAGCTCCTGCGCCACCTCCCGCGGAGGCCTGCCCAGCCGTCCGGAAGCCACCAGAGCCGCGTTGGTGGCGTAATCCCCGAGCTCCTCCCGCGGCGGAGCCTCCACCTTAAAGGATACACCCTCCGGGAGATACCTACTCAGTTCCGCCCTGATCCTCTTTACGATCATCGTCCTCCTCGCGCCTGAGCGTCACATCGGGACTGAAGTCCGGACACTTTACGGGTTGGGTGTTGTCGAAGGAGAAGCGCTTGGTGCAGTGCTCCCTCCAGGCGCACCGGGAACAGAGGACCGGCTCGTTCTCCATCCCCCTCATGATTCCTCCTCCACTACCACCACATGCTTCATGAAGTCTATCTCTTTAAGGCGGCCGCGAATCCTCCTGGGCTCCTCGAAAAAGGCCCTGAGCACCACTCCGTCCGGCTGGACCTCAAGGCCCACCACATCGCGCATGACCTCTTCTTCCTCCTCCCCGCGCCTCACGATCACCCGGGCCTGACACATGATCTCCTCTCCTCCCGAAAAATTACTCCTTAAAACACTAAATCCTATTCCCCCTCCTGTCCACGCCCTCCCGAAAAAAGATTCTATTGGGAAGGGGGCAACAGGAAGGGACGGAGTTCGCCGGGGTCCATCTTAAGGGAGGGGAAGTAGTCGGGGAGGGGGGCGTGTAGAAAGAGGGGGGTTCTTCTTACGGGATGGAGGAGACCCAGGGCCAGGGCGTGCAGCAGAATGGCCCGGCCCCCGGCCACCCGTTTTGCGGAACCGTAACGCCGGTCCCCCCGGACCGGATGTCCCTCGTGGGCCAGTTGCGCGCGGAGTTGATGCTTGCGTCCGGTCTCGGGGAAAAGAAGAAGGGCGGTCCAGTCCGGCCCCCGCTCAAGCACCCGGAAACCGGTAAGGGCCTCCCGGAAGCCCGGGGCCGGTCTCCCGGAGACCAGCGTTCGTCCCCGGGTTTCGTCCCAGCGCAGGTAATGCCGGAGCACCCCGGCCTCAAGAGGGAAACTCCCCTCCACCACGGCGAGATAGGCCTTGCGGATCTCTCCCTCCCGGAAGGCCCGGGCCAGACGGGCCGCGGCCTTGGAGGTGCGGGCAAGAAGTACCACCCCTGAAGTGACCCGATCCAGCCGGTGCACCAGGCCCAGGTAAACCCGCCCGGGCCTGGCGTAGCGTCGGCGCAGGTATTCCCGGGCCCGGGAAAGCAGGGTCTCGTCCCCGGTGCGATCTCCCTGCACCAGAAGCCCCCCGGGCTTGCAAACCGCAAGCAGGTGATTGTCCTCGTGGAGGACGAAAAGGCCATCCTTGACACTCCCGGGGGGCTGCACCATACTTTTAGCCATGGAATTTTACCTCATTTTAGCCGCCCTCCTCGGGGTCCTCATCGCGGCCTTCGCCATCCAGAACGCGGCCCCGGTGGCGGTTAAGTTCCTGGTCTGGCAGTTCGAAAGCTCCCTCGCGGTGGTGGTCATCCTCTCGCTTCTTTCGGGGATGATCCTGATCTTTCTCATCTCCCTTCCCGGAAGACTCAAGCGCCGCAAGGAGCTTTACGACCGTGATCGGCGCATACAGGAACTCGAAAGGAGACTCGCCGAGCTGGAAAAGATCCATTCCTCCGGAGAAAACGCCCCCGCATGAGTGCGGCCTTTGTCCCCGTAAAACCCGATTACGCCTATCCGGAAAAGAGGGAACTCCTCGAGGCCCTCTACGACTTCGTGGAGGAGGAGGCGGCCCGGTTCGAATTCGTGTGCCGCAGGGGTTGTTCGCACTGCTGCACCACCCATCTCTGGCTCACCTCGCTAGAGGCCCGCTATCTGCGCGAGACCCTCGCCCCGGAGCTTGAGGAGCGTCTCCTCAGCCTTTCCCCTTATCCCCGTCCCGGTAGCACCCCTAACACCATGGCCCTCTTCCTGATGCGGGGAAAAGATCCGCCTCCGGATTACCCCGCGGAGGTAAAACCCTGTCCTCTTCTCACCGACGAGGGCCTTTGCGCCGTCTATCCCCGGCGCCCCCTCACCTGCCGTCTGATGTTCTCCCTCAGACCCTGTGCGGAGAACGGAGAGGCGGAGGTGCCCCCGGATTTTCTGGGACTCTCGAGCCTCCTCTTTCAGCTCGTGGAGGAGGTGGATGTGGGCGGGGTGTACGGGCACCTGAGTGATCAGGTCCGTTTTCTCCGGGATCTCGAGGCCGGAACGGAGGAGGTGCCGGAATGGCTTCTGGGCAATCGCGAGGCCCCGGATCTGGCCTATTCCCCGGAGGAGGAATATCTGCGCGGCGCCCTCTCCCGGCTCTATCGCCGAAAACTCCCCTCGGGGAAGACCTTCAAGGAGCTTCTCGACGAAATCAAGGAGGGTTTCGGCCCTCGCGAGGCCCTTTCCTTTCTCGATGAAATCCTCTGAGCCCCTCTATCTTCTCCTCCTGCGCCACGAGGAAACCGTAAACCCCCGGGGGGTGCTTTACGGCCAGGAGGATGTACCCCTTTCCGAGTCGGGACGCACCCGGACCCGGGCCCTGGTTGAACGCCTGGCCCGTCTTCCCGTGCGGGCGGTGTACGGAAGCGATCTTTCCCGCTGCGCCTACGGAGCCCGGCTGCTCAGCGAAAGAACCGGGGCTCCCCTTATCCTGAATGCCCTCTTCCGGGAAATCCACTTCGGACGGTGGACGGGCAAGACCTTTGCGGAGCTTCTGGAAATACCGGAGTTCCGCCGACGCCTCGCCGACCCCGAAACCATAAGTCCCCCGGGAGGGGAAAGCCTCCGGGATCTATCCCTTCGCGCCGGAAAGGCCCTGGATCTCATCCTCCGCCGGCATCCCGGAGGGCTGGTGGTGGTCTTTGCCCACGGTGGATTCAACCGGGCCCTGGTGTGCCGGGTCTTCGACATACCCCTGCGGCGCTTCTTCTCCCTGGAACAGCGCCCGGGGGCCCTCAACCTGCTGGTCTTCTTCCCGGAGGGCGAGCCGGTGCTGGCCCTATTTAACGCCCCTTCCGAGGTGGATCTCCCCGCCCTCCTGGAGTATTATGGAAGCGGTGCGGGACCTCATCGCCAACCTTAAAGAAGCCGCCGCCCTCGTTCAGGGAGAAAACCTCGTCCTGGTAAACCAGTCCTTCCGAAGGCTTTTCGGGCTCAAGGGGTCCCTTCCCCCGGCCTCGGAACTAATGGCCCCCTTTCCCGAGGAGAGCGGCCGGTTCGAATCCAGAAGACTGGTCCCCCTGGAACCCCCCCTGTGGGTGACCGGCGTGAGAATACCCCTTAGCCCCGAAAGACACCTCCTGGTGCTCTGGGAAAAGGACCCCCCGGACGCAGACCGGGACAAGATCGAACTAATGGGGCGGCTCGCCGCCGAGATCGCCCACGAACTCAACAATCCCCTGGGAGGCATCCTTCTTTACGCCAACCTCCTCAAGGAGGACCTCCCCCCGGACAGTCCCCTGCGGGACCATGTGGAAAAGATCGTAAAGCTCGCCACCCGGGGCCGAATCATCGCCAAGACCGTCCTCAGCCTGGCCCATCCGGAAGAGGGTCCCCGGGAGGTGGTGGATCTGAACCACCTCCTCCGGGAGATGTACGACCTGGTCTCGGACTATCGGGTCCTGCGGCAGGTGGAGCCGGTGTGGGAGCTTGCGCCGGAACCGATACGGACGAGGGGTGTGCGTTCCCAGCTGGAGCGGGTGATCTTGAACCTTCTCATCAACGCCGGAGAGGCCATGGAGGGCCGGGGGCGACTCTTTCTGCGCACCGGACGCAGGGGGCGGGAGGTCTTCTTCGAGATCCGGGACACCGGGCCGGGCATCCCCGAGGAGATCAAGGAGAGGATCTTCGAACCCTTTTTCACCACCAAGCGGCACGGCAAGGGCACCGGTCTTGGCCTTTCCATCTGCCACAGTATAGTTAATCGACACGGAGGACGCATCGAGGTGGAAAACCTAACTCCCTGCGGAGCCCTTTTCCGGATCTGGCTTCCGGGGGCGGAGGAATGAAAACCAGGGGACGGGTACTCCTCATAGACGACGACCCGGGTATTCGGGACGCGGGGTTTCAGGTGCTCTCCCGGGAGGGCTACGAGGTGGAGCTGGCCGGCACCGCGGAGGAGGCCCGGCGCCTGATCTCGGACTACGAGTTCGATGTGATTCTTCTGGACCTAAAGCTTCCCGGGGCCGAGGGGCTGGAACTTCTCCGGGAGATCCGGGAGGAGGACCCCCAGAGCCAGGTGGTGGTGATCACCGCCTACGGCACGGTGGAGGTGGCCGTTTCGGCCATGAAGCTCGGGGCGGCGGACTTTCTTCAGAAACCCTTCAGCCCCCAGGAATTGCGTCTTGCCGTGGCCAAGGCCCTGGAAAAAAAGCGCCTCACCCTGGAAAACCTTTACCTGCGGCAGACCCTTGAGGAACGGGTGGGACGGACGGAATTCATCGGAAGGAGTCCCGCCATAAAACGGGTGCTCGAGAGGGCCGAGCTGGCCGCTCAGACCGACTCCACGGTGCTCCTTACCGGAGAGTCCGGCACCGGCAAGGGGCTGCTCGCCCGCAAGATCCACGAGATGAGCCCCCGGCGGGAAGGTCCCTTCGTGGCCGTGGACTGCGGCACCCTGGTACCCACCCTCTTTGAGTCCGAACTCTTCGGCCATGTCAAGGGAGCCTTCACCGGGGCCACCTCCCACAAGGTGGGAAAGTTCGAACTGGCCCACGGAGGCACCATCTTTTTCGACGAGATCGGAAACATCTCCCCGGACATCCAGGCCAAACTGCTCAAGGCCGTGGAGGAAAAGGAAATCTCCCCGGTGGGAAGCCACCGGATCGTCCGGGTGGATGTGCGCATCATCGCCGCCACCAACAAGGATCTGCGGGAGGAGGTGCGGGCCGGCCGCTTCCGGGAGGACCTCTACTTTCGTCTCAATGTGATCTCCATTCACCTCCCCCCCTTACGGGAACGCAGGGAGGACATTCCCCTGCTTGCCGAGTACTTCCTCAAACGCTACGCCGAAAAGCACGGCAAACCCGTGCACGGAATCTCCCCGGAGGTGATCGAGGCCTTTCTCCGGTATTCCTGGCCGGGAAATGTGCGGGAGCTGGAGAACACCATCGAGAGGCTGGTGGTCTTTGCCCGGCGTCCGGTCATCGGACCGGAGGACCTTTACTTCGCCGGATTCGAATCCGAGGGAGCGGAACCGGAGCCGGAGGAGGACCTCTCCCTGGAGGAGGTGGAAAAACGCCACATCCTGCGGGTGCTTCGGGCCTGTCAGGGGAACAAGACTCTGGCGGCACAGAAGCTGGGCATCGACCGCAAGACCCTCCGGGAGAAGCTCAAACGCTGGGGCCTAGCCGGATAAACCACAGCAGACGGAGTCCGGTGCCGGAAGCGGTCCGGTAGATCCCCACGAGTCCGTCCAGGATCTCCAGGGCCCGTCCGCGGGGGGTGCGCCGGTAGGAAAGCAGGAAGGCCAGTTCCTGAACGCTCTCCCCGGCCCCGGTCTCGTAACGGTAAAGCCCCCACAGGAGCCGCACATAGCGTCGCCCGTCGGCGAACCGGTACACCTCGAAGAGCCGCAGGAGGGGCCCCAGGTTGCGCTCAAGCCCCTCGTCGTAAAAGGGAAGCAGAGCCGGGAAGTAAAAGAGACTCTCCCCGGAGACGGTCCGCCGCCAGTGTACGAAAAGGGGCCAGACGCGCAGGAATCTCTCCCGTTCCCTTCCGTGACGCACGATCCGGCGATAGCTCGACAGAAGGAGAAACCGCCCTCCAACCTCCTCTTCCGGGCCGCGACGGAGCTCTTCCCCGAAAAAGAGGGGCCAGAGCACGAAGTTTGACCGATGATCCGGGGCCTCGCGGAAACCGAAAAGGGGCCAGAGACGAAACCCCCGGCGATCCTCTCCCCGCTGAATCTGGACGAAGGGCCAGGGAAAGTCCCACTGCTCGAAGTCCCCGTCTCTGCCCCGCACATGCTGAAAGAAGGGCCATAGGTAGATCCGCCGCCGGTAGGTGGGAGTCTCCTCCCGCACATAAAGGGGCCAGACCATGCGTTTCTCAAGCGTCGGCCGTCCCTCCGCGTAGCGGGTCTCCCAAATAAAGACGGGCCAGAGGAAAAAGCTCCGCCGGTACTCTCCCCTCTTCTCCCGGAAGCCCCAGAGGGGCCAGATCTTAAACCCCGAAAGGGTGGGGCCCCGGCTGTAGTTGAAGATGGGCCACAGGATGTTGGTGGATCGATCCCCGTCCACCGTGGCTCGGGAGTAAAGGGGCCAGAGCACGAAGCGTATCTCGTCGTATCCGAAGCGATCCCTCATGGTCCCGTAGATGGGGAATACCCCCCAGTAGCCCTCTCCCTCGGCGGTGCGCCCCCAGAAGACGGGAAAATAGGTGTGGCTTGAGGCCGGGGTGCCCTCTTTTTCCTCGGTCTCCCAGTCGTAGGAGAAAAGGGGCACGAGGCGAAGGTGCCGCCAGGTGCCCTCGGCATGATAGTGTCCCAGAGGGGAAAGAAAGTAGAGGTCCCGCTCGCCGGAATCCCTGCGGTTCACCCAGGAGACCAGGGGCCGCAGGGAGACCGAGGACTCCCTGCCGTTACGGTAGCGGTAGAAGAGAGGCCCCAGGGCCTCCAGGCGTTCCACCCCGGGGCTTCGGGCGTAAAAGAAGAGGGGCCAGAGGTTGACCCGGCTCTCGCCGGCGAGAGCCACCCCCGTCCACAGAAGGAGCCAGACCAGGGCTACGCGTCGCATCAGTGCATGGCCGCGCCGGCGATGGTCCCCAGCACCGATATGGGCACCTGTTCCTGAATACCGGTGGTGGCCCGGTTAACATTCTGGAGGGCCCGCTTGGCCTCTATGTAGAGGGAGTCGTCGTTTACCAGTTTGCCCAGGGTGCCCTCGCCGCGGTCGATCTTCTTAGCTATGTGTTCCAGCGAGGCCGCGGCCTGATTCAGATGCTCGTAAAGCTCGTCGTCGGTGAGGAGCTTGCCCAGGGTGCCCTGCCCTTTGTTGATCTTTTCGGCCACCTCCGCGATGGCCAGCGACCCCTTCTCCACGCTCTTCATGGCCGCCTGGAAGGAACGATAAAGCTCCTCGTCGGTGAGAAGCTTGCCCAGGGTCCCCTCGCCCCGGGCCATTTTATCCGAAACCCGGCGCAGGTTGGCCATGGTGACCTGAAAGTCCGTGAAACTGCGGTTGATCTTCCGGTAAAGCTCCTCGTCGGTGAGAAGCTTGCCCAGGGTGCCCTCGCCGCGGGCCAGACGCTCTCCCACGGTCTTAAAGGCGGCACTGGCGTCCCGGAGGTTGACGATCAACTCCCGGAGGTTGTTCTTTCCCTCCTCGGTGGCCAGGAGATCGGCCAGACCGGCGGTGACCTTTTCCAGGTTCTTCAGGGCCGGCCCGGCCTCGGCGATAAGTTCACTCAGATCCATGGGGCTTTCCGTGCGGGTAATCACCGCCTTCGGGGGGAGCTTCTCCGGGGCCTTCCCCTGGCGAATCTCCACGAACCGGTCCCCCAGAACCCCGGCGGTGCGGATGCGGGCCAGCGCGTCCCGCGACAGCCTCACCTCTTTATAGATGAGAAGCTCCACCCGGGCTTTCCCCTCGGGAAGAAGGGTTATGCGCCCCACCTTGCCGATCTCCACCCCGGCCATCTCCACCCTGGCCCCGCGTACCAGTCCGGACACATCGTCAAACACCGCGTACACCGGATAGGTGCCCTTCGGAGAAAAGGTCTCCTCCGCCAGCTTCACCGTGAGGTAGCCCAGGGCCAGAAGGGCCACCAGCACAAAAATCCCCACCTTTATCTCAGTGCTTTTCCTGTACATTTTGGACCTCCTCGGGATGACATCCCTCAAAGGCACTTTTCAAAAAGGCCCTGACAAAGGGATGTTCGCTGCGTCGGATCTCCTCCGGCGGTCCCTCGGCCACCACGCGCCCCTCGTGCAGGATGGCGATGAAGTCCGCGGCCTGCATGGCAATGGGCACATCGTGACTGACCACCACCCCGGTAAGCCCGTAGCGACGCTGGGTGTCCCGTATGAGTTTCATGATGGAGACCTGGAGAATGGGGTCGAGCCCGGTGGTGGGCTCGTCAAAGAGGATGATCTCCGGCTCGAGGGCGAGGGCCCGGGCCAGGGCCGCCCTCTTTCTCATTCCTCCGGAAAGCTCCGAGGGATACTTGTCCCGGGCCTCAAGGAGCCCCACCACCGCGAGCTTCTCCTCCACCCTCCTTTCGATCTCCCTCCGGGAAAGCCGGGTGTGCTCCATAAGGGGGAAGGCCACATTTTCGGCCACGGTCATGGAGTCAAAAAGGGCCCCCTCCTGAAAGAGGAATCCGAAACGCCGGCGAAGTTCCTGCCACTGGCGATCCGAAAAGGAGGTCACCTCCCGGCCGTCGATGAGGATGCGCCCCCGGTCCGGGCGCAGGAGACCAATGATGTGTTTCAAAAGCACGCTTTTTCCGGTGCCGCTTCGCCCCATGATGAAGGTGAGCTTTCCCGCGGGGATCTTAAGATTAACCCCCCGGAGGACCTCCTGTTCCCCGAATCTCTTATGTAAATCGATGAGCTCCACCATGGTCAAAACAGTAGCGAGGTCATTATGTAATCACCCACCAGAATGCTCACCGAGGCCATCACCACGGCTTCGGTGGTGGCCCGCCCCACGCCCTCGGCTCCCCCGGCGGCGTTGTAGCCCTTGTAACAGCCTATTATGGAAAGAAGCCCGCCGAAAACGAAGGCCTTGTAAAGGCCGCTGGCGATGTCCATCCACTCCACCATCTCCTGCATCTTCTTGACGAAGATCCCGGCGTCCACCTTGAGAAGGATCACCCCCACGAGATATCCCCCGGCAATCCCCACCACATCGGCGATCACCGTAAGGAGCGGAAGCATGAGCACCGCGGCCCAGAACCGGGGCACCACCAGGTAGTGCACGGGATTTACCGCCATCACCTCCAGGGCGTCGATCTGTTCGGTAACCCGCATGGTGCCCAGTTCCGCGGCCATGGCCGAGCCGGCCCGGGCCGTGACCATGAGACTGGTGAGCACCGGCCCCAGCTCCCGCACCAGGGAAAGGGCCACTAGACCACCCAGCAAACTCTCCCCCCCGAACTTGGAAAGGGCCCGATAGCTCTGAAAGGCGATCACCATTCCGGAAAAAAGCGCGGTGAGCACCACCACCAGAAGGGAATTCACCCCCACGAACTCCATCTGCTTAAAGAAGAGCCGCACCCGATAGGGAGGCCTGAAGGTGTAAGCCAGCACGGAAAGAAAAAGAAGAAACATCCCGCCGGCCTGGGAAACGAATCCCAATCCCACCCTCCCGAGATACTGAAGCAGACCCGTCATCACCCACCTCGCCGATCATACTTCTTATACTCCATCAATTGTTGACCAGCAACCTCGAGATTTCCCGAAAAGAGGGCACTCCGGCCAGCCCCGGCCGACTAACCTTGATGGCGGCCATCTCCACGGCCTTCTCCAGGGCAAAAACGGGATCTCTTTTCCGGAAAAGCAGACCGAAAAAGGCCCCGGCCAGGACATCCCCGGCTCCGGTGGGGTCCGTTGCGGGAACGCGGCGAGCGGGGAAAAAACGCTCCCGGTGCCCCTCGAAAAGACTGGCCCCCTCCGCTCCCCGGGTAAGGACCAGGAGATCCGTCCTCTCGCGAAGGGCTCCGAGAAGCCCCGGGAGGTCCGCGGCCAGGTCCTCCTCGCTCACCACCACCGCGGCAAACCGCGGCATTCCGGAAAGGTCGGGAATCGCCGGCCGCACGGTGCCGTCCGGGGCCACCCTCCGGAACCATCCCTGGGGATTGGCCACGATAAACCCCCAGCGGAAGGCCCGCTCGTAGATCTCCGCCGAGGGAGGAATCTCGTCGAGCACCGGGGCGAGGTGCAGGACCTCCGTCTCAAGCGGTCTTTCAAAAAGGGACTCCGGCGCCAGCGGACGGGCCCTGGCCAGAACCCGCTGGCGCCGGCCCTCCGGTGTCTCCAGGTTCTCGAAAACGGTGGTTTCCGGGGAGTCCTGATGGAGAAAAGAGATCTCCGGGAAGAGGGCCTCGAGCCGCTCCCGGCCCTCGGCGGAGGCGGTGAACACCCGCACGGCAAAACCCAGACGGCGCACGGTGAGTCCGGCGTAAAGAACCGCCCCGCCGAACCGGAAACCTCCTCCCGGAAGCACATCCAGGGTAAGGTGTCCCACCAGCAGGTAACGGCCCATCAATCCTCGAGCACGGCTCCTCTGGCCCCCGAACTGACCAGGCGGGCGTAACGGGCCAGCACCCCGGACACCCTTTTTTTCCTAGGGCGCCACCTGCGCCGCCTTTCCTCCAGCTCCTCCTCCGGGATCAGAAGATCCAGTCTTCGGGCGGGTATGTCTATGCGGATCCGATCCCCCTCCCGCACCAGGGCGATGGGGCCGCCCTCGGCGGCCTCCGGGGACACATGCCCGATGCAGGCCCCCTGAGTGCCCCCGCTGAAACGCCCGTCGGTGATGAGCGCCACCGAGGACCCCAGCCCCATTCCGATCAGGGCCGAGGTGGGGGAAAGCATCTCCCGCATACCCGGGCCGCCCCGGGGGCCCTCGTAACGGATCACCACCACATCCCCCGGACGGATCTTCCCCCCCAGGATGGCCCGGTAGGCCTCTTCCTCGGAGTCGAAGACCCGGGCCGGACCCTCGTGGCGCATCATCTCGGGCACCACCGCGCTGGTCTTGACCACCGCTCCCTCCGGAGCCAGCGTCCCCCACAGGATGGCAATGCCTCCCTCCTCACGATAAGCCCTCTCCACCGGCCGGATCACCTCGGGATCCCTTATCGCCGCGGACTCGAGCACCTCCGAGAGCCTCCTTCCGGTCCCGGTGAGAACCCCGGTATCGACAACCCCCACCCGGGTGAGTTCTCTGAGCACCGCCGGGATCCCCCCGGCCTCGTGGAGGTCCGGAACGCTGTGGGGTCCGGCGGGAATCAAACTGGCCAGGACCGGAGTCCGGCGCGAGATCTCGTCAAAGATCGTAAGGGGCAGATCTATCCCGGCCTCCCGGGCGATGGCCGGAACATGGAGCACCGTGTTGGTGGAACATCCCAGGGCCATGTCCACGGCGATGGCGTTACGGAAGGCCGCCTCGGTGGCGATCTTCCGAGGGGTGATCCTCCTGCGCAGGAGTTCCACCACCTTCATTCCGGTCCGCTTGGCCAGACGCAGGCGTTCGGCGGTCACCGCAGGGGCGGTGCCGTTTCCGGGAAGGGCCAGGCCCAGGGCCTCGGAGAGACAGTTCATGGAATTGGCGGTGAACATACCCGCGCAGGAACCGCAGGTGGGGCAGGCACAGGCCTCGAGTTCCGCCAGTTCCTCCTCGCTCATTTCCCCCTTGCGCACCCGGCCGACGCCCTCGAAGACCGAAATGAGATTGACCTCCCGCCCGCGGAAACGACCGGTGAGCATGGGCCCGCCGGAGACGAGAAGCGCCGGAATATTCAGACGCAGGGCGGCCATGAGCATGCCCGGCGTAATCTTGTCGCAGCTCGAGACCAAGACCAGGGCGTCAAAGGCGTGCGCCCGGGCCATGATCTCTATGGAATCGGCGATGACCTCCCGGGACACCAGGGAATAACGCATACCCTCGTGGTTCATGGCAATACCGTCACAGACCCCTATGACCCCGAATTCCAGGGGTACCCCGCCGGCCATCCGCACCCCGGCCTTTACCGCCTCGGTGATCTGCCGGAGATGCATGTGCCCGGGCACGATCTCGTTGAAGGAATTGACCACCCCCACCAGAGGCCGACGCAGTTCCTCGTCGGTAAGCCCCAGGGCCCGGAGAAGGGACCGATGCGGGGCTCGCTCAAGCCCCTTTTTTATGCGATCGCTGCGCATGGCCACTCCCTCCTTTTTTCCACTCTTTATAGCACCACTTCCCGCCTTTAAAAACGGCAAAATCTCCCTCCCCACTTTAAGCTGAAGCACATCCATCCCGTTAACCGGGAATGAGGGGGCGGGAAAACTTTTCTTTACGGAAATGCCGGAGTATATTCTGACTTATGGACCATTCCCAGCGGAGAAGAGCGGCCGAACTTTTTACGGAATTCTTCAAGATTGTACTTGCGGGAGTGGTTATAGGCGGTCTCTGGAAAGGTAGAGCGGATGTGATTCTTGCCGGATGTGTCGGATGTTTTGCTGCCGGTTGGTTGGCTATTATTCTGAGCAAGGAGGTAGAGGAGTGAATGTTTTCATATATTTAACTGTTTTCGTAGTGATTTTCGGGTTATCGGTACTCGTTTATGATAGGCTTACCTCGCGAAAACCGGCAAATTGACCCTGCTATGCCCGTTAAAGACCCTTTCGTGGGGGTGCCTCCTGAGGGAGCACCCATTGCGTTGTTATCAGAGGTATAACCCGGAGGTACCCCTCCATCCCGTTAACCGGGAATCAGGGCTGCCTTGCCTTTTCGGGAAAAGCGATTAATTTTAGCTCAAATCCGGAAAGGGGGTTTTGTCATGCGGGAAGCGGTGGAAGCGGCGCTGGCCAAGGTAAGGCCCATGCTCCAGGCCGACGGGGGAGATGTCGAGCTGGTGGAGATCACCGAGGACGGGGTGGTAAAGGTACGCCTGCGCGGGGCCTGCGGGGCCTGTCCCATGTCCCAGATGACCCTCAAGATGGGCATCGAGCGTTTCCTCAAGAAGGAAGTCCCCGAAGTGAAGGCCGTTGAGGCCGTGATGTAAGGAGGAGGGCTATGGCCCGGGTCACCGTTGAGGATTGTCTGGAGAAGGTTCCCAATCGTTTCAAACTCATTCATCTCACCGTGGAAAGGGTGAAACAGCTTCGCAAAGGGGCGAGACCCCTGGTGGAATGCGACAACAAAGAGATCGTTACCGCCCTTCGGGAGATCGCGGCGGGAAAGGTGACCTTCGAAAACATAAAAGATCTGGCCAGGGAGGCCGAGGAGTTTTCCATATCCGATCTCCTCGAGGGCAAGGCCTCCGGTGAGGAGTCGTGAAAAAGGACTACTATGCCATCCTGGGAGTTCCCCGCAACGCCACTCAGGAGGAGATCAAAAAGGCCTATCGCCGTCTGGCCCTGAAGTATCATCCTGATCGCAATCCCGGCGATCGGGAGGCCGAGGAGAGGTTCAAGGAGATCTCCGAGGCCTACGAGGTCCTTTCCGATCCGGAAAAACGGGCCATATACGACTCTCAGGGAATGGCCGGGCTTCACCGGACCGGTTTTCGCGGTTTCGAGGATGTGGAGGACATCTTTTCGGCCTTCTCGGACCTCTTTGAGGAGTTCTTCGGTTTCGGCTTTAGGGAGAGACCGGGGCGCAGACCCCGCCCGGGGGCGGACCTCTCCTACGAGCTGACCCTCACCCTGGAGGAGGTTTACTCCGGCAAGGAGGCCGAGGTTACCCTGGAGAAGTACGAACGCTGCGAGACCTGCGGGGGCTCGGGGGTCGCTCCCGGGGCCCAGCCCAGATACTGTCCGGTCTGCAAGGGTCGGGGGCACATCGTTCATTCCGAGGGATTTTTCCGGGTGAGCACCACCTGCCCTAACTGTCGCGGGGTGGGCACCTATGTTTCCGACCCCTGTCCCCGCTGCCGGGGTGAGGGCAGAGTCTGGCGGCGCAAGAGGTTGAAGGTAAAGATTCCCCCGGGAGTGGATGAGGGCAGCGTGGTGCGGGTGCCCGGAGAGGGGGAGGCGGGGCTCTACGGTGGTCCGGCCGGGGACCTCTACCTCCGCATCCGTACCAAGCCGCACGACTACTTCCGCCGCGAGGGCAAAAACCTGCACCTGGATCTGATCATCGGAGTGGTGGACGCCATCCTGGGGGCCGAGACCGAGGTGCGTCACCTCTCCGGCGAGAAGATCAGGATCGAGATCCCCCGGGGGAGCCAGCCCGGCGATCGCCTCCTCATAAAGGGAAAAGGGCTACCGGATCCCCGGGGAGGAGAGCCCGGGGATCTCATTGTGCACCTGGAGGTGCGGCTTCCCGGCCGGGTGAACCGCGAACAGGAGGAACTCCTCCGGCGATTCGCCGAACTGGAAAAATCCCGGGGGCCTGAGGTGAAGGGACGCCGAAAAAAGAGCTTCTGGGAAAGGCTCTTCAGGGAGACGGAGAAGTGAGCTTCACGCACCTTGCCCCTGACGGAAGCGCCCGCATGGTGGATGTGTCGGAAAAGGCCCCCACGGTGCGGGAGGCCGTGGCCCGGGGACGGGTTCTACTGGGCGAGAAGGTCTTTCCCCTGGTGAGGGATCGGAACCTCCCCAAGGGGGATCTCTTCGGGGCGGCCCGCATAGCCGGGATCCTCGCGGCAAAAAGGACCTGGGAACTCATCCCCCTGTGTCATCCCCTTCCCCTCACCAGGATCGAGATCAACTTCGCCCTGAACGAAGAGTCCCGGAGCCTGGAGATCGAGGCCCGGGTGCGCACCGTGGCCCAGACCGGGGTGGAGATGGAGGCCCTTACCGCCGTGTCCGTGGCGGCCCTCACCGTGTACGACATGTGCAAGGGGATTGACAAAGCCGTCCGGATTACGGATATTCGGCTGATAAGAAAGACCGGGGGCAAAAGCGGGGAGGTGATCCTCGAGGAAGGAGGACTTTATGGATCCCAGGAAGCTTGAGCACTTCAAAAATCTCCTCATCGAGAAGAAAAAGAAACTCCTTGCCGAGGCGGATCGCACCTTTCACGCCCTGGAGGGGGGCGCGGAACACCTGGCGGATCCCACCGACATCGCCACCATGGAAAGTGATCTCGGCTTTGAGCTGCGCCTGCGGGATCGGGAGCGCAAACTCATAAAAAAGATCGACAGGGCCCTGCAAAAGATCGAGGAGGGGTCTTACGGAATATGTGAGGCCTGCGGGGAGGAGATCGAGGAGAAGCGTCTCGAGGCCCGTCCGGAGGCCACCCTCTGCATCCGGTGCAAGCGCGAGCAGGAGAGAATGGAGAGGTTGCGCGGGGAATAGACCTTGCCGGAAATTCGTGAGGATCCGGTAAGCGGGAGACTGGCCCTGGTAGCGCCGGAAAGGGGCCGGCGTCCCACCGACTTCCGGGTTCCGGAGGAAAAGACCGAGACCTTCCGCTGTCCCTTCTGTCCGGGGAACGAGGAACTCACTCCTCCGGAGATACTGCGCCTGCCCCCGGAGGGGAACTCCTGGAAGGTCCGGGTGGTGCCCAACCGCTACCCGGCCCTCCACCCCGAAACCGCCTACGCGGAAAGCCACTCTCCCTTTTACCGGAGAAGTCCCGGAGCGGGGCACCACGAGGTCGTCATCGAGACCCCCGATCACGGAAAACCCCTTCACGAGTTTACCCCGGAGGAGGCGGACCTCCTTTTTCAGGCCTTTTTTCTCCGGGCTCGGGAATTTGCGGCCGAGGGGCGCTGGCGCTATGTCCTCCTTTTCAAGAATAGGGGACGTCGGGCCGGAGCCTCGCTCAGTCACAGTCACAGTCAGATCCTGGCCCTGCCCTTCGTGCCGGGCCTGGTGGAACGGGAAATGGTCCGGGCCGAGGCCTTTCTCAGGGAAACCGGCGAGTGTCTCTTCTGCCGGCTCGTGCGGGAGGAGGCCTCCGGACCGCGAATTCTTGCGGTGGACGAACACTTCGTGGCCTTTCAGGCCTTTGCTCCCCGCCAGCCCCTGGAGACCTGGATCGTCTCCAGGATCCACGGCCAGACCTTCTGGGAGATGACTTCGGATCTGCGCCTCGAGTTCGTCGCCCTTCTTCTCCGGATCCTCCGGGCTCTGGAGGCGACCCTCCCCGGACTCCCCTACAACTTCTTTCTCCACACCGAACCCCTGGGATCCCCTGCCCTTCCCTTTTTTCACTGGCACCTCGAGCTGGTGCCGGCCCTCACCCGGGTGGCCGGCTTCGAGTGGGGGGCCGAGGCCTACATAGTGCCCGTCCGTCCGGAAGAGGCCGCGGCCTTTCTGCGTCCGCTTATAAAATGACCCCGGAGAGGTTCCGGCGGGAGGTGCGGAGGATCGTCCCCGGGGCCACGGAGGAGGCCGTGGAAAGGCTCCTCGCCTTCGCCCGTCTCTTAGCGGAGTTCGCCCATCCCCTGGGTCTCGTCGGCGAGAGGCGGGCAAAACGCCTCCTTTCCGAGCACCTCCTGGACGCGGTGTTTCTGGTGCCCCACCTCACCGGAGGACCGGTGGCGGACCTGGGAAGCGGTGCCGGGCTTCCCGGGATGGTGCTGGCGATAATGCGGCCGGAACTGGAGGTGTGGCTGGTGGAGCCCCGCCGCAGGGCGGTCTCCTTTCTGGAATATGCCCGGGCTACCCTCGACCTTCCCGGGGTCCGGGTGGTGCGGGCCCGGGCCGAGGACACGGAGGTGCCGCGAAACTACTTCGCCGCGGTGACGGCGAGGGCCGTGGCCGATCTCGCCAAACTGTGGAGACTTTCCGAACCGCTCCTGAGGACCAACGGGATCCTCCTGGCCCCCAAGGGGCCGCGGGGTGAAGCCGAAATCCGGGAACTCCTGCGGCGAAGACCCGACCTGGGGATCGAAAAACACCCCTACCGCACCACCGGCCCCAAGACCCTGCTACTGATAAAGGTGTTCAAAGGGTCTCCCAGTTGAGGCAATTGGGGCAGACCCAGGTAATGGCGTTGCAGGAAAAACGCTTCTGATCCTGGGAAAGGCAGACCTGACACACCGAAAAACCGCAGCGCCGGCACCTCCAGAGAAGAGGACGCGGCTCGCCGCAGAAGTCGCACACTCCGGCCCCGTATTTGGGATTTCCCGACCTAAGCCCCGCCTCTGGCCTTGAGTTTCGCATCGTGCGCCGCTATCCTCCGGATCTTCTTTTCTATCTTTTTAATCACCCCCGGGCTCTGAATCCAGGGATGGAATCGGGCGTAGGCGGAAAGGAAGTCCCTTTCGAAGTCCGGGGAAACGGGCCCCAGGACCGTTCTGGCCGAGTAAAAAAGCTCGGCGAGATCCTTGACGATCCATCGTATTCTGGGCCTTTCGGACCGGCGCACCCTCTGGAGGTCGATGAGGACGAGCCGCCCTCCGTCCCAGAAGAGGTGACAGAGGTAGAAGTCCTGGTGAGAAAAACCCTCTCCGTGGAAACGGACCGCGGTCTCCACCAGAACCGGAAGGATCTCCCGGTAGGCCTCGGGACTTCGGCGCAGGAGGTCCTCGAGACGCTCCCCGGGGGCTCCGACGAAGAGGCTCAGGGCGCGGCGGGGGCGCCAGTTCCTCTCCAGACCGAAGGCCACCGGCTCCGGCACCCCGAACCCCCGGCGGGCCAGCTCCCGTGCCGCCCACCACTCCCTCTCTGCACCGGTGCGAAATTCCCGCCACCCGAAACGAAAGTAACGCTTGAGGTAAAGGGGACGACCCGCAAGCTCGAACCTGAGTATCTCCCGATCGGTCTTGCGCTTGAGAGGGGGAAAAGAGGTCTCCCACAGGGCCTCAAAGGAGGCCAGCCCCACCGCCTCAAGGACCTCCCGCCAGTTCGGTTCAATCTCGAAAATTCTCATGCCCCGAGAGCCCGCACATAGACCTTTAGTTCTTCTATAGCCTCCCAGTCCGGATCGGGAAAGGCCGGAAACAGGGAATTGTTATGAAAAAGGGGGTCCTCGGAAAGGGGATAGCGGGAACGAGTTTCGGCCTCCTCAAAAAGGGGCGTTCCGGGCACCGGGGAATACTCGGCCAGGATGGGGCGGGCCCCCACCGAGGCCACATACTCCGCGGCCTCTCGCACCTCGAAAAGACTCTGCCCCGGAAGGCCGAAGAGCAGATAAACCCCTATTTCCTCCCGGCGATAGCCGGCCTCCCGGAGGGCCGCCACCGCCGCCTCGAATTCCTCACGGCTTACCTTCCGGTCGTAGCGGCGATCCAGGGTCTCTAACCCCAGACGCACGGTTACGAAACCGGCCCGACGCAGCAAACGGGCCACCTCCGCGGAAAGAAATCGGGCGTGAAGGGCGTTGGGGGCGTGAAAACGCACCGCAAGCCCCCGCGAAAGGACCCTCTCCAGAACAACCCCCAGGTGCCCCTCGAAGTCCACCAGCAGGGCGTCGTCGTAAAAGGCAAAGTCCCTCACTCCGTATCGTTCGTGCCAGAAGAGAATTTCCCGAAAGACCTCCTCCGGGGGGCGTCTTTCAAACTCCGGGAAAAGTATTCCCGAGGCGCAGTAGGCGCAACGAAAGGGACATCCCCTTCCGGTGAGAATCACCGCGTAGGGAAGTCTTCGCTGCAGGTCGAAAACCGGATAATCCCGGGGAGACGGTTCTCCCCCGGGTTCAATCAGGTTCCGGATGCGGGAGAGGATGGCCTCTTCCCGGTGTTCGGCAACGACTTCCGCGTCGGGGAAACTCCGCTGGGCGTGATCCGGACAGAGCCGGGCGTAGATTCCCCCCAGAAGGATAGGGGTCTTCGGAAAATGCTTCCGGAGGAGGCGATAGGCCGCAAGGGCCCCGGGGTACCAGTAGGTCTGGAGGCAGGTGAGGAGGATGAGCCGGGGCGGGGCCAGGCTCCGCAGCTCCTCTTCGGCCAGCGCCGGGGGGATACCGTAACGGGCGAAGGTGCGGGGGACCTCTCCCAGGTGCGCGGGCCGCGGGATCACCTCCCGGTAAAAATGGCCGGTGCCGAAGGCTTTTCTCCGGGGACGACGGGGCAGCTCCGGATGGAAGGGATCCAGGAGATCCAGAAGGGCCACCCGGTAGCCCCGGGTCCGCAGGAGCCCGCCCAGGCGCAGGAGTCCGTAAGGCCTGAGCCACAGGTCATAGGCGGCAAAATCGTAAATCCAGGGATTGACCAGGAGAACATCCACTTTCCGTTTAACACCCCCGGCAGGGATTGGACTCTACCTCCAGATTGTATTAGCATAAGGCGGGAAACGACCATGTCGATACTGCGCCCGGACTTCAGACTCGAGCCCTCCTCGTGTTATGTGGATGCGCGGTGTCCGCGCTACAGGGTGGTGGTGCCGGCGGAGGAGGACCTCGCTCCGCTCATGCCCTACCTTAACGCCGCCGCCCGGGTGGTCTATTACGATCCCGGGGAACCGGTGCTGATCTTCCGGCTGGGACGCTACAAGGTGGCGGTACGGCGCGATCATGTGCAGGTGGCGCCGGTGTCTGACCTTGAGGAGGGGCGCCGGGCCAGGGACGAGGCGGAGGCCTTCCTTGAGGAAATCCTCCGGCGGCGGGGAGAAATTCAGCCCCGGTTCGAACCCCGCCGCCTTCCCCCGGCCCTGACCATATACCGCTATCTCCCCCGGACCAATTGCGGTCGCTGCGGGGAACCCTCCTGTCTGGCCTTCGCCGCCAAACTTTCCTCCGGTGAGGCGGAACTCAAAGACTGCCCTCCCCTTCAGGAGGCCCCGCACTCCCGGGATCGCCGGAAACTGGAAGAACTCCTGGGTGAGGGCTAACTCACCTCCACCTTCACGGGCTCGCTAATCCAGGTCCCGTGAAGATTACAGTTCTCCACCGCCTCCAGAACGGCGCTTTCTTTCAGTCTAATCCTGAAGGTGGCCACAGAGGCGAGAGGACCTCCCTCGGGAAACCTGACCTCCGCTATCTTCCGACCATTGCATAAAAGGGCTATCCAGGTGATCCAGTGCGTTGGAGTGGAGGGATGCTCCACAAGGTAACCCACCCGAACCCTAACCTCAAACCACTCCCCGGCCTTCACCCGCAGAGGAACCTCCACCCCGGGAACATGCTTCTTTTCAAGCAGGGAAGGATTGCGGGGATTGCGCAGACGCAGATAATTCTTCTCCCCGGCCCGGGCGGGAGGGGCCACCCCCACCAGGACCAGACCCGCCAAACCCTTAACGAAAGCTCGTCTCTTCATCTGATCCCCCAAAAGCTTTTTTAAATTATATCTCTTCCAATTTCGAGGATAGCCTTTTTCCGTTCCTTGTCAATTCACTAGATTTTGTTAGGTTTTGAAGGAAAAAAGCGGGGGTAGGAATGTGTCCGAGATAGATCGAATAAGAAAACAGGTATTAAGGACCCTGAAGCTCGGTCCCAAATCTTTCTGGGAACTTATCAACTATCAGGATGGCCACATCGCCGTCTTCTTTGAGGTCGTAAACCGGCTCCTGGAAGAGGGGCTGATAGGTTACAGGGACTACAGATTTCACCTTCGAAAGGAGGTCCCCTACCGGCCCTTTGCGGATACCGTGTGTCGCACCTGCGGTCTGGGGGTGGAACTCAGGGGTTTCTGGGAGGACCTTTACCGGCGGTTCATGGAGGTTACCCGGGATCGCCCCCTTCCCACCAGCGATTACGACCAGGGTTTCGTGCGCCCGGTGGACACCGTGCGCCGGGTGGCCTACATCTACCAGCGCGGCGACCTGGAGGAGGCCGAGATCTTCATCCTGGGCGACGACGACCTCCTCTCCGTGGCCATGGGACTCACCGGGATGCCCCGTCGCATCGTGGTGGTGGAGATAGACCGGCGCATCAACCGCTTCATTCAGGACTTCGCCCGCCGGGAAAACCTCCCCTGGATCGAGGTTTACGACTACAATGTGATTGAGGCCCTTCCCGAAGGCCTGAAACGGGCCTTTGATGTCTTCGTAACGGACCCGGTGGAGACGAAAAAGGGGCTCAAGCTCTTCGTGGGGAGGTGTCTGGAGGCCCTCAAGGGACCCGGGGCGGTGGGCTACATGGGCTTCACCCACCGGGAGGCCTCCCTGCGCAAGTGGTTCGAGTTCGAAAAGTTCATCCTTTCCGCCGGGCTGGTGATAACCGACATCCTGCGGGACTTCGCCATCTATCCGGAAAGGGAGAATCAGTGGGAGCACTTTTACGATACCTACGAGATCATGAAAAAGCTGGAGCTACCCCTTCCGGAGGTGGACTGGTACAAGAGTTCCTTCGTGCGGTTTGAGGTGGTGGAGGGGCCGCGGGTGCCGGAATTCGAGCCCCCAAAGGACCTGCGGGAGCTTTACTTCGACGAAGAATCCTGGGCCACCCCGCTTCCCTCCTACCTCAAGGAGAATTCCTGAGGCGTACGCGCACGGCCTCGGCGTGAGCGGAAAGGCCCTCGGTCTCGGCAAGCGTGAGCACCGCGGGGCCCTCGCGTCTCAGGGCCGCGGCCTCGTAGGAAAGCAGACCGGTCTTCTTTAGAAAGACCGAGACCGAGAGGGCGGAGGTGAACCGGGCCGCCCCCAGGGTGGGAAGCACATGGTTGGGGCCGGCCACATAATCGCCCAGGGCCTCCGGGGTGTGGTGCCCCAGGAAGACCGCCCCGGCGTTCCTTATCCGGGGAAGCAGGGCGAAGGGATCGGCCACGGCCAGCTCCAGATGCTCCGGGGCCACGCGATTGGCCAGATCGATGGCCGATTCCAGGCTCCGGGTCACCACCAGCCCGCCCCGTTTTCTGAGGGAGGCCTCGGCCACCTCGCGTCGGGGAAGGCGGGGAAGGGCCCCGGCGAGGGCCTCCCTCACCCGGCGAGCCAGTCGCCACGAAGGGGTTAAAAGCACCGCCGTAGCCAGGGGGTCGTGCTCGGCCTGGGCCAGCAGATCCCAGGCCAGGTGTTCCGGAGGGGCCGACTCGTCGGCCACGATGAGGACCTCGCTGGGACCGGCCACCAGATCCACCCCCACCTCCCCGTAAAGGAGTTTCTTGGCCACGGTGACATATATGTTGCCCGGGCCGGCAATGACCGAAACCGGAGCGATGGTCTCCGTACCGTAGGCCAGCGCCCCTATGGCCCAGGCGCTTCCCACCCGGTAGATCTCCGTGACCCCGCATTCGGCCGCGGCCACCAGCAGGGCCGGATGCAGTCTCCCCTCCCGATCGGGGGGGGAGACCATCACGATACGCTCCACCCCGGCCACCCGCGCCGGCACCGCGGTCATGACCACCGTGGAGACCAGAGGGGTCTGGCCACCGGCCCCTCCGGGCACATAGAGCCCCGCCGAGGCCACCGGGCGCACCATCTGTCCCAGAAAGACCCCCTCCCGGGTGAAGAACCAGGATTCCTCCCGCTGTCTTTCGTGAAAGGCCCGCACATTCTCAATGGCCAGCCGCAGGGCGGAGAGAAGTTCCGGAGAGACCTCCCGATAGGCGTTCCGGATCTCCTCCTCGGATACCCGGAGTCGATCCGCGGTAAAGTCCGGACAGTCAAAACGCCGGGTGAAGTCCACCAGGGCCTCGTCCCCCCGGCGCCGCACCTCGGAGAGGATCTTCCTCACCGAGCGCTCGACGCGCAGAGGGATCCTCTCACCCCGATGGATCAACCTTTCCAGAAACCGCCTCCCGGCCCGGGATTCCTCCCTGAAAATCCTCATGAATACCTCCACACCTTGACCGATCTTTCGGAATCTCATACCATGCTCTCCAACCGGAGGGAAGGATGGAGATTTTCCTGCGCAACCTGATCCTGGCCCTCTTTCTTTTGACCTCGGTGCCGGCTTTCGGGACGGTGGCCATCCTCATAGCCCTGGTGGAAAAACGCAAGGTTCTGGCCCATCGGGTGGCCTGGCTCTGGTGCCGGATCGTGCTCCGGATCTCCGGGGTGAGGATCGAGGTGGAGGGACTGGAGCGTCTGGATCCGGAAAAACGGTATGTATTCTTCGCCAACCACCGGAGCCAGATGGACATCCCCGTGCTGGAGGAGGTCCTGCGCCCCTTCGAAATCCGCTTCCTGGCCAAAAGGAACCTCTTTCGAATCCCCTTTTTCGGCTGGGGGCTTTCGGCCCTGGGCTACATCCCCGTGGAGAGGGAGGATCCCCGGGAGGGTCTCAGGAGCCTCATCGCCTGTGCGGAGAGGGTCAGGGCCGGCTACTCCGTGGTGGTCTTTCCGGAGGGGACCCGCAGTGCGGACGGGCGACTGCTACCCTTCAAGACCGCGGGGTTCCTCATCCCCATTCGGGCCGGAGTGCCGGCGGTGCCGGTGGCCATCCTGGGCACGGAGAAGATCCTGCCCAAAGGAAAACTTATCGTGCGCCCCGGAAGGGTGCGGGTGATAATAGGGGAGCCCATCCCCACCCAGGGGCTGAGCAGCCGGGATAAGGAGAAACTCGCCCGTAAGGTGCGAAACTTCGTGGAAGGGTTCATTCCCCCCGCAGGGCCATGAGAAGGAGTCTCTCCACCAGCTCCTCGAAGGAGAGACCCGCCACCCCTGCGGCAAGGGGCAGCAGACTGGTCTCGGTCATGCCGGGAATGGTATTGGTCTCGAGTAGATAAATCTCTCCCTCCATCGCGATCATGTCCGTGCGGCTGTAGTGCCTGAGCCTGAGGGCCCGATGGGCCCTCAGGGCGTATTCCCGGGCCCTCGCGGCAATGTCCTCCGGCAGGTCGGCCGGACAGATCTCCCGGGCCGCTCCGGGGGTGTACTTTGTCTCGTAATCAAAGTACTCGCATCTTTCCGGAATGATCTCCACCACCGGGAGGGCCTCCTCTCCCAGGACCCCCACGGTGAGCTCCCGCCCCCTGAGGAAACGCTCCACCACCACCTCGTCGTCCAGGGCAAAGGCCTCCGCAAGGGCCCGGGGGAGATCCTCCGGGCCCTTAACCACCGATAGTCCCAGGCTCGAACCCTGGGTGGCCGGTTTCACCACCACCGGAAAACCGAGACTCTCGCAGAAGGGCGGGATCTCGTCCTGTCCTTCCCGGGAAAAACACCTTCCGGGCGGCACCGGAAGCCCCGCGGTCTGATAAAGGAGACGGGAAAGCCCCTTGTGCACGGCCAGGGCCGAACCCAGCACGCCGGCCCCCTGGTAGGGAAGGCCCAGGGAATCCAGGAAACCCTGGATGGTTCCGTCCTCCCCCCCGGGTCCGTGAAGCACCAGGAAGGCGGCGTCGAACTCCCGGGCCCTTGCGGCAAGTTCGGGAAGATCCCCCGGGGGGTCGAAACGCACCACCTCGTGCCCCAGAGCGCGCAGGGCCCGCTCCACCGCGGCCCCGCCCTTTAAAGAGACCTCTCTTTCCGGGGAGATTCCCCCGGCGAGTAAAGCCACGCGGTAAGGCATCCTCGCACATCCTCCACCCGATTTAAACGCAGAACTTCTTCCGGACCGAAGGGAAGAAACCGGAAGATCCGCCGCTCGAGGAGCCTGGTGAGTTCCTCCAGGCGCCAGATGCGCACCCAGGAGGAGGGCCTCCTTCCGTAGCGTTCCCTGAGGTCCACGAAGCGTTCCTTCAGGGTGACGATCTCCTCGTGCCGAACCCGTTTGTCCGCATAGTACACCAGTTCGTCGGCCCTGATGGGGGTCCCCGGAGGCCCGGGTTTCAGAAAGATGTGGTTCCCCACCACCTCGGCTACCTCGGGGAACCCCAGAGCGCGAAGCCTCCGCCGGGCGCTTTCGGCGTGATTCTCCCCGGTCCGCAGGGAATGGTGCTTGGTGAGATCGTGAAGCAATCCTCCGGCCGCAACCAGAAAGACATCCAGGGGCTGACCCGCCCGAACCAGCTCCCGGGCCAGGAAGACCCCTACCTGCGCCACCCGCTCACAGTGACGCACGATGTGCCGGGGAACCCCCTCCCGCGCAAGCAATTCGTAGCACTCCTCCAGGGTCGGAATCCTCCCCATGTCCTCTTTCCTAACAGAATTAAGGCCTTCGGGGAAGCCCCCGCCTAACCCCCGAAGCCTCCGCCACAAAATCTCGAGGGCAAAATCAGACGAAATAGGCCGAAAACGGAAGGAAGCTTTCCCCTCCTGAAAGTGCAGAACCTCATTTGTGATTAACAAATGTCTTATAACCCGGTCTAAATTTTAGAAGGCAGATTGGACGATGTAGCCTGTATTTCAAAACAACGCAACTTAACCGTCGATGTAATCGGTAAAAAAAGTCCCCTCGCCGTTGAGGGTTAATTTCCCCTATCCGGTCTTTTCGGTTTTTGCCTTTCCTCCCCCCTCGGGTTAATAAGTTAGGGACCGTTTCGCACGGCTTCGGAGGGAGTTATGGCAGGATTGTGGCCAAAAATAAAAGATATTCTCAGGGAAAAACTCCCCGAACCCGCCTTTCGGGTCTGGATCGAGCCCCTTTCCGCGGAGATAAAGGAAAACACCCTGGTGGTTCTGGTGCCCAACGATTTCACCCGGGAGTGGGTGGAGGAGAACTACCTGGATCTCCTGCGGGAGGCCGCCCGTGAACAGGGGCTGTCCCGGGTGACCTTCCGGGTGGAGGAGGTCTCTCCTCCCACCCAACTCACCCTCCCCTACGAGCCGGCCCGGGTGCTGGGCCGCCGGCTCTCCCGGAGGTTCACCTTCGAGGAGTTCGTGGTGGGAGACTGCAATCGGCTGGCCTACAGGGTCTGCCGAAGGGTCACCGAGGACCCCCGGGGCCAGATCGTTTACCTCACCGCCGAAAGCGGTCTGGGGAAAAGCCACCTCTCGCAGGCCGTGGGAAACGCCCTCCTTTCCGAAAAGAAGGAGGTCAGGGTCTGCTACCTCACCGCCCGGGACTTCACCGCCGGTCTGATCCGGGCCCTGAAGGGCGGCCAGATGGACGACTTCAAGGACCGGCTCTGGAGGGCCTGCGACGTCCTGGTCCTGGAGGAGGTGCACCAGCTTCCACCCCGGGACTTCACTCAGGGGGAACTAGCCCTGGCCCTGGATCACCTCTACGAGGAGGAGAAGGCGGTGGTCTTCACCTCGGTGAAGAAACCCCACGAGCTCTCCCATCTGGACTCGGCCCTGCGCTCGCGGTTTTCGGCGGGGATGGTGGTGCGCATCAATCCGCCGGACTACGAGACCCGGCGCAACATCATTCGCCGCAAGGCTCGCCGCCAGGGGCACGAGTTCCCCGAGGAGGTGGTGGAGTTCCTGGCCCGGCACCTCCGGGGCGACATCCGGCAGATCGAGAGCGCCGTGGTGGGGCTCATCGCCCGGGCCAGCATCCTCCGGGAACCGGTGAACCTGACTCTGGCCCGGGAGCTGGTGGCCGAAATTCTCCCTCCCCAGGGGACCGATCCGTTCTCGTTGGTGATCGAGCTGGTGTGCCGCAACTTCCGCGTCTCCCCGGAGGAACTCCTGTCCCGATCCCGGAAAAAACGCGTGAGCGAGCCCCGGCAGGTGGCCATGTTTCTCCTGCGCAAGTACACCGACCAGAGCCTTTCGGCCATCGGGCATCGTTTCAACCGGGATCACGCCACGGTGCTCTACGCCATCCAGACCGTGGAAAAAAAGATGGCCTCTTCGGATCGCTTCCGGTATCAGATAGAATACCTGGAAAAGGAGCTTGAGGAGCGTTTCGGCTTTGAAGAGGAGGCTCAGCAGGGCCGCCCGCAGAGCCCTGCGAAGGCTGCTTAGGGATCGCTTTCTCGAGGAAGAAGCCGCGTGCCTGGCCTACGCCTACGACGCTTCGGGGCTGATTCGGGTGCCCGAGGCGGTGGCCCTCCCGGAAAACACCGAGGAGGTCTCCCGGATCCTGACCCTGTCCTACGAGGAGGAGTTCCCGGTGACGCCCCGGGGGGCCGGCACCGCCACCACCGGAGCCCCTCTGGCCCCGGAGGGGGGGTTGGTCCTCTGCCTTTCCCGCATGAACCGGATCCTGGAGATCAACCCCGAGGACCTGGTGGCGGTGGTGGAACCCGGAGTGGTGAACGCCCGCCTCAAAGAAGCCCTGGCCCGGAGGGGACTCTTCTATCCGCCGGATCCGGCCAGTTTCCGCTTCTCCACCATCGGGGGCAATGTGGCCACCTGCGCCGGAGGGCCCCGGGGTCTCAAGTACGGGGTCACGCGGGACTATGTGTTGGGGCTCGAGGCGGTGCTTCCGGGGGGTGAGGTTCTCTCCCTGGGCGTGAGGACCCTCAAGGGAGTGGTGGGTTACGACCTCACCCGGCTCCTCGTGGGCTCAGAGGGGACGCTGGCGGTCTTCACCCGGATTACTCTCAAGGTGCTCCCGCTTCCTCCGTCCCGGGGGACCCTCGCCGCGGGATTCACCGACGAGGAGTCGGCGCTTTCGGCCATGCAGGAGGTGCTTTCCCGCGGCGTGCTTCCCGCCGCCGCCGAATTCATGGATCGCGTCACCCTCTCGGCCACCGGTTTCCCCGAAAGGGAGGTGCACGGACTGCTTCTTTTTGAGTTCGACGGCCCGGAGGCCGCCGTAAAAGAGGATCTCGAACGCACCCGGCACCTCCTCGCCGGGAAGACCCGTTTCCTGAAGGAGGCCCGCGGAGCCGAGGCCGAAGGACTGTGGGAGATACGCCGGGGAATTTCTCCGGCCCTAAGGAAACTGGGGGCCCGGCGCTTCGCCGACGATGTGGTGCTCCCCCGATCCAGGCTCTCGTTCTTCCTGAAGGAGGTGCGACGGCTCTCCGCGGAGACCGGTCTCACCGTGGCCTGTTTCGGCCACGCCGGCGACGGGAACCTCCATGTGAACATCCTCTTCGAGCCGGAGGCGGAACCCCGGGCCCGAACCCTGCGGGAAAAAATCCTCTCCCTGGTGCTCGAACTCTCGGGAACCCTCTCCGGCGAACACGGCGTGGGCCTCACCAAGAAGGCCTATCTCCCCGCCGAAGTCCCCCCCGCAGGACTCTCCCTCATGCGAGAGCTGAAACGACTCTTCGACCCTAAAGGCCTCCTCAATCCGGAAAAAGTCCTCTAGTTTTTGTCACTTTTCCCTTTTTTCGCCCATAATTTAGGTATGGCCCAAACACAGGAGGATTTTCCGGGGGAGAGAAGGCCCCTTCTTCCGCACCCTGCGGATACCGGCGGTGTCAGGCCTGCTGCGAGGGGCATCCCTTTTCCCTGATTTTGGGTCTCAGGAGGGGACCACCGGTTGCGGGGTGGAGCGGGCCGAGAACCTCGACCTCTAGGCCGAAAAGCTTTTCCCTGTGCGAAAATGGGCTGAAACGCCCCAATGGCCAAGTAGCGTGGACTGATCCGGAGCCCGGTAGGATAGCCCCCGTCAGTTTTCCCGAAAAAGCGAGCTATAAATCTCAGATTTCTAGTAATTTACGGACAACAAAATTGCTTGAGGATACCAAAATTTCGGGTTTTATCTTGACAACCCACGGTAATGTGGATATAGGTTTGGCGGAGGTTCGGGACGTAGCGCAGCCTGGCAGCGCACCCGCTTGGGGTGTGGGGGGTCGGCGGTTCAAATCCGCCCGTCCCGACCATTTTTATTTGTAAAAACTCACAAAACCAGGCCCTGGCCTGGGGGGAGGTGTGCGATGAGGGCGACCCCGGTGTGCCAGATTGACCGGCTGGATGTCATTC
Organism: Thermosulfurimonas sp. F29; assembly: GCF_019688735.1. Taxonomy (NCBI): domain Bacteria; kingdom Pseudomonadati; phylum Thermodesulfobacteriota; class Thermodesulfobacteria; order Thermodesulfobacteriales; family Thermodesulfobacteriaceae; genus Thermosulfurimonas; species Thermosulfurimonas sp. F29. The sequence continues at coordinate 381,366 of NZ_JAIFYA010000003.1, forward strand.
CCGCCCAGGGGGGCAGGAAAGAGAGTAGTTTTCCGGTAACCACGCATCTTCTGGTGGAGATGTGGCAGGCGCCCTTTCAGGTGCTGGCCCGGGCCGACGAGGTGGAAAGGGCCCTGCGCTTTTCCGGAAACGGACGCGGAGAAAGGGGCGACATCGTTTCCTACCAGTTTCAGCCCTACGGGGTCTCGGCCAAGGCCACCTTCGGGGATGCCCACATCTTTATCCACACCTGGCCGGAAAACGGCTACGCCGCGGTGGACATCTTCGCCGCCACGGAGGAAGGGGCTTACGCCATCCTGGATCGCATGCAGAAGGCCTTCCGCCCCAGTTATGTCCATGTGGTAGAGGTCAAGAGGGGCAATCTCTTTTCCGAGGGGGAGACTTGACTCGCTACTGGTGGCGCGAATCCCTGGGCCGGGATTACGGCCACGCCTATCGGGTGGGCCTGATTTACGAGGAACGCACCCCGGCCGGCCAGCACCTCCAGGTCTTCCACAATCCCTTCTGGGGGCGATTCGTCGTCCTGGACGGGATCGTGCAATTCACCGAGCGGGACGAGTTCGTTTATCACGAGACCATCGTTTACACGCCGGCCGCCGCCCTCGCCGGGGCTCCGGAAACGATCCTGATCGTCGGAGGGGGGGACGGCGGGGTTCTGCGTGAGGTTCAGAAACTCGAGGGAGTGAAGCGCATCCTCCAGGCCGAGCTGGATCTTTCCGTGTTCGAGGTGTGTCAGAAGTACCTCCGGGATCTCTCCGGGGATTACGAGGATCCCCGGGTGGAATTCATGGTGCGGGACGGGCTAGCCGCGGTTTCCGAACTCCCCGGGGAGAGTTTCGATCTGGTCATCGTGGATTGCACCGATCCGGTGGGCCCGGCTCGGACCCTTTACACCGAGGAATTCTACCGGGGGGTGCTGCGGATCCTCAAGCCCGAGGGGCTTTTCATTCAGCAGGCCAGTCTTCCGGGCTTCTTTCCGGACATTCTCCGCCGGGCCTGGCGGCTTGCCTCCGGGGTCTTTCCGCGCCTTGCGGTGCTGCGGGCCATGGTGCCCTGCTACGGTGACGAGATCGCTTTTCTGATGGGGGGACGCTCCCCGGAACTCGACTTCGAACCCAAACGCCGCTTCGTGGGGCGTCACTACAGTCCGGAGATGCACCGGGCCTCCTTTGCCCTTCCCGAGTGGTGGCGCCGGGAGATCCTGTATCTCTAAATCCTCACCCGGATCGTGCTCCCCTCCTTGCCCGGGATCACCTCCAGCACCGCCGGAAGGCGTTCCTTCAGTTCCCGCACATGGGAGATGATCCCCACCAGGCGCCCTCCGGCCCTGAGCCCGGAAAGAAGCGAAAGGGCCATTTCCAGGGCTTCGGGATCCAGATTGCCGAAGCCTTCGTCAATGAAAAGACACTCCAGGGGTCTTCCCCCGGCCATCTCCTGAACCACCTCCGAAAGGGAGAGGGATAACGCGAGGGCCGCCAGAAAGGACTCCCCTCCGGAAAGGGTGGAGACCGGGCGTACCCCTCCGCTCCAGGAGTCGAATACGGCGAGATCGAGCCCCCCTATCCGTCTTCGATCCCGGATCTCGGCCTCCCGCAGGAGGTGGTAACGCCCCGCGGTAAGCTCCCCCAGCCTGTCCGAGGCCCGCTCGAGCACCCTCTCAAAAAAGGCGGCCACCACGAAACGGTGAAAGGAAAGCCGTTTGTCGTTGTCTCCGCTCATCCGGCGGGCAAGCGCACTTACCACCCGGAGGCGTTTTTCCGCCCCGGCCAGCTCCTCCTCCACCGCCTCCAGATCCCGGAGCAACCCCTTCAGGTATTCCACTCTCTCCGAGAGCCTTCCCTCCTCCCGGTGCAGGCGCTCCTCGGCTTCGCGCAGGGCCAGGTGTTTCTCCCGAAGGGTCTCCAGGTCCGGCGGGCTCTTTCCGGTCAGTTCCCGCTCCAGATCCCGGAGACGCTTCCTCAGGGCCTCTCTTTCCGTCTCAAAGGCCCGCAGGACGGCCTCCAGTTCCCCCCGCCGGGCTCTCTTTTCCAGGAGCCCCTCGAACTCCTTTCGGTCAAGCCCCGTGGCCCGCAGGCCGGCCCGAAATTCCTCCTCGGCCCGCGTCCTCTTTTCCTCCGTTTCGGAGAGTTCCTCCGCCAGCCTTTTCAGCACCGCCTCAAGGGCCGCCCGCCGGGATCGTAAGGTCTCCACCTTCTCCCCGAGGAGGCGTTTTTCCTCCTGCCAGGCGGAAAGACGCCTTTCCCCCTCCCGCAGTTGTCTCGCCAGCGACGCGGAGTCCACCGGCGAGGGGATTCCCCTTCGCAGGGCCTCGAGTCGGGCGGCAATCCTTTCCACCCGGGAGGCCCTCTGCCGGAGCGCTTCCTCCAGCCGCTCGCGTTCCTCCTCCAGGCGAAGCCTCTCGGCCCGCAGAGTCTCCAGGCTCCGCGAAAGCTCGCCGGCCTCCCTGCGAGCCCTCCGGCAGACCTCAAGGTCCTTCCGCAGCCGAAGCAGTTCCGCCCGGAGCTCGTCCGCCGGGGCCCTTTCGGAAAGACGATCCAGGAGAGCCGCCATCTCCCGCTCCAGGCCCTCCCTTCTTCCCTTAAGGAGGGCCCGGGTCTTCTCCTTTTCCGCAAGTTTCTCCCTCAACTCCTTCACCTCCCGCTCGAGCTCCCGCAGATCCCCTTCCCGCGGAACCTCCCCGGGGGGCTCCGCCGGAAAGGGATGTTCCGTGGAACCGCAGACCGGGCAGGGTTTTCCCGGTTCGAGCTCCCGGGCTATCTCCCAGATTCTGTGCCGGGAAAGAACTTCCCGCATCTCCTCAAGCTTTTCCTCTTTAAGGGCAAGAAGCTCCGTAAGGCGAGCCATTTCCTCCTCGAGCCGGCCCTCCTCCCCTTCCAGCCGGTTTTTCTCCCCGGCCAGGACCTCAAGGCGGGCCATTCTTTCCAGGGTCTCCTCCAGCTGACGCACCCTCGCGAGGCAATCGGGCTCCTGCGCGGAAAGGGAGAGTCGGCGGGAAAGCTCGTCCTCCATCCCGCGTATGCGCTCCTGAAGCCCCCGGAGCCTCCCGAGGCAGGTCTCCAGGGCCCCGGAGACCTCCCGCAACTCTCTCTCCGCTCCGGCTCTCTCCTTTTCCAGCGTTTCCAGCTCCTGCACCACCTCCAGAAGGTCCCTCAGCCGGTGCAGTTCCTCCCGCAGGGCCTCGATCTCGTCCTCCCGGCCGGTCACCTCCTCGAGCCGGCGGGCCGCCCTTTCGAGCTCCTCCTCCAGGCGCCTCAGCTCCAGGGAGAGACGCTCTCTCTCCCTACTTTTCCGACGCCATTCCTCCTCGAGCTCGTTCACCCTGCGGTAAAGGGGCAGGAGCTTCTCCACCTCGTTCAGGGCCTCGATCTCCTTTTTCAGGGCCTCCATTTCCGGTGTCCGTCTTTCGAGTTCCCGGAGCCTGAGGGCGATCTCCCGCCTCTCCTCGAAGATCCTGGCCACCCGCTGGGCCTCCTCGAGAGTCCTCTCCAGGGCCTCCCGACGCCTCCGGGTCTCCCGGAGTTCCCTCCGGACACGCTCCAGGGTTTCGGTTTCGGTCCGGAGGTGCTCGCGGAGGGCCTCTCTTTCCTCGAACCCCGAGGAGGTCAGAAGGGCCTTCCGGCGTTCCTCCAGGTTTGACCATCTCTGTCGGGCTTCGGCCTCCATGGTCTTGAGGATCTCCTCCAGGGCGGCAAAACGCTCGGTCTGGAACACGGTCCGGAGGAGTCTTTCCCGTTCCTCGCCCCGGGCCAGCAGCAACTCCCGGAATTTCCCCTGCGGTATGAGGAGAACGCGTCGGAACTCCCGGGCCGAAAACCCGAGAAGCTCCCGCACCCGGGCGGTGACCTCGCTGGTCTTCTGGGTGGAAAGCCGTCCCTCCTCCCAGAGGGCGGCCTCTTTCTGAAGGCCCCGGGGGGTTTCCCGGAAGACTCTCACCACCCGGTGTCGTCTCCCCCGCACGCCGAATTCGAACTCCACCGTGGTCGGAAGGGATCGGGGGGCCCGGATGTTGCGGAGATCCCGATCCCGTTTTTCCTCCAGGCTGGCCTCGCCGTACAGGGCAAAGGTGATGGCGTCAAACAGGGTGCTTTTCCCGGCCCCGGTGGGTCCGGAGATGAGAAAGAGCCCGAATCTATCAAAGACCCGGAAGTCCACCTCGACGGGGTTCAGGTAGGGACCGAAGGCCTGCAGGCGAAGTCGCAGGGGGCGCATCGCCCCTTCATGATAAACCCCCGGAGACCCCGAGGGAAGCCTCCGGGGGTGACGGGGCCCAGGCTCTTACTTAACCTTGCCCAGGATGGGTTTCGGGGTCCGGTCGGTGCTCGGCGGAAGGATGGGCAGGGTGATTTCGGGCTGCTTTCCGGTGAGACTCCTCAGAAAAGCGGTGATCTTCTTCACCTCCGCGGGGGAGAGCTCCGCGCCGAGCTGGGCCGTGCCCATTATGGCCACGGCGTCCTCAAGGCGCCACACCTTTCCGGAGTGAAAGTAGGGGTAGGTAAGGGCCACATTACGCAGGGAGGGCACCTTGAAGACATACTCGTCCGAGGCGGTCTTGGTCACCGCGAAGCGGCCCTTGTCTCCCGGGGGAAGGATGTCCGCTCCGGGACGCTCCACCACCCCGAAGGGGGCGTACATGCCACCGCCCACATTCACCCCGTTGTGACAGTTGGCGCAGCCCTTTTCCATGAAAAGACGCAGGCCTTCTTTTTCCTCCGGGTTGAGGGCGGAGAGGTCCCCCTTAAGAAACCGGTCGAAGGGGGCATCGGGGGTGAGAAGGGTGGCCTCGAAGGCCTCGATGGCCTTGGCCACATTGTCGAAGGTCACGGGGTCCTTCTCACCGGGGAAGGCCCGGCGAAACATCTCCACATACTCGGGGATGGACTTGAGGGTGGCCACCACCCGTTCCGGGGTGTTGCTCATCTCCACCGAGGCCTGCACCGGCCCCTTGGCCTGTTCCTCGAGATCCCTGGCCCGTCCGTCCCAGAACTGGGCGGTGTTGAAGACGGCGTTCAGTACCGTGGGGGCGTTTCGGGGACCCCGCTGCCACATGTGTCCGGTGGAGGTCTCCTGGATGTCCACCCCAGCCAGGGAGAGATTGTGGCAGGTGTTGCAGCTTATGAGGTGCGAGGCGGAAAGGCGGGGATCGAAGTAGAGCATCTTCCCGAGCTCGATCTTGGCGGGGGTAAGGGGATTGTTCCGCAAAGCCGGGGGTTTGTCCGGAAGAGGCTTGAAGTACTGCCGGGCCTCCGCGAGAAGCTCCTGATCCCCGGCCCGCGCTCCCGAAAACCCCAGTCCCAATACCACCAGTAAAAGTCCAATTACACTTAGAAACCTGTACATCTTCCCCATAACCATCCTCCTTCTTAGATTTTAAAGGAAGGGGGCCTTCGGCCCCCGGGGTTTTAATCCACCAGTTCGGCCTTCCAGGTCTCGTAAACCTTCCCGGCCAGCTCCGCTCCGGGCTTGAGGGTGGGCTTTCCGGGCTCCCAGTGAGCCGGACAGACCTCGGCCCCGCCGGTCTCCCGCACATGCTGGAAGGCGCGAATGCGCCGGATGAGCTCGTCCACATTCCGCCCCACCGGAGCGTTGAGGATGTCCATGAACTGGATCACGCCGTCGGGATCGATGAGGAAGGTGCCCCGCAGGTTGAGCCCCTGCTTCTCGTCGTAAACCCCGTAGAGCTGCCCGATCTTTCCGGCGGGATCGGAAACCAGCGGGAAGGGCACCCCGCCCTCCACCATCTTGGAGAGTTCGGTTTCCTGCCAGACCTTGTGTACAAAAGGCGTGTCGATGCTAATCCCCAGCACCTCCACGCCCATGTCCTGAAGGTCTTTGTACTTCTTGGCGATGGCCACCAGCTCCGTGGGACACACGAAGGTGAAGTCCGCCGGATAGAAGACCAGCAGGACCCACTTGCCCTTGCAATCCGAAAGCTTAAGGGTTTTGATGGTTCCGTCCGCATAGGCCTGAGCCTCAAAATCCGGCGCCATCAGTCCCGGTCTAATGCACATAATTACACCTCCTTTTATAGATTTGTTTGCTTTTTTACTTAGAACAATTTTTAGAAAAAGTCAAGTCTAGAATACCCACCTCCATCTCCTGTTATTCGAGAAGATAAGCACGGCCCGCGTCATCGGTAACCCCTCGGGAAAATGGGATCCGATCCTATTTTTAGAAGTTGACCCCGGAGTAAAGGGGGGGTTAAATGAAAAGATACAAGCTTGATCGATGGGGGTTTTACATGGATGGTCTTACCGTGGGACCGGATAGATTGGTAACCCTGGTTTATCACCTTGAGATCGAAGGGGAGGAGGCCCCGGAATGGTTCAGAAGGCCCATGGAGGCCTCTTTCATTTACGGGCGTGAGCCGGTGCTGCCCCTTCTCGAGCGGGCCATCGAGGGGGCCCGGGAAAACGACGAAATCGTAATTACCATCCCTCCGGAGCAGGCTTACGGGCCGCATCGGGCGCATCTGGTGAAGGAAATCCCCCTCTCCCGTCTAAAACATCCCGAACGGGTTAAGCCCGGAGCCTATTACGAAGAGGTGGGGCCCTTCGGACAGAAGACCTTTTTCAAGGTCCTTGAGGTAAACGGCGATCGGGTCAAGGCCGACTTCAACCATCCCGCGGCCGGAAAAAATGTGCTCATGAGGGTGCGCATCGAGGCCGTGCGGGAGGCCACGGCTCAGGAGATCCTGGCCGCGGAGATCCGGCGCTGCGGCGGAGGCTGAGCCTAACCCGTGGAGGGGGTCCCCCTCCTACACATCCGGAATCTGTCGCTGGGCCTGGGGGAAAAAGGTCCCCTGCTGGTGGACGGCGTGGACATCTCCGTCCACCGGGGGGAGGTGTTCGGTCTGGTGGGGGAAAGCGGCTGCGGGAAGACCCTGACCGGCCTTGCCTGTCTGGCGCTCTTTCCCCCTCAGGTAAGACCCCGAAGGGGGGAGGTTCTCCTGGCCGGAAACGACCTCCTCAGCGTCTCCGAGGAGGAACGAAGACGCGTGCGGGGGCGTCGGGTGGCCCTCATCTTCCAGGAACCCCTCACCGCCCTCAACCCCGTCTTCACCGTGGGCTACCAGGTGGAGGAAGTCCTGCGTCTCCACCGTGGACTTACGGGAAGGGAGGCCCGCCGGGAGGCCGCCCAGCTCTTTGCCGAAGTGGGGCTCCCCGATCCGGAGACCCGCCTCAGGAACTACCCCCACGAACTTTCCGGGGGAATGCGTCAGCGGGTCATGATTGCCATGGCGCTGGCCGGCAATCCCGACCTCCTGGTGGCTGACGAACCCACCACGGCCCTGGATGTGACCGTGCAGGCCCAGATCCTGGACCTTTTCCTGGAATTGAGGGAACGCCGGAACCTGGCCCTTCTCTTCATCTCCCACGACCTTGCGGTCATCCGGGAGGTGGCCGACCGGGTGGCGGTCATGTACGCCGGAGAGGTGGTGGAGGTAGCCCCGCGGGAGGATCTTTTCGCGGAGCCCCTGCATCCCTACACGCGGGCCCTCCTTGAGGCCTTTCCGCGTCTGGGGATACGCCGACTAAAAGGACTCCCCGGACAGGTACCCCCGCCGGGGAGGTGGCCCCCGGGATGTCGTTTCGCTCCGCGCTGCCCCGAACGCCTCCCCGACTGTGCCGGGATTCATCCCGAACTCAAAGAGTCTTCCCCCAACCGGTGGGTGAGATGTCTGAAACGGTGAAGGTGCTCGAGCTTCGGGAGGTCCATCGAAGCTATCGGCTCCGGCGACTCTGGGGCCGGGGGCCGAGGGTGGAGGTGCTCCGGGGGATCGACCTGACCCTTTACGAGAACGAGACCCTGGGACTGGTGGGGGAGAGCGGTTGCGGGAAAAGCACGCTGGCCCGGGTGGCCCTGGCCTTAGAGCCCCCTGATCGGGGAGAGGTGTATTTTCTGGACGCCCCTTTCTGGCGGGTGTCCTCGTCACGCCGTAAGGCCCTGCGTCCGAAACTGCAGGCCGTCTTCCAGGATCCGGCGGCTTCCCTCAATCCCCGCCTGCGCGTGGTGGACCTCGTTACCGAGCCCCTGAGGTTGCAAGGAGTCGGCCACCGCGAGGCCCGGGAGAAAGCCCTCCGGCTCCTGGAACTGACCGGACTCTCCTCCGAACTCCTCTCCCGTTTTCCTCACCAGCTTTCCGGCGGGCAGCGCCAGCGCGTGGCCCTCGCCAGGGCGCTCGCCTCAAACCCCCGGGTCATCGTCCTGGACGAACCCACCTCGGCCCTGGATGTCTCCGTGCAGGCCCAGATCCTAGAACTTCTCGAGGAACTCAGGCACCGTTTCGGGATGAGTTATCTCTTCATCTCCCACGACCTTCCGGTGGTACTTTATCTGAGCCATAGGGTAGCGGTCATGTACCTGGGGGAGATCGTGGAGCTGGGCCCCCGGGAGGTCTTCTTCGGGGACCTGCTCCATCCCTACACCCAGATTCTGCTTGCGGCGGTCCCGGGAGGGGATCGGCCCCGGAGGAAACCCCTCGGCGAACCCCCCAGCCTCCTTCATCGGCCGCGGGGTTGCGTCTTTCATCCCCGCTGCCCGGAGGCCGGGGACCTCTGCCGCCGCAAGGCCCCGACCCTCAAGGAGGTGGAGCCCGGGCACCTGATAGCCTGTCACCGGAGGTGAACGGGTGCTCGTTCTCGACGGATCCTACGGAGAAGGCGGGGGACAGATCCTCCGGACCGCCCTCACCCTATCTCTTCTCACCGGGCGTCCTTTTCGCCTGATCAACATCCGGGCCGGGCGTCCCCGCCCGGGATTGAGGCCTCAGCATCTCGCCTGCGTCAGGGGAGCCGCCCGCCTGGCCGGGGCCGAGGTGGAGGGGGACGGCCGGGGATCCCTGGAGATCACCTTCCGCCCCGGACGCCCGCGCCCCGGCGCCTACACCCTGGACATAGGCACCGCCGGGGCCACCGGTCTGCTCTTCCAGACCCTCTACCTGCCCCTTTCCGCGGCGGGCGGAGGGCGTCTTATCCTGCGCGGAGGTACCCATGTGCCCCACAGCCCCTGCTTCCACTATCTCTCCGAGGTCTTCTGGCCGGTGGCCGAAGCCATGGGCCTCTCCGGAACCCTGAGGATCCGACGCTACGGCTTCTATCCCGCCGGAGGTGGAGAAATCCTCGCGGAACTGGAGCCCGTAAAGGCCCTGGTCGGGGTCACCCTGGCCCCTCCTTTCCGGCCCCGGCTGACCCGTGTCCTTTCCGTGACCAGCCGGGACCTCCCCGCCCACATTCGACGGCGTCAGGCCCGCCGCGCGGAAAAACTTCTCGAAGAAGCCGGAATTCGCGGTGAGGTCATGATTGAGGCGGTGGAAAGCCCCTCCCCCGGAACTTTTGTGGGAGTCTGGGGTCTGGAGGAGACGAAGAGACTGGGGCACTTCGCCCTGGGAGCCCGCGGCAAGCCCGCCGAGAGGGTGGCCGAGGAGGCGGTGGAGCCTTATCTTGAAGACATGGAGAGGGAGGCGTCCGTGGACGAACACCTGGCGGATCAGATCCTTCTTCCGGCGGCGCTGGCCACCGGAAAGACCCGCTTCCGAACTCCTCGCGTGACCGGGCATCTCCTGACCAACGCCTGGGTCATCAGCCGGTTCCTGCCGGAGGCCGGGATCGAAATCCACGGAGAGGAGGGACATCCGGGAGAGGTGGAGGTCTTCGGTGTCGGATTCTTCTGAGACCGCTCTGGAGCGCCTGAAGGGCGTTTACTTCCGCAACGAGCAGATGAGGCGGTTGCCTCTCGAGGCGTGGGAGAGGGCCCTTCAGGCCGGAAAACTGCGCGCCCTCGCTGGAACCAAACATCCGCTTTTCCGGCTCCGCCGCGACTTCAGGGGATTTGCCGCCGGAACGGTCTTCGGGCCGGGGATCACCCTGCCCGGATTCCCACACATTCCGCGCCTCTTCCGTCTCTCCACCGGGGTGCCGCGCTACTTCCGGAAACCCTTCTTTGCCGAAGAAAAGATCGAGGGCTACAATGTCCGGCTTTTTCGCATCGGAGGAGAGATCCTGGCCCTGACCCGGAGGGGATTCATCTGCCCCTTTGCCACCGATCGTTTCCCCGACTTTCTGCCCGATCTTCCCCGTTTCCTTGACGACCATCCTGACCTCTGCGTCTGTGCCGAGGTGGCGGGGCCGGGAAACCCCTTCGTGGGGGAATGGCCTCCCTACATAAGGGAGGATGTGCGTTTTTTCGTGTTCGACCTCATGAAGGTGCCGGAGGGGCGCCTCCTGCCTCCGGAGGAAAAGTATGCCCTGCTCGAGGCCTACGGTTTCCCTCGTCCCGAGATTCACGGCCCCTTTGAGCCCGGGGCCCCCGAACCGCTCCTGGATCTTCTGCGTCGTTACGAAGCGGAGGGCCGGGAGGGGGTGGTACTCAAGGAATCCGGCGGGGGGACCTACCTCAAGTACGCCACGCCGGCCTCCCACCTGGAGGACCTGCGGGTGGTTTTCCCCTATCTGGGGGATGTGCCTCCGGAGTATCTAACGCATCGGCTGGTGCGGTATGTGCTGAGCCGGTGGGAGCTCGCCGGATCCCTCTCCGGTGAGGAATGGAGCGAGGTGGGCCGACGCCTGCTCGCTCCCCTCTCCGAGCTTCTCCGCAGGGTGGACGAGGGAGAGCCGGTCACCGAGGCCTTCCGGCTCCGTTTCCGGACCGAACGGGCCCTGAGAGCCCTGCTGGCCCACTTCAGACACGCCCGGGTAAAGGTGGAGGTGCGGAAAGTGGAGGAGAAAGAGGGGTACCTGGTGGTGGAGCTGATCAAGATCTATCCGCGGGCCACCGCTTTCTGGAAACAGAAGCTGGAAGGGTTTGCCGTGGTGGATTAGCTTATTCCCTTTCGTGAGAAGAGTCTTTTCCACAGGAGTTCCCGCAGGAAAAACACGCCCAGAACGCCGGCGGAGAGCACGGATACCGGCCCCGGTCCCTCCTCCAGAGCGCCCTTTCCCGGGGGGACGAATCCTCCCACCAGGCGGTCGAAGATCCACCCCGAGACAAAAGCGGCCAGGATGAGGCTAACCAGGTAGAGGATCGTTATCCGTTTTCCGAACACCCTCACCAGCACCGTGAGGGAGGTCACATTGGTGGCCGGTCCGGCCATGAGGAAGATGAGCACGCTTCCGGGGCTGAATCCCTTGGTCAGGAGGGCGTAGCCCAGGGGTATGGAGGCGGTGGCGCATAGATAGAGGGGGAGCCCCAGGAGGAGCATGGCCGGATAGGTGAGCCCGTGAGCGGAGAGTACGCGGGCCAGATCCGGGGGAAGCAGGACGGAGACCAGCGCCGCCAGGAGAAATCCCACGAGGAGGGGACGGGCTATCTCGGCGAAGAGTTCCTCCACGGAGTGACGCAGGGAGGCGACCAGTTTTTCGGAAAAGGTGTGAGTATGAGGATTCTGCTCGGAGCAACAGGCACAGGAGAGGAGGGGGGTGGTGGTTTCCCGGTGTCGCCGCCCGGTACCGAAGGTAATGGCGAGGGCCACCAGGAGAGCCGCACCGAGGGCTGAAAGAGGATAGGCCACCGCAAAGACTCCGCCCAGGAGTCCGTAGGCCAGGGCGATGGCGTCCACGCTGGTCTGAGGGGTGGCCACCAGAAAGGCGAAGGTGGCCGGGAGCCCTGCGCCCTGACGATAGAGCCCCACCGCCGCCGGAAGCACCCCGCAACTGCAAAGAGGAAGCGGTAGCCCCAGAAGGGCCGCCTTGAAAGCTCCGAGAAGGGAATGACCTCCCAGGTGGCGGATGAGAAACTCCTCCGGGAGAAACACCCTGAGAAGTCCGGCGATGAAAAGCCCGGCCAGAAGATACGGAGCGCTTTCCAGGAAGAGGTGCGTGAGACTCGTAAAATAGGCTCCCACCATGTCTCCATTTTACCGGTCCTTCCCCATCCCCGCACCACCCTCCCAAAAAATAAGAACCGATCCTATTTATCGGGGTGGGGAAGGGGCCGGTCAGGGTATATAATAGGAACATGGTAAGGGTTTTCGTGGTGGGGGGCACGGGGTTTATCGGGCGAGCCCTCCTATCCAGGCTGGTAAAGGCCGGCTACGAGGTATGGGCCCTGGTGCGGAGCAAGGCCCGGATTGCGGTTTTGCCGGAGGGAGTTCGTCCGGTGCCGGGGGACCCCCTGCAGCCCGGGCCCTGGCAGGAGGAGGCCGCCCGCTGCGCGGTAGGGTTCAACCTGGCCGGGGCCAGCATTTTCCGCCGCTGGAGCAAAGAATACAAGCAACTACTGCGGGATTCCCGAATACTCTCCACCCGGCTTCTGGGAGAAGCCCTTTCCCGGGGCGAGGGGCGCGTTCTCGTAAACGCCTCCGCGGTGGGCTACTACGGTGACACCGGGGAGATCACGGTGGAGGAGGATCATCCGCCGGGTAAGGATTTTCTGGCCCGGCTGTGTGTGGACTGGGAAAAAGCGGCCCTTTCCTTTGAAAAACAGGGACTCCGGGTGGCGGTGGCCCGATTCGGAATCGTCCTGGGACCCGACGGAGGGGCACTGCTTTCCATGCTTCCGGTCTTTCGTCTGGGGCTCGGGGGGCCCATAGGCTCGGGAAGACAGTGGTTTCCCTGGATACACCGGGCCGATGTAGCGGCGGCCCTGGTCTTTCTCGCGGAGACCCCCGGGGCCAGAGGACCCTTCAATTTGGTGGCTCCGGAACCAGTGCGGCAGAGGGAGTTCGCCCGGGAACTCGCACGGGTGCTCCGGCGTCCGGCCTTCCTCCCCGCCCCTCTCTGGGGTCTCCGGCTCGTCTTCGGCGAGGTGGCCGGGGTACTTGCGGAAAGCTGCCGGGCCGTGCCCCGGAGGCTCCTCTCACTGGGTTTTCGTTTCTCCTTTCCGAAACTCCGCCCCGCCCTGGAGAACATACTGCACAAAAAAGGAGGACAACCATGAAACCCACCTGTTCCCTTTTCGACTTTCTGGAGGAGATCCCTGACGACATCAACACTGCGATAGAAGTTCTCGGTCCGGCCCGCATCGAAAACCCCCTGGATCTTCCCAGGGGCTGTTTCGTCACCGACGAAATGCGGGTGGTCCTGCGGGTCTCGGAGAACTACCTGCGCGAGGCCGTCGAAAAGGACCGGAGCATTCCCTCGGCGGAGCTGGCCGGTCCAAGACCCTACATCTATTTCGATCCGGCCAAGACCAGGGCCGCGGTGGTGACCTGCGGAGGCCTCTGTCCGGGCATAAACGATGTGATCCGATCCATCGTGCTCACCCTCTATCACTCCTACGGCGTGCGCCACATTTACGGTATCCGCTACGGATTGCAGGGGTTCATTCCCGGCTACGGCCACGATGTGGTGGAGCTTACTCCGGAGGTGGTGGCGAGCATTCACGAGCTGGGAGGCACCTTCCTGGGCACCTCCCGGGGACACCAACCCATTGATCAAATCGTGGACGCTCTGGAGCGCATGAATGTAAACATCCTTTTCATGATCGGCGGGGACGGCACCTTTCGGGCGGCTAACAAAATCCGAGAGGAAATTGACCGGCGGGGTCTCAAGATCGCGGTGGTGGGAATTCCCAAGACCATTGACAACGACATCTGGCTGGTATCCCGCACCTTCGGATTCGTGACCGCGGTGGAGGAGGCCTGCAAGGCCATTCGGTGTGCCCATACCGAGGCCATTGGGGCCCCCAACGGTATCGGACTGGTCAAGGTGATGGGACGCCACTCGGGTTTCATCGCCGCGGCAGCCACGCTGGCCACCAAGGAGGTCAACTTCTGCCTGATACCCGAGGAGGACTTCGATCTCGATGGCCCCCGGGGGTTGCTTGCGGCCCTGGAAAGACGCCTGGCGGAGCGCAAACACGCGGTGATCGTGGTGGCCGAGGGCGCCGGGCAGAAGTATGTGCAGGGTGAAAAACCGGAATACGACCCCTCGGGCAATCTGAAACTCGGGGACATCGGGGCCTTCCTGCGGGATCGCATCAAGGCCTATTTCAAGGCGAAAAACATCGAAGTCTATGTGCGTTATATCGACCCCAGTTACATCATCCGGAGTGTGCCAGCCTGCGTGGACGACCGGATCTACTGCGGTTTCCTGGGGCAGTACGCCGTGCACGCCGCCATGGCCGGAAAGACCGGTCTTATGATCAGTTACCTAAATCACCACTATGTGCACCTTCCCCTTTCCGAAGCCGTAAAGCGCCGCAAGCAGGTGAACACCCAGAGCCGATTCTGGCTCTCGGTGCTGGAGTCCACCGGCCAGGGGAGGCTTAAAAACGAATGACCCTCCGAACCAGCTCCAGGGTGTCGATGACCCGGAGGGCCCGGAAGATACGCTCGAAGGTCTCGGCCAGGGTCTCCATGATGGGAATCTTCACCTTTTCGGGAAGATCCCACCATTCCTTTTTAAAAATACCGAAGGCCTTCTTGCGGGTCTTGTAGAGAAACTGCGCCTCGGTCCAGCCCTCCTTCCATTCCTTCCGCAGGTTTTCCCTGAGATAAGCGTACACTCTTTCTTTGAATTCCGCGGGGAGAGCCGGATGATCGAATACGATGTTCTGGAACCCGGTGGCCAGATGGATCTCCGCACATCCCACATCGGGAAAAAGGTGGAAGTAGTCCTCGGGAAGCGTGGAGGCCCCGTGCTGAACCGCCCCGGCCAGCCCGTATTCCCTGCGGGCGATGTCGGAGAGCACCCGCAGGGTGTCAAAGTCTATCTGGACCCGGGCCACGGACCCATCCGGAAGCACCACCCCTCCGTGGCTCGAGCCGGTCTGCACGCTGATCTTGGAAAGCCCCACCTCACCGGAAAACGACCGGCCAAAACCCTCCATAAAGGCCCGGAGTTCCTCCGGGGTGCTGTTGTGCCCTCCGATCTCCCCGATTTCTCCGCCCAGGTTTACCGTGATCCCCTCGGGTTCCAAGGAGCGCACATACGCGGCCAGTTCCGCGGTGAGCTCGTAATTGGGGCGCTGTTGCTCCTCAAGAGTCTCCTTGGATAGATCCACCAGGGTAGAGGCGTCTATGTCGATGTTATAGAAACCGGCCTCAATGGCCTCCCGGATAAGGGCCCTGAGGGCCTCCTTTTCCGCCTGAGGGTTGGCCAGAAAAGCCCTGCGGTTGGCCTGAAAATGATCGCCCTGAAGAAACACGGGACCGGGGAACTCCTCCCGGGCCGCCGCGGCCAGCACCACCGTGGCATACTCAAGGGGTCTCTGCCGGGTATACCCCATCTCCGAGCGGGCGATCTCCACCAGAACCGCCCCCACGGAAAGCCGCCGGGCCACCCGAAAGAGGGTTCGGGCCACATCGTAGGTAAGCCCCCGAATGTTTACGGCCGGCACGGTGAAACCCGGAAACTCACGGGCCATCTCCCGATAGAGGGGATATATGGAGGCCGGACGCACCCCCATCTCAAGCACCCGCTCCCTCAGGGCCCGCAAACGCCTCTCCTTTTCTCCCCCCTCCGCAAAGACCGCCCGATAAACCTCACCATCAAATTCTTTTTTCTCGTCCACCATACCAGAACTCCTTCTTTTTATATTTGATTTCTGGACAAACAGACCTTCCTTCCTTACATTAAGTCTATCCTAACACGACAAAGAGGAGGCCTCCATGCGAGATCGGGTGGTAATAATCCTGCTCGTTTTCCTGGGAGTTCTTCCTGTGGGGCTGGCGTTCTGGGCCCCGAGGGCGCCCTGGAACTATGCGTTGGCCGGAGCGGGTGTTCTGGCCGTTGCAGGCCTTTTCTGGCGTCTCCTCCGGGGTACGGAGGGAAGAAAAACATTACTATCGATCCTTGATGAGTATATACATCTGGAATTTCGTCGTGCTCCTGCTACGGAAAGAACCGGCGAGGAAGAAAAGGTGGTACAAAAGTACGCCAACTTTGCGGCGCTGGTAGCGGCGCACCTCGAAATGATCCAGCGTCAGGCCCGGGTGCTGGCCGAGATAAGGGACTTCATGGGGGAAGTCTCGGACAAGCTGGTAAATTACTACGAGAAAACCGACTACCTATCCCTGGAACTTTACAGCTCTTCTCAGAGGGCGGCCCAGGATGTGGAGGTGCTCTCCCGGGCCCTCACCGACCTCAACACCGCCGCGGGGGAAATCGCCTCGAGTATCTCCAACACCGCCCAGAAGACCTCCCAGGCCCGGGAGATGGCCATGCAGGCCAAGAGCACCATAGAGAAACTCCTGGAAAGCACGGAGCGCATCGGCTCCGTGGCCCAGGTCATAAACGAGATCGCTGACCAGACCAATCTTCTGGCCTTAAACGCCACCATTGAGGCGGCCCGGGCCGGGGAGGCCGGAAAGGGATTCGCCGTGGTGGCGGGCGAGGTCAAGGAACTCGCCCGGCAGACCGCCGAGGCCACCAAGGAGATCGCCCGCATAATCGAGGAGATTCAGAACGAAACGCGCAACGCTGTGGCCGCGGTGGAGAGCATCACCAGCGGGGTGCTGGAGATAGACGACCTCGCCACCACCATCGCCTCGGCCAGCGAGGAGCAGACCGCCACCATCTCCGACATCACCCACAATATCGAAAATGTCCAGGCCGTGGTGCAGAAGACCTTCGAGGCCTCCCAGACCCTCATGGAACACACCAAGGAGTTCTCCCAGGTGCGCACCTTCATGGAGTCCTTCCGCACCTCTATGGAAACCGTCACCATGGAAAACAATGTCCTGCTCCACGCCCTTACGGTGGACGAGGCCTTCTACCGGGAGGTCAGGGACTGTCTAGAGGAATACACCCGCATAGAACTGGTGCTCCTCAAGCACTACGAGTGGATGAACGAGGTGCTTAACGGTCTTATCCTGGGCAAGCCGCCGGAGGTTCAGGTGGACCCGGAACGCTGCGCCCTGGGGATCTTCCTGGGCGACTATGTCGCCGACGAGCGCACCGAACCCATCCTGCGCGAGTTGCGCCCGGTGCACGAGGAGTTTCACCGCACCGCGGAGGAGATCCAGCACCGCCTCTCCCGGGGGGACCAGGCCGGGGCCCTGGAGATCTTCCGCCGGGAGACCCTCCCCCGATTTTTCAGGATGACCGAACTCTTCGGCCGGTGGCTTTCCACGGTGAGCGACCGGGAGGTCACCACCCTTTCCGCCGGGGAGATCCGGGAGGCCGAGGAGGAGTTCATCACCTTCGGGCCGGAGCTCGAGACCGGAATCCAGGAGATAGACCAGCAGCATCGCAAACTGGTAGCTATGGTTAATCGACTCCACCGGGCCATAAAGAGCGGAGAGGGGCAGGCTGCACTGGGAGAGATCCTGAACGAACTGGTGGACTACACCGACTATCACTTCAAGACCGAGGAGTACTACTTCGACAAGTTCGGTTACCCCGAGGGTGAGCTCCACAAGGAGATCCACCGCAAGCTCACCGCCAAGGTACTGGAG
Source organism: Thermosulfurimonas sp. F29 (assembly GCF_019688735.1). NCBI lineage: Bacteria > Pseudomonadati > Thermodesulfobacteriota > Thermodesulfobacteria > Thermodesulfobacteriales > Thermodesulfobacteriaceae > Thermosulfurimonas > Thermosulfurimonas sp. F29. Next base: position 398,701 of record NZ_JAIFYA010000003.1, read on the forward strand.
TTCAAGGAGAAGTTCGAAAAGGGCGAGGCCACCCTCTCCTACGACCTCCTGAACTTCCTCAAGGACTGGCTGGTCAATCACATCGGAAAGACCGACAAGAAGTACGCCCCCTTCCTCAGGGAGAAGGGGCTTCGTTAAGGCGCTGCAGGGCCTCCTCGAAGAGTTTTTCCTCCTCGGAGGAGGGGGCTCTTCCGGCCACCTCCCGCACGAAGGCCGCAAAGAGAGCCCGGGGATCGGTCCTTCCCACCTCCGACCCCGCGAGGGTTCCTCCTGAAACCCCTCTAAGATACGGGGTCTCCAGCACCAGAAGCCCCGGGAAGCGGCGTTTGAGCCTTTCAAAGGCCTGGGGCACGGGGGTCTCGTCCTCGAGCACGATCTTTACATAGGCCTGGGTGGGAGGATGAGCGAGGAGGTCGGAAAAGCTCCCCCGAAGGACCCTCATCTCCCGGGGAGGGGCGAGGGGGACAAACTCCGCGGAGAAGCTCCCCCGGTGGGGATCGACCTCGAAAACGAGCACTCCCTTTGGGGTTTCGGTATCCGCAAAGGAGAGGGGATAGGGAGAGCCGGCGTAGTAGAGGCCCGGAGCGGGCTGCTGATGCCGGTGAAGATGCCCCAGAAGCACCAGGTGGAAACGGTGGAAGAGACTCGCGGGAAGGGCCTCCTCTCCCCCCACCCACAGATCGGTTTCGGAATCCCCCCGCTGTCCGCCCTCCACGAAGAGGTGTCCCACGAAAACGCGGAAGGTTCCCTCCGGGGCCCCGGCCTCGGCCAGGGCCATGGACCAGAGGTCCCCCGGTTCGGAAAAAAGGATATCCCCCGAGAGGGAACGCCGCCTGAGGAGCTCTTTCAGATGCAGGGGGGTAAGATGAGGGGCCAGGGTGAGCGACACCCGCCCCATACGAAGGGGATCGAAGAGGTATTCCGCTTCCTCGGCCACATGGATGCGCAGCCGGGCGAAAAGCTCCCGGGCGAAGGCCAGGCGTTCCCGATGGTCGTGATTTCCCGGTATGAGGAGGATACGGGCCCCGGTTTCGTGCAGGCGGGCCAGGATCTCCCCGAAAAGGCCCACAGCCTCGGCGGAGGGTACCGGTCGGTCGAACACATCCCCGGCCACCACCACCAGATCAGGCCGAAGGTCTCTGGTCAGGGGCAGGAATTCGGTCTCAAAGAAGCGAATCTGATCCCCGGTAAGGTGAACCCCGTAGAAAAGTTTGCCCAGGTGCCAGTCCGCGGTATGAAGGATCCTCACCGGTCTTCCTCAAGGGCCTGTCTGGCCCTTTTCAGGGCCTCGCGCACCCGTTCCGGAGCCGTACCCCCAAAGGTCCGCCGGCGAGCCACCGATCCCTCCACCGTGAGCCATTCGTAAACATCCTCTTCAATGAGCTCGGAGAAACGCCGGAAATCCGAAAGCGGGATTTCCCAGAGTTTGAGGCCCTTTTCCTCGGCGTAAGCCACGATGCGTCCCGCCACATGATGGGACTCGCGAAAGGGAAGTCCCTTCATCACAAGATAATCCGCCAGGTCAGTGGCGGTGGTGTACCCCTCTTCGGCGGCGGTCCGCATCCGGTCGACCCGGGGATGCAATCCCTCCACCATCAGTACACTCAGTTCCAGACAGGACTTCAGCGTGTCCACGGTGTCGAAGACCGGCTCCTTATCCTCCTGAAGATCCCGGTTGTAAGCCAGAGGGAGTCCCTTCATCACCGTGAGGAGTGCCACGAGGTTTCCATAGACCCGGCCGGTCTTTCCTCGAATGAGTTCGGCCACATCGGGATTCTTTTTCTGGGGCATAATGGAGGATCCGGTGCATAGGGCATCCGGAAGGTCGATAAAACCGAACTCCGGGCTCATCCATAGGATCAATTCCTCGGAAAGCCGCGAGAGGTGCATCATGGTGAGGGCAGCGTTAAAGAGGAATTCCAGGGCGAAGTCCCGATCCGAGACCGCATCCAGACTGTTCGGCGCGGGGCGCTCGAAGCCAAGAAGCCGGGCCGTGAGCTCCCGGTCCAGGGGATAGGGTGTGCCTGCGAGGGCGGCCGAACCCAGAGGACAGACCGCAAGGCGCTTCAACGATTCCCGAAAGCGTTCGGCATCCCGGGAAAACATCTCATAATAGGCCAGGAGGTGATGGGAGAAAAGGACCGGCTGAGCGTGCTGGAGGTGGGTGAAGCCGGGAAGGATTATCCCGAATACCTCCTCGGCCTTGTCCACCAGCGCCCGTCGAAGGTCCCGGAGAAGCTCCAGGATCGACCGGACCTCCTCCGTGAGGTAGAGCCGGAAGTCCGTGGCCACCTGATCATTGCGACTGCGACCGGTATGAAGTTTTCCCGCAAGTGGTCCGATTCTCTCCGTTAAGGCGGCCTCGATGTTCATGTGGACATCCTCCAGTTCCCGCCGGAAAACGAACCGCCCCTCGCGGATCTCCTCCTCGATCTCCCGCAACCCGCGAGAGAGTGTTTCGGCCTCCTCAGGGGTCAGCACCCCCGCCTCCCGCAAGGCCTCTATATGGGCCAGGTTCTGACGGATGTCCTGAAGGGCAAGGCGGCGATCAAAGGAGACCGACTCGGTGAACTTCTCCACCAGGGCGTGGGTGGACTCCCTAAAGCGTCCGCCCCAAAGCTTATCTATATTCGCCATACTATTCGTCCTCCCACCACGGTGAGCACCGCGCGGCCCCGCATCTCCCATCCCAGGAAGGGGCTATTCTTGCTTTTGGAGTACAGGGTTTCCCCGGTCACCACCCACACCGCCTCCGGGTCTATGAGGGTGAGATCCGCCGGAGAGCCCGGTTTGAGGGTCCCCCCCGGCACTTTCAGGATGCGGGCCGGGTTGGTGGAAAGGAGCTCCACCATGCGCAGAGGGGAAATCAGACCCTCCCGCACCAGCCGGAGGGTGAGGGGCAGGGCGGTCTCGAGGCCGATGAGACCGAAGGCCGCCGCCGGGAATTCCACCTCCTTTTCCAGGGGACTGTGCGGAGCGTGATCCGTGGCCACGGTGTCTATCACCCCCTCGGCCAGGGCCCGGCGCACGGCCTCCCGGTCCCTTTCGGTGCGGAGAGGAGGATTGACCTTGGCGTTGGTGTCATAGTCCAGCACGGCCTCCTCGGTGAGGGTGAAGTAGTGGGGAGCGGTCTCCGCGGTGACGGGAAGCCCCTCCTCCTTGGCCCGGCGTATGATCTCCACCGCCCCGGCGGTGGAGACATGGGCAATGTGTACCGGATGTCCGGTAAGTTTGGCCAGGGCTATGTCCCGGAAGACGGCCACCTCCTCGGCCTCGGCGGGAATCCCCTTGAGTCCCAGCCGGGCCGAAACGATCCCTTCGTTCACCTGCCCGCCTGCGGAAAGCCCGGGATCCTCGGCGTGGGAGATGACGGGAAGATCGAAACTGCGGGCGTACTCCAGGGCCAGACGCATGAGCCCCGCATCGGCCACGGGCCGGCCGTCGTCGGATACCGCCACCGCTCCGGCCTCACGCAACTCCCCGAAGGGAGCAAGCTCCCGTCCCTCCTGCCCCCGGGAGATACAGGCCACGGGATATACCCGCACCAGGTCCACCTCCCGGGCCCGATCCAGTATGTAACGGGTGGTCTCTGGGGAATCGTTGGGCGGACGCGTGTTGGGCATACAGGCCACAGCGGTGAACCCTCCGGCTGCCGCGGCCCGGGACCCGCTCTCTATGTCCTCTTTCCATTCCTCACCGGGCTCCCGCAGGTGCACATGCATATCAATGAGCCCGGGTACCAGCCACTTCCCCCGGGCCTCAATGATCTCCGTTTGCGGATCGGCGGGAATCTCCCCCTCCAAGGCCGCGATGCGCCCTTCTTCAACCAGGAGATCCCCCTCCCGGTCGAGCCCCTGCGATGGATCCAGGATCCTAGCCCCGCGGATGAGAAGCTTCACGAGTGTACCCGAGATTTGCGTCTTTCCAGCCAATCCAGAAAGAGAACCAGCAACCCGGCTCCTATAGCCAGGCCTCCTAAAATGAGAGTACTAATTTCTGGTTTCATGGCTTGCGTTCCCCCTTTTCCAGAAGTAGTCCCCCGGCTAAAAGTGATCCGATTACTAGTATAACAAGAACCACGAATACCTCATAAGAAAGCCTTCGTCCCGAAACCAGAGGGCTTACGATTCCGGCAACGATCAGGGCCAGCGCCAGGTTGAGAAGCCACTTTCCGAACTCGAGAAGGGTTCGTGGCCTCATGCGGAACCTTCGCTGCTTTTGAGGAGCAACAGCAGGAGGGCCATCCTCACCGCCACGCCGTTTTCCACCTGTTCCAGGATCACCTGTCCGGGGAAGTCGGCGAGTTCGGGGGCCAGCTCTATTCCCCAGTTGATGGGACCCGGATGCATGAGAAGGGCCCCCTCGGCCGCCCGGGAAAGGATCTCGCGGCTCAACCCGAAGTAACGGGCGTATTCATGAAAGCTGGGAAAAAGCGGACGCCCGTGCCGTTCCTTCTGCACGCGCAGAGCAATAACCACATCGGCCCCTTCCACGGCCTCCTCCGGTCTGAAACACACCCTGGCTCCCAGGGCCTCTCGTTCAGGGGGAAGGAGGGTTCCGGGGCCGGAGACACAGACCTCGGCCCCCATCTTCCTGAAGGCCAGGATGTCCGAATGCGCCACCCGGCTGTGGCGGATGTCCCCGATAATGGCCACCTTGAGTCCCGAAAGGGTTCCCTTTTTTTCCCACACGGTAAGGAGATCAAGCAGGGCCTGGGTGGGATGCTCGTGAAAGCCGTCCCCGGCGTTGATGACCGGGACATCGATGTGCCGGGCCACGAAATGGGGGGCTCCGGAGGCGGGATGACGGATCACGAAGAGATCCGGCCCCATGGCTTTCAGATTTTTCACCGTGTCCAGGAGGTTTTCCCCTTTCTCAAGGCTGCTTCCCCGGGCGGAAAAGTTTAACACCTCCGCGGAAAGCACCTTAGCCGCCCGCTCAAAGGAGAGTTTGGTGCGGGTGCTGGGCTCAAAAAAGAGGTTGGCCACCACCTTTCCTCTGAGGGTGGGGACCTTGGGAATGGGGCGCCGGAGGACCTCCTTGAGGTTACGAGCGGTCTCCAAAACGATCCGGATATCCTCCCGACTGAGGGGACCTATTTCCAGGAGGTGTCGATGGGGAAACTCAATACCCATGGGTTCTTAACCTATTTAGCCGAAACCCCACCCCCGGGTCAACCCCTCCCCGAAAAATAGGATTCGATCCTGTTTTTACGGGGGTGGCCGGTGGCGGAGGGGGGTATAAAATTAGGAGCGAAACCACGAAGTTCCCCCGGAGGTGGTCTCCATGGCCGAATTTGTGCACCTGCACCTACACACCGAATGGAGCCTGCTCGACGGAGCCCTGCGGGTGGAGGATGTGGCCAAAAAGGCCGTGGAGTACCGCATGCCCGCCGTGGCCATCACCGATCACGGCAATCTCTTCGGCGTCATCCACTTTTACGAAAAGATGCGGGAGGCCGGAATCAAACCCCTCATCGGCTGCGAGTTCTATGTGGCCCCGGGCTCCCGTTTCGATAAGAAGGCCAAAAGCGCTCACGAGGCCGGTTATCACCTGGTTTTGCTCGCGGAAAACGAAACCGGTTATCGGAACCTCTGCAAGTTGGCCACCAAAGCCCACTTCGAGGGCTTCTACTGGAAGCCCCGCATAGACAAGGAACTCCTCCGGGAACACAACGAGGGGCTCATCGCCCTTACCGCCTGTCTGCATGGAGAGATTCCCGCGGCCATTCTCGCCGGGGACAAAGACCGGGCCCTCGAACTCATAAAGATATACAGAGACCTCTTCCCCGGCCGGTTTTACCTGGAGGTGCAGGAAAACGGTCTTCCCGAACAGACGAAGGTGAACCAGACGCTCCTCGAGATGGCCGAACACCTGGGGCTTCCGGTGGTGGCCACCAACGACTGTCACTTTCTCTCCCCGGAGGACGCCTTCGTCCACGAGGTGCTCCTCTGCATCCAGACCGGAAAGACCCTGAACGATCCCAACCGCTTCCGCTTTGAGACCGATCGGGTCTACCTGGCCTCACCCGAGGACATGGCCGCCCGCTTCCGGGATTATCCGGAGGAGGTGCTCACGAACACCCTGGAGATCGCCGAACGCGTCAACCTGGAGTTGAAGCTCGGGGAGCCCCGGTTTCCCGTATATCCCATCCCGCCGGGCAAGACCTACGAGGAGGTCTTCGAGGAAAAGGCCCGCCGGGGCTTTGAAGAGAGGCTTACGGAACTGAAGAACGGGCCGGGGCTGGCCGCACCGGAGTCCGAGTATCGCGAGCGTCTGGACTACGAAATCGAGGTCATCAAGAAGAAGGGGTTTGCCAGTTACTTTCTGATCGTGGCCGACTTCATCGGCTGGGCCCGGAGCCGGGGCATCCCCGTGGGCCCGGGGCGGGGTTCGGCCGCCGGCTCGCTGGTGGCCTACGCCATGCGCATCACCAACCTGGATCCCCTGCGCTACGGACTGCTCTTCGAACGGTTTCTCAATGTGGAACGCACCAGCCTTCCGGACATAGATGTGGACTTCTGCATGCAGCGTCGGGACGAGGTGATCGAGTATGTGCGGGAAAAGTACGGAGGGCAGGAGTATGTGGCCCAGATAGCCACCTTCGGACAGCTCAAGGCCCGGGCCGTGGTGCGGGATGTGGGGCGGGCTCTGGGTTTCAAGCCCAAGGAAATCGATCCCATCGCCAAGCTCATCCCCGAGGGTCCCAATGTGACCCTGGCCGAGGCCCTTTCGGCCGAGCCTCGCCTGAGGGAGCTGGCCGAGAAGGACGAGCGCGTGGGTAAACTCTTTGCCATCGCCCGGGCCCTCGAGGGCCTCCCCCGGCACTCCTCCACCCACGCCGCCGGGGTGGTCATCGCCGACCGTCCCCTCACCGATTACCTCCCGCTGATGAAGGGCGACAAGGGGGAAATCATCACCCAGTTTGACATGAAGGCCGTGGAAAAGATCGGCCTCATCAAGTTCGACTTCCTGGGGCTCAAGACCCTCACCATCATCGATCACACCCTGAAACTGATCCGGAAATACTACGGGAAGGACATCGACCCGGATCGTCTTCCTCTTGACGACGAAAAGACCTTCGAGCTTTTGCGCCGGGGGGAGACCGACGGGGTGTTCCAGCTGGAATCCTCGGGGATGAAGGACCTCCTGCGGCGGCTCAAACCCACGGACTTCAACGACCTCATCGCGGTGCTGGCCCTTTACCGTCCCGGGCCCCTCGAGTCCGGCATGGTGGAGCAGTACATCGAGGTCAAGCACGGTCGGCGCAAACCGGACTACCTCCACCCGCGTCTCGAGCCCATCCTGCGAGAGACCTACGGGGTGATCCTCTACCAGGAGCAGGTCATGAAGATTGCGCAGGAGCTCGCGGGCTACAGTCTGGGGGAGGCGGACATCCTGCGCAAGGCCATGGGGAAGAAGATCCCGGAGGTCATGGCCGAGCAGCGCGAGCGTTTCGTCTCCGGGGCGGTGGAACGGGGTGTGTCCCAGGAACTTGCCGAACGCATCTTCGATCTCATGGAGAAGTTCGCCGGATACGGGTTCAACAAGAGTCATTCCGCGGCTTACGCCCTGGTGGCCTATCAGACCGCCTATCTCAAGGCCCACTACCCCCTCTGCTACATGGCCGCCCTTCTCTCCTACGAAATGGGAAAGGCCGAGGAGGTCATGAAGTATGTGGCGGTGTGTCGCCGGATGGGTATCGAGGTGCTTCCGCCGGATGTGAACGCCAGCGGAGTGAGTTTCACCATAGAGGGGGAGGGGATAAGGTACGGCCTTGCGGCCATAAAGAATGTGGGGCAGGGTGCGGTGGAGGAGATCGTGGCCGAGCGGGAACGGGGCGGGCCCTTCCATTCCTTCGAGGACTTCTGTCTCCGGGTGGATCCCGGGAAGGTGAACCGCCGGGTGCTCGAGGCCCTGATCAAGGCCGGGGCCTTCGATCGTCTGGAACCCAATCGGGCCAGGCTCTTCCACAACCTGGAGGCCGTAATGGACTGGGCCCACCGGGAACGGGAGGCCCGCAGCCGGGGCCAGTTTTCCATCTTTGATCTCTCCGGTGGGGAAAGGGGCTCCTCGGCGGCACCGGAACTCTCCGAGGTGCCGGACTGGGGGCCCGAGGAGAAACTTCTTCGGGAACGCGAGGCCCTGGGTTTCTACCTCACGGGGCATCCCCTTGAGGCCTTTCGGGAATGGCTTGCGGCCATTACTCCCTACACCGTATCGGGGCTCTCCCGGGTGCCGGAGGGGCGAAAGATCTACCTGGGTGCGGCCCTGGGAGCCATCAGGACCAAGAACACCCGCCGCGGCGAGAAGATGGCCTTCGTGCAGCTTGAGGACGGCGAGGCGGTGGTGGAGGCCATCGTCTTCCCCGAGGCCTATGCCCGCTCGGTGGAGTTTCTGGAGGAAGGCCGCCTGGTGCTGGTGCGGGGCACCGTGGAGAAGGAGGAGGGAGGGCCGCGTCTCCTGGTGGAGGATCTGAAACCCCTTTCCCGGGCCCCGGAGAGCCTTTCCGGACGGGTGGTGCTGAGACTTGCGGCGGAGGGAATCTCCGCCCGGGAGCTTGAGGCCCTGCGGGAGGTCCTCTCCTCAAGCCGGGGCCCCTCGGAGGTCAATCTCGAACTGGTCTTCCCGGAGGGCACGGTGCGGGTGGACCTCAACGGGGCCTTCCGCATTACCCTCCGGCCGGAACTCCTCTCCGAGATCCGCCGTTTCCTGGGAGACCGCCTCCTCTCGGTAAACCTGGAGGGTTAGGGGATCAGATTCCCGGCTAAGTCCGGCTCCCGCGCTGGAGGCTTTGCCCCCAACGCACTTAACCGGAATTCCGGGTATACTCGGAAAGATCCAGTTCGGAGAGGTCCGCCACCCGGAGAAACAGCCCCGCGATCTCCTGGAGGAGGCCCAGACGGTTGCGGCGAAGATCCTCCTCCTTCACCATCACGAAGACCTCGTCGAAAAAGCGGTCGATGGGTTCCTTGAGCCGGGTGAGGCACCTCAGGGTCTCCTCGTAGCGGCCCCCGGAAAGCAGGGGCTCGGTCTCCCTGCGAACCGCGGAGAAGGCCTCCCACAGGGTCTTCTCCGCGGGTTCCTTGAGAAGCTCCTGCCGCACCGGGTAACGCTCCTCGAGTTTTTTCGTCATGTTCATGACCCGTTTGAAGGCCACGGCCAGGGCCGCGAATTCCGGGCCGGAGCGAACCCGATGGAGGGCGGAAAGCCTCCGGCGGACCTCCACCGGATCGTCAAACCCCACCCGGAGCACGGCCCGCACCTCGTCCAGCGGAAAACCCGCGGCGACAAGTTCCCCCTCGAGCCTCTTTTCCATGAAAGGAAGGAGGTCGTCCAGGATCTCTCCCTGCGGCCGTTTCAGAAATCCCTGCCGCTCGAGGACCCACAGAGCAAAGGTGAAGAGTTCCCGCAGGGAAAGGGAAAGACCGTGGTGAAGCACGGTGCGGAGAAGGCCGTAAGCGGCCCGGCGCAGGCCGTAGGGATCCGAGGCCCCGGTGGGCCTCTCCCCCACGGCGAAAAAGGCCGAAAGGATGTCGGTCTTGTCCGCGAGCGATAGCACTATTCCCGTCGGGCTCTCGGCCACCCGATCCTCTGCTCCGCGGGGAAGATACTGTTCTAGAAGGGCCTCGGCCACCTCGGGATCCTCACCATCCTTGAGAGCGTATATGCGTCCCATCTCCCCCTGGAGGGAGGGAAACTCTCCCACCACCTCGGTTACGAGATCGGCCTTGGAAAGCTCGGCGGCGCGCAGGGCCAGCGCCTTCTTCTCCGGAAACCAGAGCCCCGCAAGATACCCGGCCAGGGCCTTGAGTCTTTCGGTCTTTTCGGCGAGCGTCCCCAGGAGGGCGTGGTAAACCACCCCGGAAAGTTCCCCGACCCTTTCGGAAAGAGGCACCGAGAGATCCCGTCGCCAGTAGAAACGGGCGTCCTCGAGCCGGGCCCGGAGGACCCGCTCATGGCCGCGCCGGAGGACCTCCGGATCGCGCGGGCGATTGTTGTTCACCGAGACGAAGGCCGGAAGGAGTTTACCCTCCCCGGTGCGCACGGCGAAGTAGCGCTGGTGTTCCCGCATGGCGGTGATGATGAGAGGCTCGGGCAGCTCCAGGTATTCCTCGGGAAAGGTACCCGCCAGGGCGAAGGGATATTCCACCAGGTGGGCGTTTTCGGAAAGAAGTTCGGGGTCCTCCTGCGGGACTCCTCCGGCCTCCCGGGCCGCCCGGAGGACCTCCTCCCGGGTGCGGGAGAGTCTCTCGGCCGGGTCCGCCAGCACGAAGGCCTTCCGCAGGCCCGAAAGGTACTCCTCAAGGCCCGAGACCGGAAAGCCCTCCGGTGCGAGAAAACGGTGTCCGTAAGTCTTCCGGTCGGCGCGTACGCCGGCCACCTCAAAAGGCACCACCTCTCCCCCGTATAGGGCCAGCAGCCAGCGTATGGGACGGGCAAAACGAAAGTCGTACTCCCCCCAGCGCATGGTCCGGGGGAAACGGATTCGGGAGATGAGCTCCCGCAGGAATTCCGGGAGGAGTTCCGGAGTGGTTCGTCCGGGGACGCGCTTTTCGACGAAGAGGTATTCTCCTCTGGGGGTCTCTTTTACTTTGATTTCGGAAAGCTCCACCCCCTGTTTACGGGCGAATCCCAGGGCCGCGGGAGTGGGGTTTCCGGCCTCATCGAAGGCCACCCGGCGGGGTGGGCCCATGACTTCCTCCACGCGATCGGGTTGCCTTTCGGAAAGTTCGGCCACGAAGAGGGTGAGGCGTCTGGGGGTACCCAGCGTGCGAATCTCCCCGAAGGAAAGACCCCTTTCCGAAAGAAGCCTTTCGGCTTCCTCGGCCATGGATTCGAGGGCCGGTTCGACGAACCGGGCCGGGAGTTCCTCACATCCCACCTCAAAGAGGAGATCCTTAGCCATGACTGGGCCTCCTAAGCCAGGCCTCGGCGCTGCGCTTGGCCAGAGCCCGCACCCGGGCGATGTAAGCCGTGCGCTCGGCCACGGAAATGGCCCCCCGGGCGTCGAGAAGGTTGAAGATGTGCGAACACTTTATGGTGCAGTCGTAGCCCGGAAGGGCGAGCCCCAGGTCAAGCAGCCTCAACCCCTCCTTTTCGTAGCGCTCGAAGAGTTCCCGGAGCATTTCGGTGTCGGCTTCCTCGAAGTTGTATATGGAATACTCCACCTCGGCCCGACGGAAGAGATCCCCGTAGGTGAGGCGTTCGTTCCAGCGCAGATCGAAGACATTTTCCACCTCCTGGAGGAACATGGCCAGGCGCTCGAGACCGTAGGTGATCTCCACCGTGACCGGACGGCACTCGAACCCTCCCACCTGCTGAAAGTAGGTGAACTGGGTGATCTCCATGCCGTCGAGCCAGACCTCCCAGCCCAGGCCCCAGGCCCCCAGGGTGGGGCTTTCCCAGTCGTCCTCCACGAAGCGCACATCATGGTCCCGGGGATCGATCCCCAGGGCCGAAAGGCTTTTGAGATAAACTTCCTGGATGTCGTCCGGCGAGGGTTTAATGACCACCTGATACTGGAAGTAGTGCTGGAGACGGTTGGGATTTTCTCCGTAGCGTCCGTCGGTGGGGCGGCGGCAGGGTTCGGGATAGGCCGCGGCCCAGGGCTCCGGCCCCAGGGCCCGAAGGAAGGTGGCCCAGTGGAAGGTGCCGGCCCCCACCTCCATGTCGTAGGGCTGAAGGATCACGCAACCTCTCTCGGCCCAGAAACGATTGAGTCGGGCGACGAGTTCCTGAAAGTACATCTTCCCCTCCGCACGGCTTTCCGTCCCCTGTGTATACCACAGGAGAGGGAGTTTGCGGAGGGGATCCTAGCGACGAATTTCGAGAAGAAGGCGGACCTCTCCTTTCGGTCCGGGGAGACGCAGGACTACCCGGGACGGGATCGGCTCCAGGCGGTGCCCGCCGTGCACCTTGCGCACCCGAATGGTCTCAGTTAGGGGCCACTTTCCGGAAAATTCTTCGCCTTTTACGAGGAGAGCACCGTCTTTGATATACAGTCGATATCGGCGGTTCTCTCCCTTCCGGGAAAGAACCAGCGTCCAGGCGTCTTCTCCCTGCGGGAGGAGGCGCCAGGTCAGCCCCCTTTCACCGAAAAGGGAAAGCACTCTCAGGGAAGGTCTCCACTCAGCACGGACCACGGCACCCTTTAGTCCGCCGGTGAGAAGATACGCGGAGGCTAGAAGGATCGTCACCATCCGGCGCATCGCTTAACCCCCTGGTAACATGTTTTTAAATTTTAACTAAAGTTAATCTACTTTTAAGTATATTCGGAAGGGATCGATCCTCCAAGTCCTTTTAGAACACGATCCGATGCTATTTTTCGGGGCGGGGATGTTCGAGGGCCCAGAGGAGCTGTTTGCAAAAACCCTGAATGACCCGAACCTCCTGTGCGGTAAGATCCAGGCGGGACAAAAATCTTCGAATGGTCGTCATCCAGAGGGTTTCGTTGTCGTGGGGGACATAGTCGATGCGTTTGAGCGTTTGGCGAATGATCTCGTACATGACCTCGAGCTCCCGCACGGTGGCCAGACGCGGTTTGGGGAGTTCCACCTCCGCCGAGGCGCAGAACATCTCGTAGAGCACGATGACCACCGCCTGGGAAACATTGAGGCTAGCCTTCTCCGTGGTGGGAATGGTGATCACCGTGTGACAGTGGTATAGATCCTCGTTGGTAAGCCCCCACTTCTCGTTTCCGAAAAGAAAGGCTATGCGATTGTTCTGCGAAAGATCCACGATCCTGGGCACGATTTCCCTGACGGTTTCGTGCACCTTGCGCTGTTTGCCCAGACGGGCGGTGGTTCCCACCACATAATTGAACTCCGCCAGGGCCTCCACCAGATCCCGGTAAACGCGCATCCGCTCCAGCACGGGGAGTCCGCTCCGCGTGGCCATGGCCCGCATCTTTTCCGGATTGAGATCCCGGGGCCGAACCAGAACGAGACGAGACACCCCGAAGTTGGCACAGGCCCGGGCCGCAGCCCCGATGTTTTCGGGATAAAGGGTATCGACCATGACCACCGCAAGATTTTCCAGACGAGCCCGGATCTCCCTGGTCTTAATGCGTACCTGCATCAGAATCCGATCCTATCTTTTTCGAAGCACCGCCAGGGCCTCGAGGTGATAGGTCTGAGGAAACATGTCAAAGCCGATCACCCGCTCCACCTCGTAGCCCGCCTGAAGGAGAAGCCTGAGATCCCGGGCGAGAGTCGGAGGGTCGCAGGAGATGTAGAGGATGCGCCGGGTGGCCACCTCGGGGAGGTAGCGCATGAGCTCGCGACATCCGCCCCGGGGAGGATCCAGCACCACCAGAGGATAGGTCTCCGCGGCCTTCCAGGTCTCGATGAGGGCCTCGGTGGCTGTGGTCCTTTCGAGGCGCACCCGATCCGCCAGCCCGAGTCTCTCCGCGGTGTAGCGGCCGTCCTCTATGGCCCCGGGATCGGTGTCCACCCCCAGGGCCTCGCGCACCAGCGCGGCCAGGGGAAAGAGGAAGTTACCCATTCCGGAATGGAGATCCAGCACCCGATCCACCTCCCGGGCGTAGGGACGCAGGACCTCCATGATCCGGAGGTTTATCTCCCAGTTGGCCTGGGTGAAGACCCCCGGACGGACATAATAAAGGGGGGAATCGGCCTCCGGGAAGATGGTTTCGGGCACGGGGAAGAGCCTCCGGCCTCCGTGCGGAGCGTCTTTAGGGAAGGGGCCCCGGGGTCGCGGCCCGCGCACCCAGTAGAAGACGCTCTTTACCCCCGGAAGCTCCCGGGAAAGGGCCTCCACATCCCCGGCCGGGGGCTCCACGGTGATCCAGAAGAGGATCGTTACCAGCCCTTCGGCCGGAGAGAGTTCCAGCTTCACCCGTTTGGCGAAGGCCTGAAGGCGGCGCCAGGCGTCGCTTTCGACGAAGGCCGAAAGCACCCGGCTCAGGGCTTCGTCCCCGAGGAGACATTCTCTGGTCAGGACCAGATCGTGACTCTTCCTCCGCACGAAACCGAGCCCCCCGGTTCCGGGCTCCACATGAAAGCGCAGGCGGTTGCGATAGCGAAATTCCCGCGGCGAAGGGACCACGGTCTCCACCAGGTCCCCGGAAAGACCCCCCTGGCGTCTGAGGATCTCCCTGAGCATTTCCTCCTTGATCCGGATCTGGGCCTCGTAACGGAGGTGCTGCAGCTGACACCCTCCGCAGGTTCCGTAACGGGGGCAGACCGGTTCCACCCGATCCGGCGAGGGGGAAAGGATACGCACGGGCTCGGCCTCCACATAATCACGATGCTCCCGGAGTACGCGGACCTCCACCTCCTCCCCCGGGGCCACCCAGGGCACAAAGGCCACCCGGCCGTCCGGCAGCCGGGCCAGCCCCTCCCCACCGTACACGATCCTCTCTATCTCTACCCGCATCCCGGAAATTGTCTTTCTTTCGGATTTGTGGTAGGAGCCTAGTATAAAACGAGTGGAGGCAATCGGCCATGGCCGAAAAGAGGCTGGGCACGGTCAACCAGATCGCCAAACTCACCTGCGAGGCGGTCAAGGAGGTGCTCGAGGCGGCCACGGGCTCCCGAATTCGCTACGCCCCCACCGTTCAGCGGGTGCCCATGGTAAGCCTCAAGCCGGATCTGGGGTGTTTCATCGAATTCACCGGGGACTACAACGGCCTCTTCTGCATGAACTTCTCCGGCGCCGCCGCCCTGGAACTCTACCGCAGGGCCATGACCTTCATGGGGATGCCGGAAGAGGAGTTGGCCCGGGATTACACCTCCGACGAGGTGGTGAACTTCATCGGGGAAATGGTCAACCAGGTGATCGGGGCGGTGCGGCGCAAGATCGAACAGCAGTTCGGACTCACCGCCCGGAACAGTCAGCCCCGGGCCATCGCCATAAACCAGACCATAACCCTGCTTTTGAACACCATGATCGACCGGCCCCAGTGCCGCCGTCTCTCCTTCCGCACCGAGGACAGCGCTCCCTTCTATGTGGAGCTTGGTCTCGAGCAGACCGAGTTCATCCCCCTGGAGGCCCCTCAGGAGGTGGATGTGGACGAGATCCTGGCGCAATTTGGATAAAAAGGAGGCTAGCAAATGGCCAAACTCTGCATTATAGGAGCCGGAGCCGTGGGCACCGCCGCGGCCCACTGGGCGGCGGTTAAAGCCGTGGCCGAGGAGATAGTCCTCATCGACATCGTGCCGGATCTGGCCAGGGGCAAGGCCCTGGACATCGCCCAGAGCGCCCCGGTCTACGGGTTCTCCTGCCGGGTTTGGGGCACGGAGGATTTCGGGGCCCTCAAGGGCTCCGATGTGGTGATCCTCACCGCGGGCCGGCCCCGCAAACCCGGCATGAGCCGGGAGGACCTCCTGCGCACCAACCTGGAGGTCGTCCGTTCCTGCGCCGAGGCGGTTCGGGACCTGGCCCCGGAAAGCATCCTCATCGTGGTGACCAATCCCATCGATGCCATGGTCTATGCCGCCTTTCGTACCACGGGGTTCCCTCGAAACCGGGTCCTGGGCATGGCCGGGGTACTGGATTCGGCCCGTTATCGCTACTTCATCGCCGAGGCCCTGGGGGTCTCCCCCCGGGATGTGCAGGCCCTGGTGATGGGCATCCACGGGGACCACATGCTCCCCCTCACGAGGCTCGCCAATGTGGCCGGCATCCCCGTCACCGACCTCCTTCCCCCGGAGAAGATCTCCGAGATCGTGGAGCGGACCCGCAAGGGAGGCGGAGAGATCGTGAGCTACCTCAAGACCGGAAGCGCCTTCACCTGTCCGGGGCTTGCGGCGGTGGAGATGGCCGGGGCCGTGCTCCGGGACGAGAAGCGGGTGTTCACCTGCTCGGTGTGGCTTGAGGGGGAGTTCGGTTTTTCGGAGGTTTTTATCGGGGTGCCGGTGGTTCTCGGGGCCGGGGGACTGGAACGGGTTCTCACCTTTGAACTGACCGAGGAGGAACGGAAGGCCCTTAAGGCCTCGGTGGAGTCCGTCAGGAAACAGATGGCCCTCACCGGGCTCTAAGAACTTGCCAGAAGTTGGTCGTTTTGCTATGAGAGAGCAAATTCCGGCAGGAGGAGGTGCAAGGTGAGAAAGGGGTTGGTTTTTCTGATCCTTTTAGGGTTGCTCGTGGTGCCCCCGGGGCTGGCCCGGGGGTCTTCCGGGGATGAGGACCTGCGGGCCCTGGTGCAGGAGCTCCTCAGGGAGGTAAAGGAACTCAAGAAGGAGAACGCGGAGCTGCGCAGCGAGCTCGAGAAGCTCAAGGCTCAGCGGGCGCCGGCTCCGGCCCGGGCCCTGATCACGGCCCCGAGCAAGGGGAAACACAGCTTCTTCAGCAAGGGAGCCTACGGCTCCAAACCCAGCGGGGTGGATTTTTACGGCTTCTTTAAGATCGACGCCGTGTGGCAGGATGCTAACGCCGTGGGTGATGAGTATGTCCTGTGGGTGCTCCCCGAACACAATCTCCGCGGCGGACACAAGTACGGATCGGATTCCACCTTCACCATCAACTTCCGGCATAGCCGTTTCGGCTTTAACCTCTGGAAATACTATGGAAACTGGAAGCTCTTCGGAAAGTTCGAAATGGATTTCTATACGCAGAGCCACGGGGAGGACACCCTTCCCTGGAACCCCAACCATTCTCCCCTTCGGGCCAGGCGCGTCTTCCTCGGAGTGGAGAAGGGTACCTGGCAGTTGCTTGCCGGGCTTGACTGGATGACCATCTCCCAGCTCTATCCTCATCTCTCGAACTTTCCCTCCGGGACCTTCATGGGGAACATCGGTTACCGGATGCCCCAGATCCGGGTATCCAAGTGGTTCGATCTTTCCGGCGGACGGCTGAAGTTTGAGGCCGCCCTGGAAAAGCCTTACGGATTCCCGCGCATGGAGGGCATCATCTGGGATGAGGATCCTTCCGACCGGGCCGGATATCCGGGTTTCGAGGGACGTATCTCCTATACCACCAAAATATGGGGACAGCCGGCCCTCATCGCCGTCTGGGGACATTACTCCGAGGAGGAGTACGACACGGTGGACGGCGTGGAGGACGCCGACAGTTACTCCCTAGGCCTGGAGGCCAAGTTCCCCATCCCCCTTTCCTTCGCCCGCAGGGCCTTCATCCTGGGCGAAATCTGGACCGGCACCAACCTGGACGGATACTACACGGGGGGCGTCAATCAGGGAACGCGTTTTAAACTGGATAACGGTCTATATGTAACCGATCTGAGAAGTAAATTTACCGGGGGCGGAAAGATCGTAGATGTCGATGAAATCGACGCTGTGGGCGGGTATGTGGAGCTTGAGATCTTCTGGACACCCGAGCTGGTCACCCACTTCGGCTGGGGAATCGACAACCCCGACGACGGCGATCTCAAGTATGTAAAGGGCGCCCGCCTTCAGCAGCAGATGTATTACGCCAACTTCATCTACCGGTTCACCAGGGAGTTCGCCGTGGGCGGGGAATACATGTACATCGATTGCGATTACCGCAAGTCCGACGGTGACGACGGCAAACTGAATCGCTTCATGGCGAGCTTTTACTATTTCTTCTAGGAATCGACACATCCGAGAGGCCGGAGGGAAGGCCCCTCCGGCCTTTTCTCTAGTAATGCCCAAATAACTTCTGCGGCCATTTTTTCGGCATTGAGGAAATCCTGCCTTGAGGGTAGAATTTTTAAAATACATGGATGCTTTTTTCGAAAGTTCGGAAGGGAGTTTGAACGCCGGAAGGGAATTAAGATAAAAATGTCCTGTTAAAGTTAAGTCCATGAAAGTCGGTTTTATAGGCGGGGGAAAGATGGCCGAAGCCATCCTGAAAGGAGGGCTTCGGGCGGGGATTTTTCGATCGGAAAAGGTCCTGGTCTCCACCCCGGGAGAGGAAAGAAGGGCGTATCTCGAGCGGACCTACGGGGTGCGGGTCCTGTTTGACAATCCCGAGGCGGTACGCCGCTCGGAGGTAATTATTCTTGCGGTGAAACCGGCGGTTCTTCCGGGAGTCCTCGAGGAGATCCGGGAGGCGGTAAGGGATGCCAATCCCCTCCTGATCTCGGTGGCGGCGGGAGTCCCTCTTGCGCGCATGACGGATATTCTGGGGGAGGAGACCCGCCTGGTGCGGGTCATGCCCAACACGCCGGCCCTGGTACTTTCCGGGGTGAGCGTTCTGTGTAAGGGAGGTGGGGCCTCGGAGGAGGACCTCGAAATGGCCGAAAGGATCTTTTCCGCCCTTGGAGAAACCTTCCGTCTCCCGGAGGAACTTTTCGACGCGGTAACGGGGCTTTCTGGAAGCGGTCCGGCCTATGTGTTCGCTTTTGTCGAGGCCCTGGTGGACGGAGGGGTGCTCGTCGGGCTTCCCCGGGAAATAGCCGAACGCCTTGTCGTGAGTACCGTTCTCGGGGCGGCCCGGCTCATGAAGGAAACCGGTGAGGATACCTACCGTCTGAAGGCCATGGTGACCTCTCCGGGAGGAACCACCATAGCCGGGCTTAAGGCGCTGGCCGAACGCGGCTTTCACGGAGCGGTTATGGAGGCGGTGGCCAGGGCCACCACTCGTTCCAGGGAACTTTCCCGTGGTTAGAAAGAAAAAGAACCCCTGGGCCGATCATTACTCCCGCAGGGCCAGAGAGGAGGGTTTTCCGGCCCGCTCGGTTTACAAACTCAAGGAGGCGCAGCAGAAGTATCGTCTCATTTCTTCAGGGGATGTGGTTCTGGATCTGGGATGTGCCCCGGGGGCCTGGAGTAAATACGCCCTGAAGGTAGTGGGCCCGGCGGGACTGGTGGTGGGAGTAGACCTGAGCCCGGTAAAGATTTCGGCCCCGAATTTCGTCTTCATCCGGGAAGATGTCTTCGAGATCGTCCCGGATAAGCTTCGCGAAATTTCTCCGAAGGGATCTTACGATGTGATCCTGAGCGATCTGGCCCCCAAAACCACCGGAGATCGCTCCGGGGACCACTTTCGGTCCCTCCACCTGGCCCGCCGGGCCCTCGCGTTGGCCCGGGAGCTTCTCGCCCCCGGAGGGAATTTCATGGTCAAAATATTCGAGGGGGAACGCACCCCCGGGTTTAGAGAGGAGGTAAAAAGGTGTTTCCAGCGTATAAAAGTCTTTCGCCCCACAAGTACCCGCTCCGGTAGCCGGGAAGTTTTTATTATCGGATTTTCTGTAACTCATGGCAAATCCTTATAAAATACGGATTTGACTTTGAGGAAATCATCTGAAAAGAATTAGAACGGAGGCCCGAAAAATGAAATCTGCGAAAGCCTGTAAAGATCGGCTCGGTAAAAAATTATGGGAGCTTCTGGAGCCCCTGTTGAGATTGAGTCTTTTCTGGAAAATGGGAGTGGTAATAGGAGCCTGTGTGGTGGTCAATTCAATTATGGCTATATACCTTTATTACCAGCTAAAGCGAACCTACTTTCACCTGATAGATTCCCCAGGATACATCTATGAAAGTATGGCCCGAGAAGGGCTTCTTTATCTCGAAAATTTGAAACATCTGAACCCTTCCTCCCCGGATTTCGTCTATAACCTTTCGGTTCTGGAAATCATGCTGAGACACGCCGTAAAGGGAGGAGTGTATAGGGTGAGCTCTCAGAACAACGGGGACATTATTTTTGAGTTTCCCTCCAAAGTCAAACAGTTAAGTATATATCCCTTGCTCGAAGATGCCTATCAGCGTGTGGAAAAGTTATTAACCGATCGTTCTCTATCACCGAAAACTGTGGCCAATGAATTTGAAGCTATCGAGAAGGACTTCAATCAGATTCTCTCCTGGGGATTTCATACTCAATATTCTTTTCGTAAACATCTTGAAAAACTATTTGTTCAGACTGCACGCTTGAAGTGGGTCATAGGAGGAGTTCTCGCTTTCTTCATGATATGGGGAGCGGTGGCTTTTATAGCCATGGTAGTCATCCCCTTACGGAGGGTGGCAGAACGAATTCGAGGATTAACCCGTGGGGAACTTGCTTATAGATGTCTAGACGATCCGGAATCCTGTCATTTGAGTTACTACGCCAACGACGAAATAGGTAATTTGACCAACGCGGTCAATGAATTGATCGGAAAATACAGTGCCCTTTCCACCTTCAAACATCTAATAGAAGAAGACGAAGAGGTGGACGAAATTTACGGACGCCTGGCCCATGTATTCAAGGAGCTGGGGCTTGAGACCTTCGTCATCTTTTCGGTCTCTAATTCACAGAATACCATGCAGGTAATCTATTCCTCCCCCGAAGACCTGGAGGTTAATGCGGAAAAACTGATAAACGCCAATCTCTGCCGGGCCAAGAGGACCGGGCATATAGTAAGTTCCCTTGAGGCCCCGCGGATCTGCAAGATGTTCCTCTGGTCCGACGAGGCGGACCACTTCTGTATCCCCATGATGTACGGGGGACAGTGCGTGGGAGTGGTCCAGTTTCTTCTCCCTCCGGAAAGTTCCGTAAGAAAACGCAAGAGCATTCAGGAGAAGTTACGACTGGCTCAGGAATACATAGAAGAAACGGTTCCGGTCCTGGAGGCCAAGAGATACGCAGCCACCCTTAAAGAACAATCCATGAAGGATGCCCTGACCGACCTCTACAACCGCCGCTTCCTCGAGGCCACCCTGGACACGCTTGTGGCCGGAATATTGCGCCGCAAGACCACCATGGGCATCCTTATGGCCGATCTGGATTACTTCAAGTCCGTCAACGATAAGTACGGACACGATGTGGGAGACCTGATCCTCAAGGAGACCGCGAGGATACTCAAATCCAATGTGCGTCAATCCGACCTGGTAATTCGTTTCGGAGGGGAGGAATTTTTAATCCTCCTGATTGATTGTCGTGATGGAGAATCGGTAAGAATTGCCGAAAAATTGCGGGCAGCGGTGGAGGCGCACAAGTTCGAGGTGCCCGGGGGAACGATTCAACGCACCATCTCCATAGGGGTGAGCGAGTTTCCCACCGACGCCCAGGGGATCTGGGAAGCCATAAAGTACGCGGATGTGGCCCTCTACAAGGCCAAGGAGATGGGGCGCAACCGGGTGGTGCGCTTCACCCCGGACATGTGGCCTCTTGAGGAATACTAAACCCCGGTCCTCCTTGTCATTTCGGCCCTCTCCGGGTTAAGTAAGGGAAGGCTACTACTCGAGGAGGGTGCGTTCTATGGACTGGAAGGAGACCCTGAATCTCCCGCGAACCGACTTTCCCATGAAAGGGAAACTTCCCCAGAGGGAACCGGAGTTTCTGCATTTCTGGGAGGAGATCCGCCTTTATGAAAAACTGAACCGTCGGGAAGGCCCTCTTTTCGTCCTTCACGACGGGCCACCCTACGCCAACGGGCACATTCACATGGGCACGGCCCTGAACAAGGTCCTCAAGGATATCATCCTCAAGAGCCGCCGGATGATGGGCTACCGGGCTCCGTATGTGCCGGGCTGGGACTGCCACGGACTGCCCATCGAGCTCAATGTGGAAAGGGAACTCGGCGTGCGTCGGGGAGAACTTCCCAAAAACGAAATCCGGAAACACTGTCGGGCCTATGCCCGGCGCTTCGTTGACATCCAGCGGGAGGAATTCCGGCGCCTGGGGGTGCTCGGAGACTGGAAAAATCCCTACCTCACCATGAGCCCGGACTACGAGGCCACCATAGCCCGGGAATTCGTGCGTTTTCTCGTCTCCGGACGGGTTTACCGGCGCAAGAAACCGGTCTTCTGGTGTACCCACTGCGTAACCGCGCTGGCCGAGGCGGAGGTGGAATACCACGATCACCGTTCCCCCTCCATCTATGTGAAGTTCCCTCTGGCCGAAGACGCCCTGAGGGCCCTGAACCTCCCGGAAACCTCCGCGGTGCTCATCTGGACCACCACTCCCTGGACCCTTCCGGCCAATCTGGCCGTGGCCCTCAATCCGGAGTTCGATTATGTGGCCGTGCGCTGGAACGAGGAGGTGCTGATCCTGGCCGAAGGACGCCTCTCCGCCCTCTGCGCCGAGCTGGATCGAGACCTCCCGGAGGTAATAAGGCGGGTGGATCCACGCGAGCTGGAGGGCAAGCATGTCCGCCACCCCTTTTACGATCGGGAAAGCCTCCTGATCCTCGCCGACTATGTGACCCTCGAGGCCGGAACCGGATGCGTGCACATCGCCCCCGGCCACGGTGAGGAGGACTACGAGAGCGGTCTCCGTTACGGGCTTGAGGTTTACTCCCCCGTGGACGATACCGGGCACTTCGAAAAGGAGCTTCCCATCTTCGGGGGTCGGAACATTTTTAAGGCCAACCCGGAAATCATCGCCCTCCTCAGGGAAAAGGGACACCTGCTTCACGCCGAGGAGGTAACGCACAGCTATCCCCACTGCTGGCGCTGCAAGAGACCGGTGATCTTCCGGGCCACCGAACAGTGGTTCATCTCCATGGATGAGGGGGGCTTGAGGGAGAAGGCGCTTTCCGCCATCGAGAGGGTGCGCTGGATCCCCCGCTGGGGAAGGGAACGCATCCGCGGCATGGTGGAAAAGAGGCCGGACTGGTGTCTTTCCCGACAGCGAGCCTGGGGGGTACCCATTACGGTCTTTATCTGTCGGGCCTGCGGCGAAATCCTCCGGGAGGAGAGGTATTACGAAAAGGTCCTGGCCCTCTTCGAAAGGGAAGGCACGGACCCGTGGTTCGAACTTCCGGCGGAGGCGTTGCTACCGGAGGGCACCCGCTGTCCCCGTTGCGGCTCCGGAGAATTTCGCAAGGAAGAAGACATCCTGGATGTGTGGTTCGACTCCGGGGTGTCCTTTGCCGCGGTTCTGGAAAGGCGCCCGGAGCTGGCCTTCCCCGCGGACCTCTACCTGGAAGGCTCGGATCAACACCGGGGCTGGTTCCAGAGTTCGCTCCTCTGCGCCGTGGGCACCCGGGGTGAGCCGCCCTACCGGGCCGTCCTCACCCACGGCTTCGTGGTGGACGGCCAGGGACGCAAGATGTCCAAGAGCCTGGGCAATGTCATTCACCCCCAGGACATCATCGAGAAGTACGGCGCGGAGATCCTTCGTCTCTGGGTGGCTTCGGAGGATTACCGGGAGGACATCCGGCTGTCCGAGGAGATCCTGCGGCATCTGGTGGAGGCCTACCGCAAGATCCGCAACACGGGTCGCTACCTCCTGGGGGTGCTTCACGACTTTGACCCCGAAAGACACCTGGTCTCCTGGGAGGAACTCCCCGAGCTGGAACGCTATCTCCTCCTCCGGCTGGGTGAGCTCATCCGGCGGGTGCGGAGGGCCTACGAGGATTACGAATTTCACCTGGTGGTGCACGAGCTCCATCGGTTCTGCGTGGTGGAGCTTTCCTCACTCTTCATCGACATAAACCGGGATCGGCTTTACTGCGATCATCCCGAGGATCCCCGGCGTCGGGCCACGCAGACCGTCCTGTATCACGCCCTTTCGGCGCTGGTGCGTCTCATGGCCCCGGTGCTCTCCTTTACCGCCGAGGACCTTTATCAACACTTCCCCTTCCGGCGTGAGGCCGAAAGCGTCCACCTCCTTTCCTTCCCCGAGGTCTCCTGGCCGGAGCCCGACCGGGGGTTTCGGGAACGCTGGCGGAGGCTGCTTACCCTCCGCGGGGAGGTGACCAGGGCCCTGGAGGTGGCCCGCAAGGAGACCGAGCTCATAGGGAGCTCCCTCGAGGCCCAGGTGCTGGTGCGTCCCCCGGAAGGCGAACGGGAACTCTTTTCCGACCCCGACTGGTGGGCCTACTTCGTCATCGTTTCCTCCTTTGAGGTGAGGGAGGAGCTTCCCGCGGCCGGTCCGAGGGAGGTGCTCCTCGAGGGCGAGGAAGTCCCGGATTTCCGGGTGCTGGTGCGCCGGGCCCCGGGACGCAAGTGCGAAAGGTGCTGGCAGTGGCGCCCGGAGGTGGGGGAAGACCGGGAATTCCCCGGACTCTGCGCCCGATGCACCCGGGTGGTGCGCCGGCTGGCGGAGGAGGGAAGGCTGAGCGGGGGTTAAGGTGATCTACGGTCTGGCCCTGGGGATCCTGATTCTGGATCTCCTCACCAAGTTTCTCCTGGAAAGATGGCTTCCGCCGGCGGGTCTCTCCCTGGTCCCGGGTCTGCTGAACCTGGTTCGGGTACGCAACCCCGGCGTGGCCTTCGGTCTTTTTCGGGACTGGGGGTGGATGGGACTATGGGTGTGGTCGCTTCTCGGCCTTGCGGCGGGGGGGCTCATCCTTTACCTGGGAAGAACCGAAAAGGATAGAGGGAGGAGGGTGGCCCTGGGAATGATCTCCGGAGGGGCTCTGGGCAACGCCGTGGATCGGATCCTTCACGGAGCGGTTTTCGACTTCGTGGACCTCCACTGGGGAGCTTATCACTGGCCGGCCTTCAACCTGGCCGACGCGGCCATAACCCTGGGAGTGGGGGTCTACCTCCTGAGGTTGAGGTCTTGAGCGAAAAACTGCGTCTTTTCTTCCACGAAAGGCTGACTTCTTTCCTTTTCCCGGGGAGGGAAAACGACTTTCGGGCCCTGGTTCTGCGTACCCTTTCCGGGGCTCTTCCCCGGGAAGGGGAAAGTTTTCTCTTTACCCCGGATCGCCTTTCGGAGCTGGAAAAGGCCCTTTCGTCGCTGCGCAGGCTTTTCGAAAGTCAACTGGCCGAGGCCCCTTTCCCCTTTACCTTCTTCCCGGAGGGAAATCCCCCCCGCTGGACAAGGCCCGGGAGAATCTATTTCCATTCGAAGCTCCAGAAAGAGGTGGAGGAGGCCGCCAAAAGGGCGGAAATCGTGGTGGGGACGGAGAGGCAGGGCGATCTTCTTGAGGTAAGATTACCCTCCACCACCCCTCCGGACACCCTTTTTTCGGTGCGCGATCTCCTCTGGGTGGGGGAGCATGCCCCCTGTTTCTACTGCGGTCTGCCCTGGCATTCCACCGCGAGCTGCCCCGGAATAAGGGAGATAATCCCCGGAAAGGCCCTCCGAGGCTATCTCAAGATCCCTCTTCGGGATCTCGGTCCCAGGCTCGCCGGGGAAATACTATCCGGGAAACTGGACTCGGAGAACCTCTTAGGGCTCTATGCCCGCCACTTCTATCTCCTTCCGGCTTTTCTTCGGGTCCTTTTTTACAGGGCCCCGGAGGGAGCCCGCTTTGCCAACCTTTCGCTGGGCCAGGAAATACCCGGGAAAGGGGGCAATCTGCAGATCGGTCTCGAGTGTCTTATAAACGGCGAAGTGGGCGAGGCGGAAAAGCGCTTTCTCGCCGAAGCGGATAACCCTCAGGGACTCCTGGGTATGGTTCAGGTGGGAGTGCTCCAGGGAGATCCGGAAAAGGCCCTCTACTACCTGGAGGAATTGCCCCTTGACGGACTTCCCCCTCTGGTGCAGGCCGCGGCTCTGGTATGGAAGGGTCGAGTCTTTGAGTGGCAGAGGGACTATACCTCCGCCGAACGCTCCTACGCCGAGGCCCTGCGCCGGGACTCATCCTTCCATCCGGCGGCCTATCTCCGCCTTCGCATGAGCTTTCTTCTCGGAGGGACGGCACGCCGGATAGAGCCCCTCCGGGCCTATCTGGGACACCCGATCATTTACGGTCTGGCCTTCCTGGAACCCTTCTTTCTGCCCCTGGCCCGGACTCTGGAGAAGGAACTTTTGAGCCGGGAGGAGGAGAAGCAGGCCCAGGCCCTTTCGGCCATTCGCGAGGCCGAGGACGAACTTCATCGCCTGAAGGGTCTTCTTTCCGAGGAGGAACGCGCGGACCTCGAGGACAGAATACGGCGTTTGCGGGAAGAGATCTATCAGGGGTCTTTCTACGACCTGGAAAGGGTGGCCCTCCGGGCCTCGGAACTGGCCCTGGAGATGAAGGGCTACACCTATCGCAAGATTCGGGAACTGAGGGAGGGACTTTCGGACCAGTACCGGCGTTACATGGAGCTGAAGCGCTACTGGCAGCGTTATCCCTATAAGACCGAGGCCCGATCCTGGGGACGGAAACTCCAGGAGCTCGGCGAAAGGCTCACCCGGACGGAACACCGTCTGGGAAAGGACGCGGTCCGGGAATTTCCCGGACTTTTAAGGGAATACGAGCACATAAAGCGCCTTTTCGAGGAGCTGGAAGAGGGAAAGAGGGAGCTGGAGGCCAGACTCGTTTTCCGTAAACAGCTCCACACCTTCCTCACGGTCTTTCTTCTGGGGGAGACTCTGCTCTTCGTTCTGTTTTTCACCATCCCTCCTCTCGTTTCGGCCCTTTTCCCGGAGGCGCTTGCCTACCTGCCCCTGGGTCTTTCCTCCTTCCTGTGGGCTTCCCTGGGAGTTCTGGTGCTCTCCCTACTTCTGGCCCTCTCTCGCCGCTGACCCCCCTTGCGCGCCTTCCCCCAGTGATTATATTAGCAGCCGAACTAAGTGAGTGCTAACAAAAATTTTGATTGAAGGAGGGGGTTGCTATGAAGATCAAGCCGCTTCACGATCGTATCCTGGTTCAGCGTCTGGAAGAGGAGGAGAAGACCGAGTCCGGAATCATCATCCCCGACACGGCCAAGGAGAAGCCGGTGATGGGCAAGGTGATCGCGGTGGGTGAGGGTCGGATTCTGGAAAACGGTCAGAAGCAGCCCCTCACGGTGAAGGAGGGGGACAAGATCCTCTTCGGCAAGTACGCCGGAACCGAGGTCAAGATCAAGGGCGAGGAATACCTCATTATGCGCGAGGACGATGTGCTCGCCATCATTGAGGAATAAAAATTCAAAATTTTCGATAGGGAGGTGAGGATATGGCGGCGAAGGAGATCATTTACGATGTACAGGCCCGGGAAAAGCTTCTCATCGGTGTGGACAAGCTGGCCAATGCCGTGAAGGTCACCCTGGGTCCGAAGGGGCGCAATGTCATCATCGAGAAGACCTTCGGGTCTCCCACCATCACCAAGGACGGCGTGACGGTAGCCAAGGAGATCGAGCTTGAGGACAAGTTCGAGAACATGGGGGCCCAGATGGTCAAGGAGGTGGCCTCCAAGACCAGCGATGTGGCCGGAGACGGGACCACCACGGCCACGGTGCTGGCCCAGTGCATCTTCCGCGAGGGTTCCAAGCTGGTGGCCGCGGGGGTGAACCCCATGGCCCTCAAGAGGGGCATCGACAAGGCCGTGGATGTGGTGGTTAAGGAGCTGGAGAAGCTCTCCAAGCCCTGCAAGGACCGTCAGGAGATCGCTCAGGTGGCCACCATTTCGGCCAACAACGATGTGACCATCGGTAACATCATCGCCGACGCCATGGACAAGGTCGGCAAGGAGGGGGTCATCACCGTCGAGGAGTCTAAGAGCCTCGAGACCTATCTCGATGTAGTGGAGGGAATGCAGTTTGACCGTGGCTACATCTCTCCCTACTTCGTGACCGATCCGGACAAGATGGAGTGCGTGCTCGAGGAGCCTTACATTCTGATCCACGACAAGAAGATCAGTGCCATGAAGGACCTCCTTCCGGTGCTGGAGCAGGTGGTGCGGGCCGGAAAACCGCTCCTGGTGATTGCCGAAGATGTGGAGGGCGAGGCGCTGGCCACGCTGGTGGTGAACAAGCTGCGGGGGGTGCTCAACTGCTGTGCGGTGAAGGCGCCGGGATTCGGTGAGCGCCGGAAGGCCATGCTTCAGGACATCGCCATTCTCACCGGCGGGACCCTGATCTCCGAGGAGCTGGGGCTCAAACTGGAGAACGCCCAGCTCAAGGATCTCGGTCGGGCGCGCCGGGTGGTGATCACCAAGGAGCACACCACCATCATTGACGGTGCCGGTAAGAAGGAGGACATCGAGGCGCGGGTGAAGCAGATCCGGGCCCAGATCGAGGAGACCACCTCGGACTACGACCGCGAGAAGCTTCAGGAGCGGCTGGCCAAGCTGGTGGGTGGCGTGGCGGTGATCTATGTGGGGGCGGCCACCGAGACCGAGATGAAGGAGAAGAAGGCCCGGGTGGAGGACGCCCTCAACGCCACCCGTGCGGCCGTGGAGGAGGGTATCGTCCCCGGAGGCGGCACGGCCTACATCCGCTGTCTCCCGGCCCTGGAGAAGCTCCTTAACGAGCTCGAGGACTCCGACGAACGGCACGGGGTGCGGATCATCATGCGGGCACTGGAGGAGCCGCTGCGTCAGATCGCCGAAAACGCGGGCTTTGAGGGCTCCATCATCGTGGAGAAGGTGAAGGCCGAAAACGGAAACCGCGGTTTCAACGCGGCCAAGGGCGAGTTTGAGGACCTCATGGAGGCCGGGGTGATCGATCCGAAGAAGGTGAGCCGTTCGGCCCTTCAGAACGCGGCCTCCATCGCCGGGCTGCTGCTCACCACCGAGGCCATGGTGGCCGAAAAGCCCAAGAAGGAGGAGAAAGGCGGCGGAAACACCCCGCCTGAGTTCTAAGACCTCCTTCGTGCGGAACACCGGAAAACCCGGGGCGGGCGCAGACCCGCCCCTTTTCGTTTTTATCGGGACCTTGTGGATGGAGGGGGGAATGTTAGAATGAGTCCGTGAGGAAGTTCTTTCTTCTGTTTTTTTCCCTTAGCCTGCTTCTTCCCCGGCCCCCGGTCCTGGCCATTCTTTCCCCGGAGGAAGAGGCCAAACTGGGGCGCAAAATCCTGACCCAGATCCGGGCGAAAGCCGAACTGGTTCAGGATCCGGAGGTCATCGAATATCTAAACCGAATAGGCAAGCGTCTGCTAGCGGTAGCCGGTCCTCGTTATTTCCCGTTTAAATTTTATGTACTTAAAGACTCGTCCCTAAACGCCTTCGCCCTCCCCGGAGGGTACATCTTTTTCACCTCCGGTCTCATCGAGGAGGTGGACCGGGAGGACGAACTGGCCGCGGTAATGGCCCACGAGATCGCCCATGTTCAGGCCCGGCATGTGGCCCGACGGCTGGAGGCGTTGAAGCGGTTGCAGATCGCCGTCGGAGCGGTGACGCTGGCGGGATTGCTACTGGGCGGGGGCAAGGCCGGAAACGCCATAGCCGTGACCTCCACCTCGCTGGCCATCACCAGGGCCCTCGCCTACAGCCGGGCCGAAGAGGAAGAGGCCGACCGGATGGGATTCGAGTACCTGGTCAGAGCCGGCTACGATCCCTCGGCCTTCCTCTCCATCCTGAACAAGATCGCTCGTCATCGGTGGCTCCTTACCGAAACCGGTCCCAACTATCTCCTCACCCATCCGGCTCCGCCGGAGCGAATCACCTATCTGGAGACGCTCGCGTCCAGGTATCGCCCCCGCCGACGCGTGCCGGAAGATCCCCTTTACCTGCGCCGGCTCCAGGTGCGTCTCAAGGTGGAGACCCACGATCCCGGCACCCTGGTAGTGCGCTATCGCGAGGCTCTTAAGATGACCCCGGAGGATCCGCTTCTTCATTACGGACTGGGGATGGCTCTGGCCCGGGCCCGATTTTTCCGGGAGGCCATCGAGGAACTGGGAAAAGTGGTGCGGGCCTACCCGAAAAGGGATTACTTTCGGCTGGATCTGGCCGAGGTCTACTTTTCGGCCGGTTATTACCGGGAGGCCCGGGGGCTTCTTGAGGACTATCTCCGCCGTCATCCCGAGGCCGTACGGGCCCGGTGGTTGCTCGCCCGCACCTACCAGGAACTCCGGCTGAACACAAAGGCCCTCGTTCTTTTCTCCGGTCTCGCCAAAAAACTCGATGACCTCCCCGACTTTCATTATTACTACGGCCGACTTCTTTCGGACCTGGGCCGGGAGGGAAGATCCCATTACCAGTTCGCCCGATACTTTTTCCTCAAGGGAGACCTCAAGGTGGCCAACTACCACTATCGTAAGGCCCTCAAATATCTGCCTCCCGACGATCCCCTGCGAAAGGAGATTCGGGATAAGCTTTCCTCGTCTTCCCCGGAAAGGTCCTGATCCCCGTCTTTCTGCTTAAACGAGCTTTCCGGCAATCCGGGCATGGACGACGAGACCTCGTGCTGGAAACGAACCAACTGAAAATCAGGATTACTGGATTGACCGGTAAAAGCTAAAGGGGATCAGTGAGCAGGGCGCTTTTCTTTCCTGGAAGCGATTTTGAGGGCTATCCAGGCCCCTACCACCATAGCAATAATAGCAGCTATGTATCCAGAGGCTTCAATCATTTTCTTTTCTCCGCAAAAGTAAAGCTCCTAAACTTAAAGCTATAACATAAGCCGTAGATCCGCAAGCTAAAAGCCAGGGAGAAAACTTATTGGTCACTATAGGTTGAAGTATCACCGTGCCAAGAATAACCAGGGCGGCGTTAAAGAAGTGCTCTCCTAACTTACGACGGATCATAATCATCCTTCCCCCGGTATTTTATCAGATAACTCGTTTTTCCGGCAATCCGGGCATGGACGACGAGACCTCGTGCTGGAAACGAACCAACTGAACAATTAAGCCTTACTGATCCCGCGGGGCCCTGATTTCCGGTTAACCGGAAATTTTGGCCCCGTGGGTTGTGAACCGGGGAAGAAATGGGTAAGCTTTTAGACTCGAAAGCCCAGGGGGTAGCCATGTATGAAAAAGGCAGGTCTTTTGTGGATATTTTTCTTTTTGTGCTTGGGAACTTTAGGTAACACGGTCATGGCTGCGGAAAAGCGATCCGGGGATATACGGCGGGAAACATTGAAAAACGGGCTCGTGGCCATCGTGGAGGAGAATCACCGGGCCCCGGTGGTGGCGGTCCAGGTCTGGGTGAAGGTGGGCAGCACCTACGAGGACGAAAAGATAGCGGGAATTACGCACCTTATCGAACACATGATCTTCAAGGGCACGGAGAGGAGAGGCCCCGGCGAGATTGCCGAGACCATCGAGGCCCAAGGAGGTTACATCAACGCCTTCACCTCCTACGATTACACCTGTTATTACATCGTGGGGCCCAGGGACATCCTGGAGACCGCCCTGGACATCCTCTCCGATGCGGTCTTCCATCCCGCTTTCGATCCCGGGGAACTGGAGCGGGAGAAAGAGGTGGTTCTCGAAGAGATGCGGATGCGCGAGGACCGTCCCATGATTTTACTTTCGGAGAGGGTGCTGGAGGCGGCTTATGTAAAGTATCCCTATCGGCGTCCCATCATAGGCTACGAAAAAACGGTCAGGGCCCTTTCCCGAAAGGATCTTCTGGATTACATGCACCGCTATTATGTCCCCTCCAACATGGCGGTGGTGGTGGTGGGGGATGTGGATGCCTCTCAAACTCTGGCGCTGGTGGAGAGGTATTTCGGAGGGGTTCCCGCGCGCAAACCCCCGGAGGTCAAATTTCCGGAGGAAACCTATGTGAAGGAACCCCGGGCGGTTACCGTGCACAAGGGCGTGGAGGAGAACTACTTTGAGATAGTTCTTCCCGCTCCCCGGCTTACCGATCCGGAGGCCCCGGTGATGGATGTGATGGCGGCCCTTCTCGGGGAGGGACACTCCTCGAGGCTCTATTTGAAGTTGCGCCGGCGCCTGGGGCTGGTGCACAGCATTGAGGCCGCGGCCTTCACCCCGGCCGGACCGGGACTTTTCGAGGTCTACGGCACCGCCTCTCCCGAGAACCTGAAGGCGGCCCTTAAGGAGGCCCTGGTGGAGGTCTTCCGGCTCAAGTACGAGCCCGTGTCCGAGGAGGAGCTTCGCCGGGCCAGGATCCAGGTACTTTCGGACTTCGTGTACAGCCGGGAGACCATGGAGGGCGAGGCCCGGAAGCTCGGCACCTTTGAGATGGTGGCCGGGGACCCCGCGGCAGCGGATCGTTACATGGAGGCCGTGCGCCGGGTGAAACCTCAAGACCTCATGGCCGCGGCCCAGAAGTACTTCGATCCCGCCAGGGTGGTGGCCGGAATCCTCACCAGCCAGGGGGAACTCTCCCCGGGGGAATTGAAACGCCTGGTGGAAGAGGCCGAACTCGAGGCCCAGGGGATAACCCCCACCGAAGCCGGTCCGGTGATCCCCCCGGTCTATCGCAAGCTGTCCAACGGTCTGCGGGTGGTTATTTTACCCCTGCGGGATGTGCCCTCCGTAGCCATGGCCCTGGTCTTCCCGGGGGGATTGCGTTACGAGACCCCGGAGACCAACGGGCTCTTCCGGGCTCTGGTGACCGTCTGGCCCCGGGGAACCCGCAAACACTCCGCCGAGGAGATTTCCCGCCTGGTGGAATCCCTCGGGGGAAAGATCAAGGGATTTTCCGGTCGCAACACCTTCGGGCTTGAGGCCACCTTCCTTTCCGACGGTTTCCGGGAAGGGCTGGATCTCTTCCTGGAGGTCCTGCGGGAGCCGGCCTTCACCGAGACCGAGGTGGATCGTGCCCGACCGGAGCTCATCTCCGCCCTCATGCGGCAGGACGATCAGCCCGTACAGGTGGCTCTAAAAGAGTTCTACCGGGTTATGTTTTCCCCCCACCCCTACGGCCTTAATGTGCTCGGATCCCGGGACTTCTTCGAGAAGGTCACCGCGGAGACCCTGCGGCGGGCCTATGCCCGCTATGTGCGTCCGGATTCCGGGGTGCTGGCCATCGTGGGCGATGTGGATCCCGAGGAGGTCCTGAGGGAACTTTCCCGGAAACTCGTGGACTGGAAGGCCCCTCCGGAGCCTCTTCCCCGGGACGAGAAACCCCCGGCCCTTTCCGGTCCACGAATAACCACCGTTACCAAGGAGGCGGAGCAGACCCACATTCTCCTGGGATTCAGAGCGGTGGGGCTGAGAGATCGGGATCGTTATGCCCTGGAGGTGTTAAACGCCGTCCTGGCCGGACAGGGAGGACGCCTCTTTCGCACCCTTCGCGACGAAAAGGCCCTGGCCTACACGGTGACCTCCTTTCTAACCCTGGGGGTGAACACGGGTTCACTGGCCCTTTACATAGCCTGCGCCCCGGACAAAAAAGACGAGGCCCTTTCCGGGCTGTGGAACGAAATCGCCCGGATCAAGGAAAGGGGTATCACCGACGAGGAACTCGCCCGGGCCAAAAACTGGCTCGTGGGCAGCTACGAAACCGAGCTCCAAACCAATCTTTCTCAGGCCATGGATCGGGCCCTGAACGAGGCCCTGGGCCTGGGATTCAACTACTTTTATCGTTACATTGAGGGAATAAAAAGGGTTACCCGGGAGGAGGTGCAGGAGGCGGCCCAAAAATATCTCCGGAATGACGCTTATGTACTGGTAATCCTTGAGCCCGCCGGGGGTCAATAGGGATAAAAGTAATGGCGCAGCGATTCCCCGAAGGACATGATCACCGCGGCCCAGAGGGCTATTTTAAAAAAGTTCTCCCACACGAGCTCCTTTTTGAAAAACTGCCGGATGGCCCACTTACAGAGAAAGGCAACCCCCAGACCGTAGAGAATCACCGCCACCAGAAACTTTCCCGTGGCGAGCAGCGTGCGTTGCGGATACCCGGGATAGTAGCGAATACTGAAGAAAAGAAGAAGGATCCCTCCGAAGAGATACTCTCGAAAATTCTTCATGGCTTCTAAAATAGCATGAAAGGAACCGAAAAGGTAAGGGTCAAGGTTTGCGGCATTACCAGACCGGAGGACGCGCTCCTTGCGGTATCCCTGGGGGCCTCGGCCCTGGGGTTCATCTTTTATCCGGGGAGCCCCCGTTACCTTCCTCCGGAAAAGGCTCGGGAGATCGTGCAAGGGCTACCTCCCTTCGTGACCACGGTGGGGGTCTTCGTAAACGAGGAACCGGAACGGATAGAGGAAGTGGTCCTCGGAGTCGGGCTGGACCTGATTCAGCTCCACGGGCAGGAACCCCCGGAACTCTGTGCCCGATTTTTCCCCCGGGTGATCAAGGCCCTGAGATTAAAGGGGCCGGAGGATCTTGAGACGATCAGGGCCTACCGGGGAGTGGTTAGGGCGATTCTCCTCGAGCCCTATGTGGAGGGAGTGCCCGGGGGAACGGGGCGAACTCTGGACTGGGACCTTGCCGCCCGGGCCGGCACCCTGGGGGTGCCGATTATCCTGGCCGGTGGACTGGGTCCCGGAAATGTAAGAGAAGCCGTCCGGAAGGTTCGCCCCTTTGCCGTGGATGTGAACTCCGGAGTGGAAAAGAGACCGGGCGAAAAGGACCCGGAGAAACTCCGGGCCCTTTTCGCCGCGCTGGAAGGTTTTTGATTTTACCGGTGCCAGCAATTGGGACATCCGGGAGCCGACGCTTCACCCGACCGCATCCTCTGACAGAAACGTTCCTCGTGGTGTTTCTCACAGTAGTCCTTCATATCCTTCCAGACCTTTTCCCGCAATTCCCGCATCTTCTCCCAGTGGCCGCGCATGTAGTTCATCATTTCCCGGCAGGCCGAACTATCCGGATTGACTCCCCGGCAGTATCTCCAGAGAGAAGTGGCCGCGGGTGGGCCCGAATCCGAACGGACGGCCTTTTGGGGCGGGGAGGGGGAGGGCCCGGATTCGGAAAATCCCATCCCCGCGGCCAGAAGTAAAACCATCATCGCACCCAGAATCCATGTCTTTCTTCCCTGCATAACGCACCTCCTTGGATTAATAGTAGTTTCCGGTCTTGCTTCCCTCACAGACCTCCTCGATCCGGTCCGTGACGAGCTGTCCGTTGCGCCACACCCGTTTGTGGACTTTGTGGCAGTAGGTCTTCTGGTTGTAGTCCAGCGGTGTGGCCTCCACCACCGCGTTCCCCTGCCGATAGACCACCGGTCGTCCGTTGGCTACGGCCCGGGCACTGGCCCTCGAGCTGATGGCACTAAGGCCTCCGCCCAGGGTGGCTCCGATCGCCCCGCCGATCACCGCTCCGCGCCAGGGGTTGTGGTGATCGAGGAGAGCCCCCGAAAGCGCCCCCACCGCCGCCCCCAGACCGGCCCCCTGATAGGGAGCACTGCCCTGAGTGGTGGTACAGGCGGAGGCGGAAAGGAGAATTCCCGCCACCAGAAGAACCAGAGGCTTCATAGCGTTTCTCACGGGCTCACCTCCTTTCTGTTGCGAGTCTGCCGGAGGTATAAACAAGGATCGTGCCAGAAGCCGGAAAGCGCGATCCTCCAACGGTTCCGTGAAAAAGGCCTCCCGGGTACCCGAGGTGGTGGTTCGACAATGTCTTCCGGTCCTTTCGACGATTTTGTCGAAGGGGGTCTACGGGACCGAGAAATCTTAAAGCCTGGTGGAGGGCACGGATCCTGCATAAAATTAAAGAGATGATAGTGCGTCTGAGCTTTCTGATTTTGGTCTTGATCTTCGCAAACGGAAATGTTCCCCTGAGGGGGGCGGAGAGGGGGTGTTGCTGGCGGAAGAAGGTTCTGGTGGTGGGACGCGTGGTGGAGTGGCGTCCGCCCCTTCTGACGCTCCGCACCTCTTCGGGGAAGATGCTTTATATCCGGATGGGGCCTTACCGCTTCTGGCACCGGTTGCGGCTGGAATTGAATCCCGGAGAGAAGGTGCTAGTGAAGGGATGGCGATGCGGGGAGGTGCTTATTCCCGAAACCCTGGAATCGCCAGCGGGGCGCCTGCGGCTGCGGGATGAGCGGGGATGGCCGCTCTGGAGAAGAGGGAGTTCGGAAGAGGAATGGTAACCCTGCGTTTCC
This sequence comes from Thermosulfurimonas sp. F29, assembly GCF_019688735.1. Classification (NCBI taxonomy): domain Bacteria; kingdom Pseudomonadati; phylum Thermodesulfobacteriota; class Thermodesulfobacteria; order Thermodesulfobacteriales; family Thermodesulfobacteriaceae; genus Thermosulfurimonas; species Thermosulfurimonas sp. F29. Next base: position 434,114 of record NZ_JAIFYA010000003.1, read on the forward strand.
GTTTTTTTCTCACCGGGGCGCTTCTCCTGGTGGGAACCTTCTTTCTGCAACTCTTCATCATTCGCCACACCCTCTCCCTCCATCAGCGTTTTGAGGCCGAAAGGGCCCTGGGCCTTATAGAGGGACGTCTTTCCGGATACCTGGAGCTCCTGAGGGTGCTTCCAGATCCTCCGGCCTTCCTCCGGAATCTGGCCTGGCTTACCGACGAGCTCCAGAGTGATCCCGGGCTGGTGGGTGTCCGGGTCTCCGAAAAAGGGCGTCCCCTGCTGGACACCTTTCCCGAGGGGGTCGGAGCGCCACCCTGGCCTATCTGTGTGCAGGGTTATCAAAGAGACGGGCTCTTTTTTCTGTGTCGCGAAAGCGAGCTCGTGCCCGGACGCTACTTTCGGATCACCGCGGCTTTCGAAAATACCTTTAAGATCAGACTCTTCCGCGAGGCCCTTGAATACGGAGGCCTGGTGCTGATCGGAGGACTCCTGCTGCTTCTTTTCGCCTATCTTTACACCAGGAGACTCGAAAGGGAAAGGGAAAACCTGGAGCGACGACTCTCGGCGTCGGAAAAACTTGCCGCAATGGGCAGGCTCTCGGCGATGATCGCCCATGAAATCCGAAATCCCCTGCATACCCTTTCCATGGGAATGCAATACATCTTTGAGGATCCGGAGTCGGCCCGGGAGTATAGACCCCTTCTCGAAAAGGAGATTCGCCGGTTAAGTGAACTTACAGGGGAGCTTCTCCGCCTTTCCCGGGGGTTCGAGATCCATCCCGAACCAGTGGAGGTGGAGGATCTTCTTTCGGAGCTCACAGCCCGTTTTCGTCCGAGGGCGGAGGCCCGAAAAATCCGTTTCCGGATCAAAAACGAGGGAGTACGGGAGTGCCGGGCTGATCGCCGCTGGCTCTACCGGGCACTTTCGAGCCTTCTGGAAAATGCCCTCGCGGCCCCCGAAGGGCACGAGGTGGAGCTACGGATCTTTCCCCGGGGGAATGAAATATGTTTTTCGGTCCGCAATACCGGCACCACGGTTCCCGAGGAACTACGATCCCGGATTTTTGAGCCCTTTTTCACCACCAAAAGAGACGGTTTCGGACTGGGACTTTACATAGTGAAACAGGTGGCCGAGGCCCACGGAGGACGGGTGGATCTCCGGGAGGGAGGGAAATGGGTATGCTTCGAGATGAGGCTCCCGCGGTCCTCCTAGTGGAGGACGAGGAGGCCCAGCGGCAAATCCTGGGGAAGTACCTTGAGCGCAAGGGTTTTCGGGTCCGGGAGGCCCCAACCGGGGCCGAGGCCCTCCGAATCGTGGCGGAGCATCGACCCGAGCTGGTAATCCTGGACTGGCGTCTTCCGGATACGGACGGATTGCAACTTATTCCGAAAATAAGAGAGAGGAGTCCTTTCACCGCTATAGTAATGCTTACGGCCTTTGCCACGGTGGAACGCGCCGTGGAGGCCATGAAACTGGGAGCCTATCACTACCTAACCAAGCCGGTAAACCTGGAAGAACTGACCCTGGTTCTGGAAAAGGCCCTTTCGGAACTCCGTCTGCGGCGGGAGGTAAGAAGACTCAGGGAGAAGTTGAGTGAACTCGGGATCCCGGAGGCGAAGGATGTGGTGGCCGAGAGTCCGGCCATGAAGGAGATCCTGCGGCTCATCGCCCGGGTGGCCCCCACCGAAGCCACCGTGCTTCTCACCGGAGAGTCCGGCACCGGGAAAGAGGTCCTGGCCGGTCTGATCCACCGTTTGAGCCCCAGACGCAACTCTCCCTTTCTTAAGATAAACTGTGCAGCCATTCCGGAGGGACTCCTGGAATCTGAACTTTTCGGTCACGAGAAAGGCGCCTTCACCGGGGCTGATCGGGCCAGAGCGGGACTCTTTGAGGAGGCCGGAGAGGGAACCATTTTTCTGGACGAAATAGGAGAATTGCCCCTTTCGCTTCAGGCCAAGCTACTTCGGGTGCTTCAGGACGGAACCTTCCGGAGGGTGGGAGGCCGGAAGGAACTCCGCTCCAGGGCCCGGGTGATCGCCGCCACCAATCGGGACCTATCGGAGATGGTCCGGAAAGGGACCTTCCGGGAGGATCTTTTCTGGCGCCTGGCGGTCATCACCATCCATATTCCTCCCCTCCGGGAGAGGCGGGAGGACATCCTGCCCCTGGCCCGGTTCTTTTTAAAAAAGTACGCCCGCCGTTACGGAAAACCCGTGGAGGATTTCTCCAAGGAGGCTCTGGAGCTCCTCTGGAGCTATGATTTCCCCGGAAATGTGCGGGAACTTCAGAATGCCGTGGAACGGGCGGTCATCCTGACCGAAGGGCCTTTAATAACCGCCGGCGATCTGTTATTTTCCCCTCCCGGAACCGAAGACCTCCTGGCGGAACTCTTTCGTCGCCCCCTTCCGGAGGCAGTGGAACTCCTCGAAAGGAAGCGTATCGAAGAAGCTCTCAAAAAGAGCGGCGGAATCAAGACCCGGGCCGCCGAAATGTTAGGGCTCTCCGAAAGAGTCCTGCGCTACAAGATTGAAAAATACGGTCTATCTTGAAAGAAGTTTGCGTCGATACCGATCCCAGAGGAGTCGAAAGGTAGGAGTAAAATCCTCGGGACTTTGAGTTAACCAGTGTTCAAGCTCCTCCGGAGAAACAAAGCGTCCCTCCTCGATTTCCATGGGGTTGGGACGGGGTACCTTCCTGGTAGTGCCCTTAAAAAGCACCACGAACTCGTATCCCGTCTCCGGGGAGGCCTCAAGACGGCCTATCTCCTTAAGACCGCAGAGTAGCCCCAGTTCCTCCTTCAGTTCCCGCCGGGCGGCCACCGGATAGGGCTCCCCGGGAGAAACATGGCCGGAGGCCGAGGAGTCCCACTTGCCCGGATTTTCATCCTTGAGACGGGAGCGTTTTTGCAGATAAAGCTCCCCCTTGGGATTAAAGATCATAACATGTACGGCCTTGTGAAAGAGCTTCTGTTCGTGAATCTGCCCACGGGGAAGGAGTCCCATGGTATTCCCCTGGTGATCCACCACTTCGAGCATCTCAAGAAGCATCCCCTCCGGGCTGTCTTTGCGCTTACGTCCCCGTTTGGCCATGGTTCTCTCCCATTAGTTTTTTTTTATACACATTTGGTTAATTATACTTGCAAAATAGGCCGCTCCGACACCGTTGTCAATATTTACCACCGCCACCCCCGGCGCGCAGGAGTTGAGCATGGCCAGAAGCGGAGCCAGTCCACCGAAATGGGCTCCGTATCCCACACTGGTGGGCACGGCAATCACCGGACGATCCACCAGTCCGGCCACCACGGAGGGCAAGGCTCCCTCCATCCCGGCCACCACTATAAGGGCATTGGCCTTTTCCAGTTCCTCGGCCACAGAAAGGAGGCGATGGACTCCGGCCACTCCCACATCGTAGAAGGTTTGCACCCGGTTGCCGAAATATTCGGCGGCTATCCTGGCCTCCTCGGCCACGGGGAGATCCGCAGTTCCTCCGGAAAGGATGGCTATCTGACCCACCCGCGGACCCCTCCGGGGTTTCCCAAGGATCCGGGCCCGGGAATGATATTCGAGCTCCGGGAATCTCTCCCGAATTTCCCGGGCCGTCTCCGAAGATACCCGGGTGATGAGGAGAGGAAGATCCCTTTCGAGAAAACTCTTCACTATGCGAAGAAGCTCTTCCACCGTCTTCCCCGGACCGTAAATGATCTCCGGAAAGTGCTTCCGGATCCCCCGGTGATGGTCCAGCTTGACGCCACCGAGCTCCTCATAGGGAAAATAACGAAGACGATCTTCAGCCTCAGAAACGGTGATGCGCCCGGCGGAAAGGGCCTCAAGGATATCCCTGAGCCTCTCACGGGTCATGTTCCCAGAGCCTTTTCGAAGATACCCTTCAGGTAATCAAGCTGACGCTGATATTGAGGGTCGAGCTGATCCCGTAGCTTTCGCCACTCCTCCTGAAACTGGGGTTGCATCTCCACATCCACCTTTACCTTGACGCCCATCTGATCACTGAGGGTCTTTTCCACCTCGGAGAGCTGGGCCTCAAATTGCTGTTTGAGCTGCTGATAGAGGGCCTCCCGGTGATTGAGGTACTGACTGAGGAGCCGATCGATCTCCCGGGTGAGGTTTTTGACCTCCGGGAAGGCGGAAAAGACCACCTCAAGACCGGAAAGGGCCCGGCGCACCTCTTTAAGGGCATACTCGTCCCGGGGGAGCACCAGGTTGCGGACCAGGACCTCCACCAGGCCCCGAAGGACCGGGATCTTCTCCTCCGGGGAAAGCCGAGCGATCTCGCCGGCAAGATCAAAGTCCGCCTCGTTAAGAAACCGGGCCGCAAGCCTCTGACCCTTTTCCCTACACTCCTGGGCCCGGAGCTCCTCCCTCGAAGCCTTGCCTATTTTCTCGGCCTTTTCCAGAGCGATCTCCAGCGCACTGCGAATCTCCCCCATAGCGAAGCCTCCCGGATTACAAGATTAGAAATTCCTTATAAAATTTAAATCACCTTGAAGTACTCGAACACCCCTTCCCCCACAAAATCAGATCTCGCTTGCGTGTCCCTGGCCCTCGGGAGACTTGGAAAAGATGGGTTTACCTGTTAAAAACATCTACGATGAAGAAGTGGGTTTCTATTGAGGACATACTGACAGAGCTTTCTAAGAAGGGGAAACGCCTCTCCAGACGGACCTTTCTTTACTATGTGCAACTGGGACTCCTGCCCAAAGGCCGCCGGAAGGGACAACCCTCCGGAGGGGTGCGTTTCTTTTATCCATCTTCCACACTGGAGCGTCTGGAAAAGATACTGGAACTAAAGGAAAGAGGATTGCGTCTCCGGGAGATTCGAGAGTTGCTCCTGATGGAAGAGGAAGAAAAACCCTCCCCCGAGGCGGAAATCTTTCCCGAGATTGATCTCCTCAAACGATGTACTCTCTGCGGGATTTGTGGGGGTATTTGCCCGGTATATGAGGAAATGGACGGCTCTCCCTGGAGGGTTATCCAGATCTATCTGGAGGACCCAGGCGGTGTTGATGAAATTAACACTCCCTGGATCTGCATCGGCTGTTATCTATGTGAAGAACGCTGTCCCGAAGGAATCCCCCTGGTATCCTTCTTTGAATTTCTGTGCCGCAGGGAGAGCCAGAGGGGAAAGACCAGGATATATCCTCAGGAAGAATGGAGCCGTCTCTTCTGGACGCTCCTCATGGAAAGGGGGCGAAGCTTTGATTTTGGAGCGGTTCACGCGTATCAGGTGCGGCTCCGACGCGACGGTGGTGAGAGAAAAATTCACCTCCGGATCCCGCAGGCAGAGGGCCAGAAGGAGATCCCTCCCCCTTCCCCGGTCAAAAACCCCCGTCTTTTCCGGAAAATGCTGGCTCTTTCCGGAGGACCCTCCCGGTGAGGATATTCTACTATCCCGGATGTGCCTCTCAGCATCTTGCCCGGGAACTTCATCGTGCGGTGGAAGCCCTTTTTATGGCCCTTGAGCTGGAGATAAGTATTCTTGAGGACTGGAATTGCTGCGGAGCCCGGGAAATTGCGAGATTTCCACCCACAGTGGGCTGGTTTCTTGCAACCCGGAATCTCGCCCTGGCCGAAGAGGGGATTCTTATTACCACTTGCAGCCTCTGTTACCACAATCTAAAAAGGACCTCCCGCGCACTGCAAAAATATCCTGAAGCCCTCCAACACATAAACGACATACTCCGGGAAGAAGGACTCCGTTATCGTCCGGAACGGCTGCAGATTCTCCATCTTCTGGAATTTCTCTGTAAAAAGGAAAATCTTGCCCGGCTGGTTTCCGAGGTGAAAGGCCGGGGGGAAAAAATACCCGTGGTTTCCTTTTATGGCTGTTTCCTATCCCGACCCTTTCCTTTAGAAAGCGGACTCATGGAAAAACTCCTCGACATTTCCGGGTTCGAAGTTAAACCCTACTCCCTTGCTCATTACTGCTGCGGTGGACATCTTCCTCGCACGGACTCCCCGGTGATCAGGGAGCTCTGCACCCGGTTACTCCTGGCCGCCGAGCGGACCGGAGCCCGGTTTATGGGTGTATGTTGCCCCGTATGCAAGACCAATCTTGAGATCTACGGGCCCCGGAAGGACCTCAAAGTGGTCTATTTACCCCAGCTTCTGGGAATGAGGTTGGGACTTCCCCCGGCCATTACCGGACTTGAGGGAGGCCTGATTTGAAGCTCGCAAAAATTTTTGTGTGCGAGTGCGGGGGAAACATCTCCGAGATTGTTGATTTATCGTATCTGGAAAGGACCTTCCGGGAAGAGGGTCTTCCGGTGCTGCGACATCCCTTTCTCTGTTCCCCGGAAGGCCAGTCCCTTTTGAGGCAGGAGGCCCGAAATTGCCCGGCAATTTTGGTGGGGGCATGCAGTCCGGATCTGCACGGAGAGACCTTTCAAAGGATCCTCCGGGAGATCGGTGTGAAGCGTTTTCATATAGTGGCCCTGCGGGAGGAGGTGGCCTGGAGCACCATCGGGAATCCCACCGAGAAGGCCCTGAAGCTCCTCCGGGCCGGGTGGAGAGTTCTCCGGGAAATGGAGGAGATCCCGAGATACATCCTCAAACCCGTTCCGGTCCTTTTGATTATCGGAGGAGGAGCCGCAGGGATCACCTCGGCCCTTAAGGCCTCCGAAGCCGGTCTTGAGGTGGTTCTTGTGGAAAGAGAACCCTTTCTGGGAGGGAAAACCCTCTATGTGGATCGACTCTATCCCCGGCTGGAATGCGCTTCCTGTGTCTTTTCCCCCCTCCTTTCGGCTATCGCTCGGGCCAGGGGAGTGAAGATCTACACCCAGGCCCGCATACTCAATCTTTCCGGCTTTGCGGGAAACTTTGAGGTGGATCTGGAGATACGTCCCCGGTATGTACAGATGGATCGTTGTAACGGTTGCGGAAAGTGTATAGAAGCCTGTCCGCTGGATCCTCCGGCTATTAACTGGCCGGTACCCCACCCGGTCCCCAGGGTTCCGGTGATCAATCCCTTTCGGTGTTTGCGCTTCAAAAACCATCACTGTCGGCGATGCGAAAGGACATGTGCTAGCAAAGCGGTTAATTTCGAGGAAGGATGGTCTCGCAGAACTGTTAGAGCGGGTGGAATAATCGTAGCCACGGGATTTCGTCCCTACCCGGTGGAAAGAATCGCCCATTATGGCTACAAAAGACTTGACGGCGTATTCACTCTCTTTGATCTGGAAAAAAAATTCTGCGTGGGAGAGTCTCCCCTCCCTACCGGGAGCAAACCCCCCCGGCGTGCGGCCTTTGTCCATTGTGCCGGAAGCAGGGATCGATATCATCTGCCTTACTGTTCGGAGATCTGTTGCGGTCTGGCTCTTAAACTCTCTCTTCGATTGAAGGAGATATTTCCCGGACTAGAGATCTGGCACTTCTATCAGGATCTGCGTCTCAAGGGTCCGGAGGGTGAGAGTTTATGGCGAGAGGCACTGTCCAGGGGGATCCGGTTTGTACGGGGGAGGGTGGCCGATATCTCGGAGGTACCCTGGCATCCGGATCAGAAAGGAGGATTAACCATTGAGGTAGAGGACACGCTGGCCCTTAAAAAACTCCGGCTGGACATGGATATAGTGGTACTGGTACCGGGATTTATGCCGGAGCTCGGAGCCGGCGAACTGGCCGCTCTTCTGGGATTGTGTATGGGGGAAAGCGGTTTCTTTGAGGCCCGGGAACCCAAGACCCATCCCGCGGAGACGGTGCGTCAGGGCATATGGCTGGCCGGAGCCTGTGCCGGCCCCAGAGATCTCTCCGAAACCATAGCCTCCGCGGAGGCCGCGGCTCTTGAAGCGATAAGATTCCTTACACAGCCCGAAATCAGCCTGACCCCTTTCCGCCTAAAAGTAGAGGAAAGTCTCTGCGGTGGATGTTACCTGTGTCTGGAAAGCTGCCCCTTCAAGGCACTGGCCCCCGGACCACAGGGGCTGCGGATTCTCCATCAACTCTGCACCGGATGCGGAATCTGTGTTAGCGCATGCCCCTCGGGAGCCCTGCACCTGTCCGGGATCCCGAGAATGTCGTCGGTCATGGAGGTGCTCCTTACATGAAACCGGTTCTGGTAGGATTTCTGTGCCAATGGTGTGCCGCTAAGGCCCTGGAAAATCTGGCCCATAGGCGATTGAAATTACCCGAAGGTTTCCTCCCGGTGCGAATAAATTGCACCGGTGCATTAGAACTCGCCTGGATCACCGAAGCCCTTTACCGGGGCGCGACCGGAGTTCTGATAGGGGGATGCCCCAGAGGCCAGTGCCATTTTCGTGAAGGGAACACCCGGGCTTCTCTCAGGATAACGGCTTACCGCAAACTACTTGCCGCTATGGAAATTTCTCGCGACCGGGTACGCACGATATGGGTGGGTTCCGGGGAGGGGGAAAGGCTTTACCGGGAAATCTGGCGTCTATGGAGGGAACTTACCGGTGAAGGTAGCTCTTTATAATGCCCTGTCCTGCGGTGGGTGTGATCTCCGTTTCTTTCTGGAGGATCTCCCGGAATGGCTACTCCATCAACTTGAGGTGGTTTACTGGCCGGAGCTCGGGGTGACGGAAGCTCCGGAAAGGACAATTCACATCGATATAGCCCTGGTTTGCGGAGCAATAAGAACCCCGGAACAGGAAAGGACGGTGAGAACCCTGCGCAGACGGGCTAGATCTTTAGTAGCGGTGGGAGCCTGCGCCCTTTACGGAGGAATTCCCGGTCTCCTCTGGGAAAAAGAGGAGGGCCCCCGACCGGTATCCCGGGTGGTCCCCTGCGATAGATTTATCCCCGGATGCCCTCCGGAGGCCCATACCCTGCGCAAGCATCTCGAGGATTTACGGCAGGGAAAAGAGAGAGAGGACCCACCGGTCTCCCTCTGCAAGGAGTGCCCCCGGGAAAGGCAGGCCTTTCGAATCAAAGGCGCATTAAGAATCACGGGAGGAACCTCGCGGAAGGAATGTTTTCTGGCCCTGGGGATAATCTGCTCGGGGCCGGTTACCCGGGGAGGTTGCGGGGCCGTGTGTATACGGGCGGGAGAACCCTGTCGGGGGTGTTACGGCCCCCTGGATCCCTTTTCAGGGGAACGCTTTCTCTCCGCCCTGGCCTCCGCTGTACCTTCGGCCGAAGGGGAGGAATTCTTGAGGGCGCTTGTGGATCCGGTGGGGATCCTCTTCCGCTTTTTTCTGGCCGAAAGTCCCATTCTTCGGATCAAAAAGGAAGACATCGATGGGGAAAAAAATCAGCATAAGACCCCTTAAACGCATAGAGGGTGAGGCGGGGCTGGAAATAGTCCTTGATGAACGACACAGGGTAAGCCGGATCAAGTTTACCAGTGAAGCGTTCCGGGGATTCGAGCATTTCTGCGTGGGGCGTCGGGTGGAGGAGATGCCCTTTCTGGCCAGCCGGATCTGCGGCATCTGCGCCGAGGCCCATTACCTGGCCTCCCTCAAGGCCCTGGATCAGATTTTTAGGAGCCCTCCTCCCCCCCAGGTGCAGCGCATACGGCGAATCTTCTTTCTGGCCGGCTTCATACGGGACCATCTCACGGTACTCTCTCTGTTTGCTCTTCCGGAAACCTCCTCGGAAAAAAAGGATTCCCTATGTTTCCTTAAAGAAAAAGGAATCCTTCCGGAGTTTCTCGCAGCCCGAAAGGGCCTGGCCACCATTCTTGAGACCATAGGAGGAAGGAAACTTCACGGCGGAAGTGGACTGCCCGGGAGCTGGGGAACCCCGCTTGATTCCTCCCGAATTAAATTCCTCGGAGAGGTCACACGGAAGGTCCAAAAAAAAATTTTCTCTTTAGGCCGGATTTTCTGGGAGGTCTTCTCCCGGGATGCCTTGCTCCGGGAGAAAATCTTTCTTCCTCTGCGAAAAGAAAGAGGCCTTGTGGCCCTTGGATCGGATTTCACGGAGGGAAGTCTCCTGGTCTTCCGGAAAACCATCCAGGCAGTAGAGGATTATCGAAAAGTTCTTGTGGAATCCCCGGGAGGGGAAGAAACCTCCCTTAAAGGAAAAACCTACATGGTGGGCCCATGGGCGCGTTTTCGTCTCTGGTCCCCTCCGCGGGACTCCGTTCTCGCGGAGCTTCGCGAAAAACTATTTAACTGTTTAAAACAGTTAAAAGGACTCTCCCCCGCGCTCTTACATCTCTTTAGGGTCTATGAGCTCATGCTGGCCGCGGAAAAACTTCTCCAGGAAGTGGAAACTCTGGAGGAGTTTTTCCCCGAAGAAAAAACGGACCTCGGGCCGGGCAATCCCGAAGGGGTGGGCCTGGTGGAGGCCCCCCGGGGACTTCTCATCCACCATTATCGCATAGATGGGCTGGGACGCATAACATGGCTGCGCATTCTGACCCCAACCGCCCAGAACCTGAAGGCCCTGAAAGAAGACCTAGAAAATTCTCTAAAAAAGACCACTAAAATTTCTGAAAATGTCCTTTTCTTCCTTGAAGAGATTATAAGAGCCTATGATCCATGCGTACCATGCATGATACATCTCCTTTTCCCCGAGAAAAAGCAACATTATAAGGCTGCTATTTTACGATAAAGTAAAATTTTGTCAATTTTTATTCTAAAAAATTTTACAAATTTCTCTTTTCGTCTCTAAAAGTCGAAAAGACCTGTAAATTAGAATTGACTAAAGAGAAGATCTTCCGTACAATTTGAATGTTAAAAACATAAGGAGGGGAAGATGGCCAGGATTCCTTCCCTAGCGGCAGGGGGGCTTTCCCGTCGGGACTTTCTCAAGATCTGCACCATAGCCACCGCCACCATGGGATTGCCCGTGGAGATGGTGGACCGGGTGGCCGCCGCGGTAAGGTCTCCGGAACGACCGCCGGTGATCTGGCTCCATTTCATGGAATGTACCGGATGCACGGAGAGTCTCCTGCGCTCCTCGCATCCCCCGCTGGGTCGCCTTATCCTGGAGCTCATCTCCCTTGAGTATCACGAGACTCTCATGGCCGGGGCCGGTGAGCAGGCCGAGGAGGCCCTCAAGGCCGCCCTCAAGAGGTACGAGGGGCGCTACATCTGCGTGGTGGAGGGCGGTATCTCCACCAAAGACGGCGGGATATACTGTCAGATCGGAGGGCGCACGGCCCTCGAGATAGCCCGGGAGGTGGGAGAGAAGGCCGGGGCGGTGATCGCCATAGGGACCTGTGCGGCCTTCGGAGGGATTCAGGCCGCGGCCCCCAATCCCACCGGGGCGGTGGGTCTCGGCAAAGTGCTGAGAAGGCCGGTGATCAACATCCCGGGGTGCCCGCCCAATCCCTACAACTTCCTCTCCACCGTGCTCTACATTCTCACCTTCGGCCATCCACCGGAACTGGACGAGCTTTCCCGTCCCAAGTTTGCCTATGGTCGAAGGATACACGATCACTGTCCCCGACGCCCCCACTTCGACGAAGGGCGTTTCGTGGAATCCTTCGGGGATCCCGCCCATCAGAAGGGTTACTGTCTTTACAAGGTGGGGTGCAAGGGGCCGGTTACCTATTCCAACTGCCCGGTTCTGCGCTTCTGCGATGTGGGAGCCTGGCCGATAGGATCCGGCCATCCGTGCATAGGGTGCACCGAGCCGGAATTCTGGGATCGAATGAGTCCCTTCTACGAGCATCTTCCCAAGATCTACATTCCTGTGGGCGGAGGAGTCAGGGCCGAGGCCGAAAAGGTGGGCAAGGTGGCGGTGGGGGCCGCGGCGGCAGTGGTAGCGGCTCATGCCGCTGCCGGTGTGCTCAAAAAAGCGGTCAAAAGCGTGGTCGGCCCTAAAACCGTCGATAAAGATTCCCATGAAGAATAAAGGGGGCGAACTATGGCGCGTAAGAAGATCACCATAGATCCCGTTACCCGAATCGAGGGGCACCTGCGCATCGATGTGGAGGTGGAGGGAGGCCGGGTGCGGGAGGCCTGGGCCTCGGCCCAGATGTGGCGGGGCATCGAGGTTATCCTTAGGGGGAGGGATCCTAGAGATGCCTGGGCCTTCACCCAGCGGTTCTGCGGGGTCTGCACCACCGTGCACGCCATCGCCTCGGTGCGGGCCGTGGAAAACGCCCTTCAGATGGAAATCCCCCTTAACGCTCAATATGTGCGGAACATCATTCTCTGCGCCCACGCCCTCCACGACCACATCGTGCACTTCTATCACCTTTCGGCCCTGGACTGGGTGGATGTGGTCTCGGCGCTCAAGGCCGACCCGGTAAAGACCGCCCGCCTGGCCCAGAGCCTCTCGGACTGGCCCGGAAACAGCGTGACCCTATTCCGGGAGGTCAAAAAGAGACTCGAGAAGTTCGTGGCCAGCGGGCAGCTCGGCCCCTTCAGCACCGGCTACTGGGGGCACCCGGCCATGAAGCTCCCGCCGGAGGTGAACCTCCTCGCCGTGGCGCACTATCTACAGGCCCTGGATTATCAGTACAAGGCCAACCAAGTGGTGGCCATTTTCGGGGGCAAGACCCCGCACATCCAGACGGTAATCGTGGGAGGAGTGGCTCTGGCCATCAATCCGGAAAACGAGGCCACCCTCAACATGGAACGCCTGGCCTGGGCCCGGGAACTCCTTCTCCGGGTCCGGGACTTCGTGCACCGGGTCTACTTTGTGGATGCGGTGGCCCTTGCGGCTCTTTATTCCGAATGGTTCAAGATCGGAGCGGGGGTGACCAATTATTTGGCCGTGCCCGACCTCCCCTTAGATACCCGGGGCACCAGGTTTGATCTGCCGGGGGGAACGATCTTTAACGGGGATCTCAACTCGGTTAAACCCATCGGTAGCTTCAACGACCCCTACTTCCGGGACAATGTGGCCGAGAGCATTACCCATTCCTGGTACGACGGGGACTGGACCCGCCACCCCTGGCAGGAGGACACCGTCCCCCGGTATACCGGCTTTGAGGAAAAGGGCAAGTACTCCTGGGCCAAGGCCCCGCGTTTTACCGGAGAGCCCATGCAGGTGGGGCCCCTGGCGCAGGTGCTGGTGGGCTACGCCCTGGGGCACAAGGAGATCAAAAAGTGGACCGACGAGGCCCTGAAGAGGATCTCGTCCATCTCCGGGAAAAGGATCACCATCAAAGATTTTCATTCCACCATGGGACGGCAGGTGGCCCGGGCCATCCGGGCCGCGGTGCTGGCGGACCTGGCCCTCAAACACCTGGACCTCCTCATGCAGAACATCGCCCACGGAAACCTCGAGATCTATCCCTACCGCAAACCCCCGACCTTCCCCAAAGGAGAGATTATGGGGTTCGGGTTTCACGAAGCCCCCCGGGGAGCGCTTTCGCACTGGGTGGTCATAGATAACGGGAAGATCAGGAACTACCAGGCGGTGGTGCCCTCCACCTGGAATGTGAGCCCCAGGTGTCAGCTGGGCAAACGCGGCCCCTACGAGGCCAGCCTCTTAGGCAATCCGGTGGCCGTGCCGGAAAAACCGCTGGAGGTCCTGCGGACCATCCACTCCTTCGATCCCTGCATCGCCTGTGCGGTGCATGTACTGGACCCGGCCCGCAGGGAGATCGTAAGGGTAAAGGCCCTTTAAAGGGGGGATAACCATGAAAAGGGAGAAGAGGCTTTACCGTCGGGTTTTCGTCTGGAGCTGGGCCCTGCGGCTTTTCCACTGGGCTTTTGCCTTATCGTGTGCGGTCCTCCTTCTCACCGGAATCTACATCCACTATCCACCCATCACCACCAAGTGGGCGGAATTCAAACCCCAGCATCTCATGGCCACGCTGCGTTACTATCACTTCGCCGCGGCCTATGTCTTTATGGCCGCTCTTGCGGTGAGGATTTACCTCCTCTTTTTCGGAAACCGCTACGAGCGGGCTACCGACTTTCTGCCCGTCAATCGCCGCAATCTGCGTTCCTTCTGGCAGTCCCTCAAGTTCTACCTGTACCTCACCGACGAACACGAATGGCGCATGGGACACACGGTGCTGGCCGGAACCATTTACTTCCTGCTGTTTCTCGCGGCCATAACGATGTCCCTTACGGGACTTTACATGCTCTATCCGGATGTCTCCTGGATCGACCGGATGGGAGTGGCCCTTTTCGGTTCCATGCAGATGGCCCGTTTTATCCACTACATCCTTCACTGGTGCTTCATCTTCTTCGTGATCGTGCACCTCTACATCGCCATCTGGAACGACTTCAAGGCGCCCGAGGCCATCATTTCCGGGGCCTTTTCCGGCTCCAAGTTCATGCCGGCCGATGTAGAGGAGGACTAGACTTTAATGAAGGGAAAGGCCCTGGTGGTAGGGGTGGGCAACCTCCTGCTGAAGGACGAGGGATTCGGGGTACATGTGGTGCGGGAGCTGGAGAACCGCTACGCCCTTCCTCCGGAGCTCGAAGTGGTGGACGGAGGCTGTCTGGGGCTTTCCCTTATAGATTACCTGCGAGACAAGGATCTGGCCGTGGTGGTGGATGTGGTGGCGGAATCGGCTCCGGCGGGGACCCTCCTCGTCTTTGACGAGGAGGGGCTGAGTCGCTTTGAGGTGCTCAGGCCGCGTTCCATGCACGATTTCGGCCTGGTGGAGGCCCTCAGGTTTGCGGAGTTTGCCGGTGTTTTTCCGCGCAAGTTGCGGGTGCTGGCGGCCGTGCCCCGGGATCTATCCCCCGGTCTGGGGCTATCCCCTCCGTTGAGGGAAGCCCTGGATCGGGCCCTGGAGTGGCTCGAAGCGGAGCTGAACCGGGAGGGAATTCCTTTGCGGAGGCGGGAGGCGTGTGCGTAGGGGTGCCCATGCGCCTTAAGGAAATCGATTATCCGGTGGGGGTGGCCGAGGCCGAGGGAGTGGAAATGCCCGTGTACCTCCACCTGATTCCCGAGGAGGAGCTGGCCCCCGGCGACTGGGTGATCGTCCATGTGGGATTCGCCATCCAGAAGATCCGTCCGGAGGAGGCCCGGGAGACCTGGAGACTCCTGCGGGAGATAGAGGAAACCGTAGGCCATGCATGAGGCCGGTCTTGCGGCGGCGCTTGCGGAGGAGCTCCTGGAAATCGCACGGCGGGAGGGGGGACGGATCCTGAGATTTTCGGTGGAAATAGGGGCCCTTTCCGGGGTGGACCCCGAGGCCTTTCGGCTGGCCTACGAGGCCCTGCGGGAGACGGTGGAGGAGTTGAGGGAGACCGAGATGCAGCTGGTGTTGGTGCCGGGACGCTTCCGGTGTCAGCGATGTGGAAGGGAGTTCGAGGGGGATTACTTTGCCGTGTGTCCGGGATGCGGAGACCCGGGCAAGAGCGTTCTTTCCGGTGAGGAATTGCTGTTGAGGGAGGTGGAACTGGATGTGTGAGACCTGCGGCTGCGGGGAGCGTACCCTGCGCCTCGAGGTTTCCCGGGAGCTACTTGCCGGGAACGAGGAAGCAGCCCGGCGTAACCGGGAGTGGTTTGAGCGTCTGGGGGTACGGGTGATCAATCTGGTGGGGTCTCCCGGTGCCGGCAAGACCTCCCTCATCGAGGCCACGGTGCACGCCCTTTCGGGCCGGAGGATGGCCGTCATCGAGGGTGATCCGGAGACGCGGCGCGACGCCGAAAGGCTTTCCAGGCTGGGATTGCCGGTGGCGGCGGTGACCACGGGGGGAATATGCCACCTCGACGCCCGAATGGTGCACCGGGCCTTTCACGATCTCGTGGAGCACTCCCCGGAGCTGGTCTTCATCGAAAATGTGGGCAACCTCCTGTGTCCCGCCGACTTTCATCTGGGCGAACACCTCACCGTGGTGGTGCTCTCGGTCACCGAGGGAGAGGACAAACCGGAAAAGTATCCTCAGGCCTTCCGGCGGGCCCGGGCCCTGGTCCTTACCAAGATAGATCTCCTGCCCTATCTGGATGTGGATCCGGACCGAATCGTCGAACTCGCCCGAAGGATAAACCCGACCCTGGAGGTCTTCCCCCTTTCGGCCAGAACGGGTGAGGGGCTTGCGGCCTGGGTGAGGTTTGTCTCTTCCCTCCTATGAAGACCCTTCGCCTCCTGGTGCGAGGCCGGGTCCAGGGAGTGGGGTTTCGTCCCTTTCTGGTCCGGCTCGCGGAGGAAAGCGGCGTTTCCGGCCAGGCCCGGAATGTGCCCGAAGGGGTGGAGATCCTGGTTTCCGGGCCTCCCGGGGCGCTTTCGGATTTCCTGCGGGAGCTGCTGGCCCGAAGGCCTCCCCTCTCCCGCATCCGGGCCCTATCGGTACGGGCCCTTCCCCCGCAATCCTTCTCCGGGTTTGCCATTGCGGATAGTACCTCCGGCCCCCCCAGCACCCTCGTCCCCCCGGATGTGGCCACCTGTGCGGCGTGTCTTTCCGAGGTGCGCGATCCCTCCGACCGTCGCTTCGGCTACCCCTTCACCAACTGCACCGATTGCGGCCCCCGTTACACCGTGATCGAGGCCCTCCCCTACGACCGGGCCAGAACCTCCATGCGGGAATTCCCCATGTGCCCGGACTGCCTGCGGGAATATCGCAACCCCCGTTCCCGCCGTTTCCATGCCGAACCGAACGCCTGTCCGCGTTGCGGTCCGGGGCTCTGGATCTGTGATCGGCGGGGAACCCGGATTCCGGTGAGAAACCTGTGGGAATTCGTGGTCCGGACCCTGAGGGAGGGAGCGATCTGGGCGATAAAAGGCCTCGGTGGATTTCACCTGGTCTGTGACGCCGAGAACGAACGGGTGGTAAGGCTTCTCCGCAGGCGCAAGCGGCGGCCGACGAAACCCTTTGCGGTTATGGTGCGGGATCTCGAGACGGCCGGAGGGATTGCCGAGCTTTCTCCGGCGGAGACGGAGGTCCTGAGTTCCCCCGAGGCCCCCATCGTGCTGGCCCGAAAGGCCCGGCCTTTTCCCCTGGCCGAGGCCGTGGCTCCGGGACTTGAGTGGGTGGGGATCATGCTTCCTTACACTCCCCTCCATCACCTCCTCCTTTCCGCCTGGCCCGGGAAGGCCCTGGTCATGACCAGCGGCAATCTTTCCGAGGAACCCCTCTGTTTCGAAAACGATGAGGCTCTGCGAAGGCTATCGGAACTGGCGGACTTCTTTCTTTTTCACGACCGCCGGATCGTCAATCCGGTGGACGACTCGGTGGTGCGCTTCTGCGATTCAAGACGCATCCTTATTCGCCGGGCCCGGGGTTTTGTCCCGGAACCCCTGGAACTCCCCCGGGAAAGAACCGGCCTCCTGGGGGTGGGGGCCCTTCTCAAGAACACCTTTACCCTTACCCGGGGTGGTGAAGCCTTCCCCGGTCCGCATCTGGGAGACCTGGAAGCGCTGGCCACCCTGGAACTCTTACGGCGCACGCTCAGTCGTTATCAGGCCCTTCTTTCCGTGGAACCGGAGGTTCTGATCTCCGATCTCCATCCCGACTATCTCTCGTCGCGGTTTGCCGAGGACACGGCGTCCCGAAAAGGCCTGGCTCTCCTGAAGCTTCAGCACCACGCCGCCCACGCCTACGCCGCCCTGGGAGGCCGGGCCGGGGGGAAGGCTCTGGCCCTGGTGCTTGACGGCGCGGGGCTGGGGGCGGATGGGACCATCTGGGGCGGGGAGATCCTTTTCCTGGAAGGGCAGAGGTACCGCCGGGTGGGGGGTATCTCCCCCTTCCCCCTTCCCGGAGGGGAGGCCGCCGAGAGGGAACCCTGGCGGGTGGCCCTGGCCCTCCTTTCCGGAATTTTCGGCCCCGGGGAGGCCGTAAGAAGACTCCGGGCCCTGGCTCCGGATCTTCCGATGGAGGCCGTGGAATTGGTGGCCCTCCAGACGGAAAGGGGCCTTAACACCCCCCTCACCTCCAGCGCCGGAAGGCTCTTTGAGGCCGCGGCCGTGCTCCTGGGGCTCGGTCTGCGAAACGGCTACGAGGGAGAACTGGCCTTAAGGCTCGAAGGGCTGGCCTCGGAGATACCGGAGGAAGAATCCGGAGGTTCCGTGTCGCCGGATACCGAAAATGGCCGCATCCGGGGAACAGCCCTTATCGAGGCGGTGCTCAGGGACCTCGAGGCCGGAGTCCCCCGGAACCTGATAGCCTTCCGCTTTCACCGGAGGCTTGCCGCGGCCCTGCTGGAGACGGTGAACACCTGGGTCGAAAGGCTGGGGGTGAGGGAAGTGGCCCTTTCCGGAGGATGTTTTCAGAACGCCCTTCTCCTTAAGATGGTCGCGGAGGGACTTGAGGCCCGGGGGCTCGAGCCGATCTTTTCCGAATCGGTACCCCCGAACGACGGAGGGATCTCCTACGGTCAGGTGGTCTGGGCCAGTCTAGTCCAGGCGTTCCAGGGCCTCGGCCCATAGGTCGTAGGTAAAAGCACGGATAAAACGCACCCGTACCAGATCGCCGGGTTCCACCGGGATTCCCTTTACCACCACGGTGTGCCCGTCCACCTCCGGGGCCTGGAAACCGGCGTGGCCCACGGGCCGCCCCCGCGCGTCGTATCCGGTAACCAGCACTACATCCTCGCTTCCCACCCGCCTTTGGAGGTTTTCGCGGGAGATCTCCCGCTGGAGGGCCATAACCCGGTGCCGCCGCCTTGCCGCCTCGCGGTAGGGCACCCGGGGCTTAAACCGTGCGGCCGGGGTACCCTCCTCGGGGTAAAAGACGAAGGCTCCCAGGTGGTCGAACCGGGCCTCGGAAAGGAAGCGAAGCAGGGCCTCGAACTCCTCCTCGCCCTCCCCCGGGAAACCCACGATGACCGAAGTGCGTAGGCCGATTTCCGGACGGGCCTTACGGAACCGTCTCATAAGCTCGAGGAGCTCCTCGGATCGGTAAGGTCGACGCATTCTTTTTAAGATCTCGGGGTGGGCGTGCTGCACGGGGAGGTCCGCGTAGGGGGCCAGGCGGGACTCCTCCGCAAAGAGCTCAAGAAGTTCCGGGGTTATCCCTTCGGGATATAGATAGAGGAGGCGTAGCCTAAAGGAACCGGGCACTTCCGAAAGAAGGCGCTTTATGAGCCCTGGAAGCGTTCTTTCTCTCCGGTCAAGGCCGTAGGCGGAGACATCCTGTCCCACCAGGACGATCTCGCGCACCCCTTGAGAGACGAGCCGCCGGGCCTCCGCAAGTATGTCTTTCTCGGGGCGGCTTCGCAGGGGACCTCTTATGCGCGGTATGGAACAAAAAGAGCAGGCGTGTCGGCAACCCTCGGTGACCTTGAGGTAGGCGTAGAAGGGGCTTTCCGTTAGCACCCGTTCGATGGTCTCGGGGCCTCGAGGTTTGAGCACCAATGGCCGGGAGTCCTCCAGGAACACCTCCGGTTGTCTGAAGGCCTCGATTCCGCAGAGGATGTCCGCTTCGGGAAGGGCCTCCCGCACCTTCTCCCGGTAGCGGGCCACCAGACAGCCCACCACGGCGAGCCTTTGCCCCGGTCTTTTCCCCTCGGCGAGTTCCAGCACGGTGTCAATGGATTCCCGCACCGCGGGCCGGATGAAGGCGCAGGTGTTCACCAGAAGGAGGTCCGCCTCCTCCGGGGAAAGGACCGGCTCGGCTCCGAGTTCCACAAGCCGGGCCAGGAGTTTTTCGGTGTCGGTGCGGTTTTTGGGGCAGCCCAGACTTACGGCGTAGACCTTCAAGCCGGACTCCCGTTAACCGGAGACCCCGGGCCGGGCCTCCCGGACCTCCCGCACGCGGTTATTCTCGTCCACATGTACCAGGCGCACCCGAAAGTTCGGAAGGTCCTCCTCCGGGACCCAGGCGTAGGCCACGATAATGATCTCGTCGCCTATCTCGCCCTGCCGGGCCGCGGCGCCGTTGAGCACCACCTCCCCGGAACCCCGTTCCCCCTCGATCACATAGGTCTCGAACCGGGCCCCGTTGGCCAGGTTGTAGACCCAGACCGCCTCGAAGGGAGAAAACCCCGCGGCCTCGAGAAGCTCGGGATCCAGCGTGAGACTTCCCTCGTAGTAAAGTTCCTTTCCGGTAACCCGAACCCGATGGATCTTCCCTTTAAGAAACCGACGCAGCACGGCCTTCCCCCCATCAGGATTCCAGAACGATGTTGTCTATGAGTCGGGCCTTTCCCACAAAGACCGCAAGGGCGAGAAGCGTTCTTCCCTCGAGCCGGGACTTTTCCTCCAGGGTTTCCGGATCACGAAACTCGATGTAATCAATCCGGGTATAAGGGTGCCGGCTGATGAATTCCTCGAGTTCTTTTCTTAAGCGAGCGGCCTCTCTTTCCCCCTCCGCCACGCGTCGCCGGGCCAGCTCCAGGGCCCGGAAAAGAGACCGGGCCGATTCCCTCTCTTCCGGGCGGAGATACACATTCCGGGAACTCATGGCCAGGCCATCCGGCTCGCGCACCGTGGGATGCGGTACGATCTCCACCTCCAGGTTCAGATCCCGCACCATGCGTTGGATGACCCTGAGTTGCTGGTAGTCCTTCTCCCCGAAAACGGCCAGGTGAGGCTTCACGATGTTGAAGAGCTTGAGCACCACCGTGGTCACCCCGCGAAAGTGCCCGGGACGCCGGGCACCGCAGAGGGGTTTACTGAGCTCGGTGACCTCCACATAGGTCTGAAACCCCGGGGGATACATCTCCTCCACCGAGGGTGCGAAGAGGATGTCCACCCCCTCGGCCTCCGCCAGGCGCCGATCCCGCTCCGGATCCCGCGGATAGCGTCCGTAGTCCTCCTGGGGACCGAACTGGATGGGATTCACGAACACGGAGACCACCACCACATCGGCCAGCTCCCGGGCCTTCCGCATGAGGGCCAGGTGCCCCTCATGGAAGTATCCCATGGTGGGCACGAACCCCAGCCGTTTTCCGGCCCGGCGAAGTTCCTCGGACCGGCTCTGCATCTCCTTTACGCGCCGGATGACCTCCATTCACCATTCTCCAGCCCCGACGGTTTTCCTGAACCAAGTTTAATACCTTTCGGGGAAGCTCATCAAGGATGAAGCGTTGCAGAGCGGGGTATCCTCCGGGGAAACCCTGCAGGTCCGAATAGAGCGTATCCAGGGGATCCAGTCGCCCGTTTCCGTTGAGGTCGCGGACATAGAAAAGCGGGCGTCCGTCGGAGAGGTTCGTGCCCGCTATTTCCAGGGTCCGCAAACCGTCCCTCCGGCCGGTAACGAGAATATCCAGGGAGAGGTTCATCTCCGGAAAGGAAAGGGATAGACGCCCCTGCCAGCCCTCCGGCGAGAAGACGAGCGGCACCACCTCGGCCAGGGTCTCCACCAGCGGGCGCTTCCGGTTGTAAATAAGAATGGGGGTACCCTTCCTCACGAAACGATATAGGCGTTGCATATCCGCGTTGCGGAGAGCGATGCAGCCGTGAGTCCAGTCCCGCAGGATCTTATTTCCCTCCCTCCGGACGAGCCCACCGCCGTGAAGCCCCACCGCATAACCCAGCGGCCCCCTGATGATTCGCCCGTCGCTCCAGGCCCGCAGGTACTGCGAAAAAAGGGGATCGGAAAGACGCCCCTCCCAGTGAGCCCGCAGGATGTCCTTGAGAGCGGGATAATCCAGCTCCACAAAAAGATAGTATTTGCGGGAAGGATGCTTCTCCCGAACAAAGTAAAGCCCTTCCGGGGTGGCGAAATCCCCCCGGGAGCGCTTGGGACTTTCCGCTCCCAGCCCCAGCGAACAGGGGAAAACCCCTACCATCCGTCCGTCCTCGTAAAGCCTAACCTCCCGCCGGCTTTTTTCCACCACCACATATCGACCATAGTCATTTCCAAAACAGACCACATTAAAACAGAAAAATAAAACAATAATCATGATGAAAAATAAGTTAAACGAGTATATTATGGAATAAATTGCACCAATTTCTGATTTTACGATATTAAGGTATTTGAACTTCCCTTTCATGGAACTTATATTGTAAACTACCAGTAAAAAATTACAGGGGAGGTGTCACCATGAAGAGGAAAATTATGGCTTTAGCGATGGCGATGGTCTTTGCGGCTCCCATGGGTGCTCTGGCCAAGTCCTGCAAGGGGACCATCAAGGAGTTCGACGGCAGCACCATGGTAATTGCGATCAAGGGGAAGTGTAAGGCCAAGGCCGGCCAGGAGGTGAAGGTCAAAATCAAAAAGAAGGTGGCCGTGGAGGGTTGCTAAAGGAAAGTTGAGGGGGAGCGATGCGCCGCTCCCCCTTCTCCTTCAGGAAGTGGCCATCAGTTTCTCAAACAGGCCGTAGGCCTTTCGCAGGAAGGGGTCTTCAGCGGACAGTTCCCAGAGCGGTTTCTGATTTATTTCCAGTTCGAAGACCCTTTCGCTTTCCGGAAGGTATCCCAGAAGTTTGAGGTCTTCCCGGGCGCATACCTCGCGGACATGTTTGTCCAGGGCCTCGGGAATTTCCTCGGGGGCCCGGTTCACCAGGAGCCACTTGTGGCTCACCTGGAGCTGAAGGGGTTTCACCAGGGCGGCGATACGGGCGGCGGTGAGCACCCCCCGGGAAGAGGCGTCCGAGACCACCAGGAGGTGGTCGATTTCGGTCATGTTGAGGCGGGAGAGGTGTTCCATGCCGGCCTCGTTGTCCACCACCATGTAGGCGTAACTGCGCTCCAGTTTCTGCAGGGCCTGAGAAAGAAAGGAATGGGCGGCGCAGTAGCATCCCGGCCCCTCGGGTTGTCCCATCACCAGGAGATCGTACCCCTCGGCCTCCACCAGGGCCTCGTGGACCCGCATTTCCATGAAGTCCCCCCGGGCCATGCTCTCGGGCACGCTGGTGCGCAGTTCGTTTTTGATCTCCCCCAGGGTGGTTTCCACCTCAAGCCCCAGGAGTTCGTTCAGGTTGGCGTTGGGATCCGCATCCACGGCCAGAACCGGAGTGCGTCCGGACTCCACCAGAAACCGCACCAGAAGCGCGGCGGTGGTGGTCTTTCCCGTGCCTCCCTTTCCGGCAAGAGCCACGCGGACGGCCATCATTCCCCTCCTCGGCGTTTTCGATCCAGAAAGAGTTTGTAGGTGTAGCTTTCCACCAGGGCCTGGCAGCTGGCCTCGAGGATGTCCTCCGACACCCCCACGGTGCTCCACTGATGTTCGGAATCCCGGGAGGTAATGAGGACCCGCACCCGGGCCCCGGTCCCCGGAATGCCGGGAAGGACCCGGACCTTGTAGTCCTCGAGCTTCATCTCCCGGAGCTGGGGATAGAAACGCTCCAGGGCCTTGCGGATGGCGTGATCCAGGGCGTTCACCGGGCCGTTGCCCACCGCGGCGGTGTGTTCCACCTCGCCCACCCCCGGCGGAACCCGCACCACCACGGTGGCCTCCACCAGGGGTGAGACCTCGCGCGAGGGACGGAGGTCGAGCACCCGATAACCCAGCAGTTCGAAGTATTCCCGGGGTTCTCCCAGCAGGCGATACATGAGAAGCTCCAGCGAGGCCTCCGCCGCCTCAAACTCGTATCCCTCGGCCTCGCGTTTTTTGACCTCCTCCACGATCTTCGCCACCACCGGATCCTCGGCGGAGAGCTCCAGTCCGAACTGGCGGGCCTTGTACACGATGTTACTGCGCCCGGAAAGGTCCGACACCAGGACCCGTCGGATGTTACCCACGAGCTCGGGATTGATGTGTTCGTAGGTGCGCGGGTGGCGCAGTATGGCCGAGACATGCACCCCGCCCTTGTGGGCGAAGGCACTGCGCCCCACATAGGGGAGGTGTCTGGGGTGGGGCAGGTTGGCCACCTCGAAGACGAAACGGGAGACCTCCGTGAGCCGGGAGAGGTTTTCGCCGGCGGTGCAGGTGTAGCCCATCTTGAGCACCAGGTTGGGGATGATGGAACACAGGTTGGCGTTCCCGCAGCGTTCCCCCACGCCGTTTACGGTGCCCTGCACCTGCGAGGCCCCTTCGAGCACGGCCACCAGGCTGTTCGCCACCGCGCATTCCGAATCGTTGTGGGCGTGGATGCCGAAGGAGAGGTTGCGACCCAGCCGTTTCCTGACCTCCCGGATGATCTCGGCCACCTCGTGGGGAAGCGTCCCCCCGTTGGTGTCGCACAGCACCAGCACATCGGCTCCGGCCCCGCGGGCCCGGCGGAGGGTCTCCACCGCGTAGTCCGGATCATCCTTGAAACCGTCGAAAAAGTGCTCGGCATCGTAAAAGAGCCTTTCCACATGGGGACGCAGAAACCGCACCGAGGCCTCGATGATCTCGAGATTTCGTTCCAGGGTGGTCTTGAGGGCCTCCTTCACATGTACGGTCCAGGACTTGCCGAAGATGGTGACCACCGGGGTTTTGGCCTCCAGGAGGGCCAGGAGGTTTTCGTCCAGATGGGCCTCCTTGCGGGGATGATGGGTGCTGCCGAAGGCGGCGATCCGGGCGTGTTTGAGGTGGTAGTCCCGAATCTCCTTGAAAAACCGGGCGTCCTTGGGATTGGAACCGGGCCAGCCCCCTTCTATGTAATCGATACCCAGCTCGTCGAGCTTCAGGGCCACCCGGATCTTGTCCTCCACCGAGAGGTTGAATTCCTCGGCCTGGGTGCCGTCCCTGAGGGTGGTGTCGTAGATCTCGATGCGGCGGCTCATTTTTCCTCCTGCGGTGGTTGATCCAGTCCGAAGGCCTCGTGCAGGGCCCTTACGGCCAGCTCGGTGTACTTCTCGTCAATCACGCAGGAGACCTTGATCTCCGAGGTGGAGATCATCATGATGTTCACGCCGTGCCGGGCCAGGGTCTCGAACATCCGGGAGGCCACTCCGGCGTGCGTGCGCATCCCCGCCCCCACGATGGAGACCTTGGCGATGTCCTCGGAGCTTTCCACCTTTTCGGCCCCGATCTCCCGGGCCACCTCCTCCACGATCCTCACCGCCTCCCGCAGGGTGGTGCGGGGCACGGTGAAGGTGAGATCGGCCTTCCCGTCTGGGCGACCGGTCTGGATGATCATGTCCACCAGGATGCCCCGTTCGGCGATGGGGCCGAAGATCTTGGCCGCCACCCCCGGCACATCCGGCACGCCGTAGAGGCTGATGCGGGCCTCGTTGCGATTGTAGGTAACCCCTGAAACCAGGACCTTCTCCATGTCTTCGTCCTCCTCGGTGATGATGGTCCCCGGTGCTTCGGAAAAGGTGGAGCGGACATGCACGGGGACCTTGTAGATCATGGCGAACTCCACGGCCCGGATCTCCAGCACCTTAGCCCCGGCGCTGGCCAGCTCGAGCATCTCCTCGTAGGAGATTTTTTCGATCTTGCGGGCCCGGCTCACGATCCGGGGATCCGCGGTGTAAACCCCCTCCACATCCGTGAAGATTTCGCACAGATCGGCCCTGAGCGCCGCCGCCAGGGCCACCGCGGTGGTGTCCGAACCGCCGCGTCCCAAGGTGGTGATGTCTCCGTCTTCGGTTACCCCCTGGAAGCCGGCCACCACCGCTATTTCCCCCCGGGAAAGGGCCTCCCGAAGACGATCCGTGCGGATGTCCTGGATACGGGCCCTGGTGAAAAGCCCGTCGGTGAGAATGGGGATCTGAAACCCCAGAAAGGCCCGGGCCGCGTAACCCATGCTTTTAAGCGTGATGGCCAGAAGCGAAGCGGTGACCTGCTCCCCGGTGGCCACCAGCATGTCCAGCTCCCGTGGCGAGGGCTCCGGCGTGATCTCGTGAGCCAGCGATAAAAGACGATCCGTTTCCCCGGCCATGGCCGAGACCACCACCACCAGATCGTGCCCCTCGTCCCGGGCCCGGGCCACCCTGCGGGCCACCTTCCGAATGCGCTCGAGATCCCCTACGGAGGTACCTCCGAACTTCTGCACGATGAGCATCCGCTACCCCTCCTCGCCCTTTTTCCCGGCCCATACCGGGTCTTCCCCGAAGTGGAGAAACCACCACTCCGCGGCGTCGGCCCCGCGGTCGTTGGGAGCCAGCTCGATTCGGTAATGCTCACAGTAGTCCATAAGGAGGCGATAGGCCTCGTTCAGGGCCCTCATCTTCTCGGCGTCTCCGGCCCGATCGGGATGATACCGGGCCGCAAGCCGGCGGTAGGCCCTGCGAATCTCGGCCCTGGTGGTCTCCCGGGGCAATCCCAGGAGACGCCGCGCCTCCTCGATTTTGGCCCACTTGTGGGAAAACATAGTGCAATTTAGAATAATCCTAAACTCCGAAGATTCAATCTCCTTTGATCCGGCGCGGTATCCCGGCGATACCCCCGGCACGGAAGATTATGAAGAAGGATTTCACCTTTTCGGTCCTGACTCTGGGTTGCAAGGTCAACCAGGTGGAAGGAGCCCATCTGGAGGAAAGCCTCGAACGGATGGGGGGAAGAAGGGTTCCTCCGTCCGAAGCTCCTCGCCTGGTGGTGGTAAACACCTGCGCGGTCACCGGCAAGGCCGCCTACGAAGGCCGCAAAATTCTCCGGCGGGTCCTTTCCGGATCCCCCGAGCTGGTGGTGGTTACGGGGTGTTACGCCCAGGTTTTCCCCGAGGAGGTGCTTTCCGCGGCCGAGGGACCCGTGGCCGTTTTAGGACACGCGGAGAAGTTTCGTCTCACCAAGATCCTTGAGCAATACGGCCCAGGGGCCCTGCGGCGAGAGATCCTGGTTTCCCCCCCGGAGAAGCTGAGAACCGCTCATCCGGCCCCCATTTCTCGCTTTCCCGGGCATGCCCGGGCCTTTCTCCGGGTGCAGGACGGATGCAGTCAGGGCTGCGCCTACTGCATAGTGCCCCTTTCCCGGGGGCCCTCCCGGAGCGTGCCCGAGGAGGAGATCCTCAAACAGGCCAGAGTCTTTGCCGAAGCGGGCTACCGGGAGATCGTGATCACCGGCATACACCTGGGTTTCTGGGGCCGGGACCTCACCCCTCCCCGGGATCTGGTGCACCTCCTCCGGCGTCTCGAAGGCGTGGGGAGCTTTCGGATCCGTCTTTCCTCCCTGGAGGTCACGGAGATCACGCCGGAGCTGCTTAACTGGGCGGCAGCCTCCCCTCGCTTTGCCCCGCACTTTCACCTTCCCCTTCAGAGCGGGGACGACGAAGTTCTTCGAGCCATGGGAAGGCCCTACACCGCCGGCTTCTACCGGGAGGTGCTCGCGGAACTCTTTAGACTCTTTCCCCGGGCCGCTTTCGGTGCGGATGTGCTGGTGGGGTTTCCGGGAGAGTCCGAGGAGGCCTTCCGGCGCACCTACAGGCTGATAGAGGAATCGCCCCTTACCTATCTCCATGTGTTTCCCTATTCCCCCCGTCCGGGCACCCGGGCCTACACCCTTCCCCGGGTCCCTCCGGAGGAGGTGGCCCGGAGGGCGAGGGCCCTGCGGGAACTGGCGGTGCGCAAGAAGAAGGCCTTTTACCAGGCCCAGGTGGGCCGGGTCCTTCGGGTTCTGGTGGAGGAGAAGGATCCGGAAACCGGGCTACTCAGGGGGCTCTCGGAGAACTATGTTCCGGTTTATCTTGAGGGGAGGGAGTCGCTGCGGGGGGAGATCCTCCCGGTGCGGGTGGTGCGGGTGATAGATTCCCGGGTTTATGGGGAAAGGCTCTGAAACCCAGCCACAGGTAGTGAAGCCCGGAGATCACGGTAAGGGAAGCGGTGACATAGAAGAGAGGGGAGAGCCAGGGGCGGGGCAGGGAGGCCAGCACCGCCGCGGCGGTAACCACCTGGACCGCGGTATTGGTTTTGCTGAGGCGGGTGGGGTTAATTTCCGGAGGGGTGGCAAAGAGGTGGAGCACCAGGAACCCGCTCACGATGAGGACATCGCGACTTACCACCAGCACGGCCAGAAATACGGGGAGGTACCCCTTCCAGGCGCAGAGGACATAGATGGTGTCCAGCAGGAACTTGTCGGCCAGCGGATCCATGACCGCCCCGAGGAGGGACTTCTGACCCAGCCTGCGGGCCAGAAATCCGTCGAGGGCGTCGGAAATCCCTGCCGCAAGGAAGGCCACCAGGGCCTCGGGGCGTCTTCCCGCGAGAAGAGCGATTACGATGATCGGAACGAGGAGAAGACGCAGGACGGTTATAAGATTGGGCCAGGTGAACATGGTGGTTTATACTCTAGTCTCTAACTTCCGGACAAGAAAGTGATTTCCTCATTTGTTTTATCGCTATTCCCGCAACTCCTTGCTAAAGTTCCATAAACAGAGTAAAAAAGGTTCCATGCTTCCGAATCGCCAGGGAAAGTTCGGACCGTTTGGGGGACGCTTCGTACCCGAGACCCTCATGCCGGCTTTGAGAGAACTGGAGGAAGCCTACCGGAAATTCAAAAGAGAACCTTCCTTTCGCCGGGAACTCTTCTGGTACCTTCGAGAATACGCTGGTCGTCCCACTCCCCTTTATCCCGCCCGTCGTCTTTCCGAGGCTCTAGGGGGGCACCTGAAAATATACTTAAAACGCGAGGATCTTTTACACACCGGGGCGCACAAGATAAACAACACACTGGGACAGGTTCTGCTTGCCAAACGAATGGGCAAACGCCGTGTCATTGCGGAAACCGGTGCCGGGCAACATGGAGTGGCTACCGCCACCGCAGCGGCCCTTCTGGGCTTGGAATGCGTGGTTTACATGGGAGCAAAGGATACCGTCCGTCAGGCCATGAATGTCTTCAGGATGGAACTCCTGGGGGCCAGGGTAATTCCGGTGGAGTCCGGCACTCAGACCCTTAAAGACGCCATAAACGAAGCCATCAGGGACTGGGTCACCAATGTGGGAACTACTTTTTATGTGATCGGTTCGGTGGTGGGACCTCATCCCTATCCCATGATGGTGCGGGACTTTCAGAGTATAATCGGGCGTGAAACCCGCCGGCAGATTTTAAGGCTCGAGGGCCGTCTTCCGGACCTGGTGATTGCCTGCGTGGGGGGCGGTTCAAACGCCATGGGGATATTCTATCCTTTTGTGAGGGATCAGGTGGTCAAGCTGGTGGGAGTGGAGGCCGCGGGGGAGGGTCTTGATTCGGACCGGCACTCCGCCACCCTCAGCGTAGGAGAACCGGGGGTGCTTCATGGGATGATGACCTATCTTCTTCAGGATCGGGTGGGCCAGATCAAAGGAGCGCACTCTATTGCTCCCGGGCTCGATTATCCCGGAGTGGGTCCGGAGCACGCCTTTCTCAAGGAGACCGGACGGGCGGAGTATGTGGCCGTGGACGACGAGGAGGCCTTATCCGCCTTCAGACTTCTCTCGGAAACCGAAGGGATTATTCCGGCCCTGGAAAGCGCTCACGCGGTGGCCTACCTGGTGAAGATAGCCAATCGTCTTCCCCGGGATACCATTGTGGTGATAAACCTGTCCGGTCGGGGAGACAAGGATGTGGCTGCCGTGCGGGACTATCTATCCTCCGGGAAAAAATGAAAGGCGCGGAACGAGTCCGGAAAGCCATTGAGGAAGCCAACCGGCGGGGTCGGGCGGCGCTTATACCCTATCTGTGTGCCTGGGATCCGGATCTCGCCACCACCGAGGCTGCCCTCTGGGCAGTGGCCGAGGCCGGGGCGAGCGTGGTGGAACTGGGATTCCCCTTTTCGGATCCCCTGGCCGACGGTCCCACTATCCAGGCCGCTACCCAGAGAGCCCTGAGACACCATCCCACCCTAGAGGCATTCCTCGAGTTTGTGTCCGGTCTTTACGAGCGGGGGTACCCGCTTCCCATAGTAGTCATGGGGTACTACAATCCCTTTTTCCGTTTCGGGATTTCGCGTTTTGCCCGGGAGGCCCGCAGGGCCGGGCTCTGCGGGGCCATCATACCGGATCTCTCACTTGAGGAGGCCCGTCCCTGGCTCCGGGAAGCCCGCCGGCAGGGCCTGGCCAGCATCATGCTCGCCGCCCCCACCACGCCCACTCAAAGGCTGGAAAAGCTTGCTCGCGCATCCTCCGGATTCCTTTATTATGTCTCCGTAACCGGAATAACCGGAACCCGGGATCGGCTACCCGAAGACCTGGCTCTGCGGCTCGATCTCTGCCGTGAGGTCTCTCCGGTACCGGTGGCGGTGGGCTTCGGCATTTCTCGTCCGGAACAGGTTCAAATGCTTGCCCCGCACGCGGAAGCCATTGTGGTGGGAAGCGCTCTGGTCAAAATAATGGAGTCCGAGGGACGCAGGGCTCCGACTTCGCTGGAAAAATTCGTTCGAAAACTGGTAGCGGCCACGAAAAGACCATGAGGGTCCTTCAGGTAAAAACGGCACCTCCCTACGAGATTCTCATAGGTGGGGGAATCCTCGCCGACCTACCGGAGGATCTCCCCCGGGTGCTTGAGACGCGGAGACTAGCCCTCATTACCGATGACACGGTGAGGGACTTTGTGGCCGAGGATCTGTCCCGCCTTCTTTCCGAAGGGGGCTTTGGCACGGAGGTCTTTTCCTTTTCTCCCGGAGAGACCTCCAAACGAATGGAGACCGTGGTGGACCTGGCCCGCCGGATGATTCGAGCCGGATTCGATAGAAAATGTGCGGTGATGGCGGTGGGTGGAGGTGTGGTGGGAGATGTGGCGGGGTTTCTGGCCTCCATCTATCTCCGCGGAATACCCTATGTCCAGGTGCCTACCACCCTCCTTGCCCAGGTGGACAGTTCCGTGGGAGGCAAGACCGGTGTGGATCTTCCGGAAGGCAAAAACCTCCTGGGCACCTTTTATCAGCCCCGCAGGGTTTACATAGATTACGGAGTGCTTTCCACACTTCCCCGGGAGCACTTTCGTAACGGACTTGCAGAGGTGGTTAAATACGGTTGCATTGCCAGTCGCAGTCTCTTCGAATACCTCGAAAAAAACATCTCCCGTCTATTTCTTTACGATCCCGAAATACTTGAAGAAATCATTTACGAAAGCTGCCGAATTAAGGCCGAGGTAGTCTCCCGGGACGAACGGGAATCCGGTCTTCGTCGAGTACTCAACTTTGGGCACACCCTGGGGCATGCGCTCGAGGCGGCTTTGAACTATAAAATTCTTCACGGGGAAGCGGTGGCCGTGGGAATGGTGGCAGCGGCGCGGCTCTCGGAAACCCTGGGGGTGGCCAGGGAAGCCGTCTCGGAGAGGCTGGAAGCGTTGCTTACGATCCTGGGTCTTCCGGTGCGTCTTCCGCGGGGAATTTCCCCGGATAATTTGCTCGTTTTTCTTTCAGCGGACAAAAAGGTCTGGCACGGCAAACTTACCATGGTTCTTCTCAAAAGCCTGGGGGAATTCGTCTTCTACGAAAATCCCCCCGTGGAAGCACTGGAAAAAGTCCTCAGGGAATTGCTTCCGGAGGATGATTAATGAGAGAAATCCTCTTCACCAAGATGCAGGCTTCGGGGAACGACTTTATTCTAATTGAGAACTTTGAGGGAGCCATTTCTCCGAAGGAAGCCCCGGAGTTGGCCCGCAAACTGTGCCGACGCAGGATCTCGGTGGGAGCCGATGGTCTGATTTTGATAGAGCCTCCGAGGAATCCGCGGAACGCCTTTTCCTGGCGTTTTTTTAATGCCGATGGTACCGAGGCGGAAATGTGCGGAAACGGAGGGCGCTGCGCGGCAAGATTTGTCGTGGAGGAGGGGCTTTCCGGACCGGAGCTCACCTTCGAGACCCCGGCCGGGGAGATCCGGGCCGAGGTACGGGGAAAGCGGGTCAAGGTGGCTCTCACTCCCCCGCGGGATCTTCGCCTCAATCTTTCCCTTCCCCTAGGGGACAATACTTTTTCCCTCCATTTTATAAACACCGGGGTCCCTCATGCGGTGATCTTTGTGAAGGATCTGGAGGAAATTCCGGTAGAAGACCTGGGCCGCCGGATTCGTTTTCACGAACACTTTGCCCCGGCCGGAGTCAATGTGAATTTCGTTCGGATCCTCTCCCGGACGGAAATTGCTGTACGCACTTACGAGCGAGGCGTGGAGGGAGAAACGCTCGCCTGCGGTACCGGAGCCTCAGCCGCAGCTTATATAGCGGTAAAACTGGGACTGGTCGAGGTACCGGTCTCTGTTATCACCCGGAGCGGAGAAACCCTTCGTATTCATCTTGAGGAAAACCGGATCTTTCTGGAAGGGGACACTCATAAGGTGTATCGAGGCTATCTCTATTCGGAAGCCCTTTCGGACTGAGTTCCTCGGTGCTAGAATAGCTCTTAAATACCAGAGGAGGATTTTTGGATGTTAAAGCGTCTGATCGGTTGTTTTGTTTTGTTGATTCTGTTTTCTTTTCCCGTGCGGGCGGAGAAATCCCCGGTCATTGCGAAAGTGGGACCTTACACCCTCACCCGGGACGATTTCCAGAAAGAGCTCGAAAACAATGCTCAACTGAAGGCCCTTCTGACCCTCAAACCGGACATGAAGAAAGTACTGGTGGAGCGCTGGGTGGAGGTTACTCTTCTGGGGCTGGCCGGGAGGGATGCCGGGCTTGAAAAAGACCCGGCGGTCCGGAAGGAAATCGAGGAACAGACCCGCATGATCCTCGCCCGTCACTATTACGAAAAAAGGATCCTGCAGGGCCTAAAGGTTTCGGAAAAGGAGGCTCAGGAATATTATCTTTCCCATCGCAAGGATTACAGGATTCCGGAGAGGATTAAGGCCCGACACATCCTGATCCGGATCCCGGAAGGGGGCGACAAAAAAGCCGAAGAGGAGGCCCTTTCCCGGGCTCGAGAGATTCGCAAAAAACTCCTTTCCGGAGCAGACTTTGCCGAGCTGGCCCGCCGATACTCCGAGGATCCCGGAACCAAGGATCGCGGCGGGGATCTGGGGACCTTTTCTCGGGGTCAGATGATTCCCGAGTTCGAAGAAGCGGTTTTCAGGCTAAAGGTGGGGCAGATCAGTTCCCCTATTCGGACCCGCTTCGGCTATCACATAGTCCAGGTGGAGGCGAAAATTCCCGCGCAGATTCCTCCTTATGCCAGGATCAAAAAACGGGTGATTCAGGATCTCCTGGAGGTTAAAAAGGAGAAGAGACTTTCGGCCCTTCTAATGGAACTCAAAAAGAAATATTCGGTGGAGGTGCATCCGGAGAATCTGCCGTGATACCGGATTTTTTGCTGGCTGAGCTACCGGAATCGATGATCCGGGTGCTGCGAGACAATCCTGAAGGTTATGTAATCTTTCTCGACATCGAAACCGAGGGCCTCTCCCGGGAAAGAAATGGCATCACGGTACTGGGTACCATGGCCAGGGGACGCTATCGGGCCTTTGTGGCCGGGTTCAATCTGGAAAAGGGAGCCGAATTCCTTGCGGCCTATCCTGTATGGGTAACCTTCGGAGGGACCCGATTTGACCTCCCTTTTCTCCGGGCCCGTTTTCCGGCGCTTCCCCCTCCGCTACTGCATATAGATCTGGAACACCTCTACCGCCGTCTGGGGTATCGAGGAGGGCTCAAGAAACTGGAAGAACGCTTCGGACTGGTTCGGAATACCCGGGGACTTACGGGATACGACGCGGTAAAGTTGTGGCAGAGGTGGAAACGGGAGCGGGATCGTGCGGCCCTGCGGCGTCTCCTGCTCTACAACCGGGAGGATGTGACTAACCTGAAGCCCCTTCTTGAGAGGGCTGGCCGCATGCTGAAGGGTTTTACCGAAAGAAATCTCCGAAGCAGGGGGGGCGCGATTGCCGGATAAGGATATCCAGCGTCTTGCGATAACGGAGAAATTCCTTCGGTATGCCGCGGATCTAAGTGAGACCCTCCCCTCCAGCGCCGTTCTGGTGTATGCCGATGTGTTTCCGGGCGGAGAGGGACTATCCCAATTTCTGGAACATGTACAGAGGCACCGCCTCATTCTGGTCACCAGGGAGAAAGATTTTCAGCCCCCTCTGGGAACGGAGGTCATTGAGGTCCCGGAGATAAAACTAACCCGTCTGGGACAGATCAAGGTGGCTGTACTCATCGGAGTGGCCCGGGGGCTCTTTACTCATGAGGACTTACTGATCTGCCTCTCCGGGGTGGCCGAAAGCGGACACCTTGATAGTCTTTTTATCCTGGATCTCGAGAGTGAATTTGAAATCTTTGCCGTCTCACAGCTGGAAGATCTGAAGGAAATCGTAAAACCAGAGGTTTTCCAGCGCGTACTTTCCCTGGCCATTGTGCTGGCTACGCAGGGGCGGGAAGGGAAACCGGTAGGAACCTGTTTTATTCTGGGGGATACCGATCAGGTGCTCCAACACTGTGATCAGATGGTGATAAACCCCTTTCGTGGCTACTCGGAAAATGAACGCAACATCCTGGATCCTCGACTCGAAGAAACAGTCAAGGAATTCGCCCTTCTGGATGGAGCTTTCGTCATACGGGGTGACGGAGTGGTGGAAAGCGCGGGAAGCTATATTCGCACGGGGGTAGTGAGCGCAGATATTCCGAGCGGTCTCGGGGCTAGACATCGTTCCGCCGCGGCCATAACCGCTCTTACCCGGGCAGTAGCCATTACGGTGAGCGAATCCACCGGGACGGTAACCGTCTTTCGCAACGGTAAAATCGTGATGGAAATCGAGAAACCCCATCCCCTGGGACCGGATACCGAATGGCGTCGGGCCTTCTACGCCGGCCCTCGAGCCCCTTCGGAATGGCCTCATGAACCGAAACTAGTCAAAGGAGGTTAGTATCAATGTTTAGAGAAATCAGGACCCTGATCCTCTCAACCCTGGTCGTCTTCCTGGTGGCGAGCCTGCCGGCTTCTGCCTCCCCCGGACTCTGGGACAGTCTCTTCCGGGTCAAAAAGGTGGAACCTCACCGGAACACCCCTCCTCCCTCTCCGGCCTCTCCCCGGGATCTCGCCGTGGCCCAGGCCCTTTCCAGGGCCTTTGCCGCAGTAGTCAAAAAGGCCGGTCCGGCGGTGGTCTTCATAGAAGTGGAAAAGACCGTGGTGCGTAAAGAACCCCTTCCCTTCCCCTTCGGGCCATTTCCCTTCGACTTTTTCGGGAACGACTTCATGCATCGTTTCTTTC
This sequence comes from Thermosulfurimonas sp. F29, assembly GCF_019688735.1. NCBI lineage: Bacteria > Pseudomonadati > Thermodesulfobacteriota > Thermodesulfobacteria > Thermodesulfobacteriales > Thermodesulfobacteriaceae > Thermosulfurimonas > Thermosulfurimonas sp. F29. The sequence goes on from NZ_JAIFYA010000003.1 coordinate 468,742, forward strand.
CTCAGATACCCCGCAAATTCAAACAAAGAGGAGCCGGCTCGGGATTTATCGTGAGTCCGGACGGACTTATTTTCACCAACAATCATGTGGTGGAGGGAGCGGACAGGGTTATTGTAAAACTCGCTGATGGGCGCACCTTCAGGGGAAAGGTGGTGGGGCGCGATCCTCAATCGGATGTGGCGGTCCTCAAGATCAAGGGACACGACCTGCCCACCGTCCCTCTGGGAGATTCGGACAAGATCCAGGTGGGGGAATGGGTTATCGCCATCGGAAATCCGTTCGGCCTGAGCCATACGGTAACCGTAGGGGTGGTCAGTGCCAAGGGACGCAGCGGGCTGGGCATAACTGATTACGAAGACTTTATTCAGACCGACGCGGCTATAAACCCGGGGAATTCGGGAGGCCCTCTCCTCAATCTCCGGGGGGAAGTTATCGGCATGAATACGGCCATCTTTACCCGTTCCGGAGGATACATGGGCATCGGATTCGCCATCCCCATAAATATCGTAAAGCTGGTAGCGGAACAGCTGGTCAAACAGGGGAAGGTGATCCGGGGCTGGCTGGGGGTGGTGATTCAGGATCTTACTCCGGCTCTGGCTCAGGAGTTCGGTCTGGAAAGCACGGAGGGAGCCCTGGTGGCACAAGTGATGAAGGGATCCCCTGCGGACAGAGGCGGACTCAGGCAGGGTGATGTGATCGTACGCTACAACGGCAAACCGGTCAAAAATTCCTCCGAGCTTCGCACCTTTGTGGGGCTCACCCATCCCGGAACCACGGTCACCCTGGGAATAATCCGGGAAGGTAAACCTATGGAACTCCGTATCACCATCGGAGAATATCCCAAGAAAATGGAAATGTCCGCTATTGCTCCGGAGATTCAGAAGTTCCTGGAAGAGCTGGGCTTCAGGGTCCAGGAGCTGACCCCCCAACTGGCCCAGGAACTGGGTTATAATGTGCGCAGAGGGGTGGTCATTTCCGCCGTGGCTCCGGGAAGCCCGGCTGCCTTTGCCGAGCTAAGACCGGGACTCCTCATCGAGGAAGTCAATCGTCACCGGGTAAAAAGCCTTTCGGACTTCTATGAAGCCATCAAACCTTCCCTAAAAACCGGACGGGTGCTCCTTCTGGTCAGGGATCAACACTTCCGTCGCTTCGTGGTCCTTTCCACGAGATAAGAGACAGGGGGGTGCTCCCCCCCTGTCTCCATTCCTTTTTCCTATCGCAGACCGAAATTTCTATTCGAAATTGTCACTTGATTTTTAGGCTTCTTCTTTTAATATTATAGGAAAAATAAATTAATGAAAAGAGTCATGCGGGTGATAGATTGTCGCGGGCTTCCCTGTCCGCAGCCGGTTTTGAGGACCCGCGAGGCCCTGGAGGGACTCGGGGAGGGAGATGTTCTGCAAATTCTGGTGGACAACGAGGCTGCGGTAAGGAATGTGTCCCGGTTTGCCGAAGCCCAGGGGCACAGGGTAAGGGTATTCAGGGAGGGTGAGGTTTATCGGCTGGAAATTGTCAAAAGAGGGGAAGGGCATCCGGTTTCGGAGATTTCGTGTATCCGTCCGGAGGGACTTTTGCGAGTGGTGGTTATATCTTCAGATCGCATGGGGGATGGGGATGAGGATCTGGGGCGTCGGCTTCTGATTAATTTTCTCAAAACCCTTCCGGAGGTCTCGCCACCGCCTCAGGCCCTGATCTTTTACAATCGTGGAGTCTTTCTGGTAACGGAGGGGGCTCCGGCACTTGAGGCTCTGAAGACACTGGAAGACCGCGGGGTTGAAATCATCGCCTGCTGGACCTGTCTTTCCCATTACGGTCTTGAGGACAAACTAGGGGTGGGCAGGGCCGGTAATATGTACGAAATCCTCTCCCTGCTCATGAGGGCCACGGTAATCTTACGCCCTTAAATGATTCCCTATTCTACCTCTTCCGGGATGAACTCCAGTTCCTCGATGGCCATGGGAGACGCTCGATGTACCCTTATCTTCCATCCTTTAAAGCGAAAAAGTTCCCCGGTGCGCGGGATACGGCCGGCGAGCTTCAGTACAAATCCTCCCACGGTCTCGTACTCCCCTTCGGGAATGGGAAGACCTATTTCGCGAGCCTTTTCTACTTCCATAAAAGCCTTTACCAGGAAACCCCCATGAGGAAGCCTCCGGTAGAGGACGAGATCTTTTTCCAGTTCATCCAAGAAATCGCCCAGAATTTCCTCCATGAGGTCTTCAAGAGTAACGATACCTATGGCCGCACCGTACTCGTCCACCACTACCGCATAATCCTCTCCGGTCTTTTGCATCTCGGAGAGGGCCTCGGAGGCGGGTTTAAACTCCGGAATATACTTGACCGGACGCAGATATGCAGAAAGTGGGTTTTCCGGAGGAGCGTCCAGGAGATCCTGAGCCCTTACCACTCCCACCACCCGGTAGACCCGGCTTCGAAAGATTGGAAGGCGCGAGAATCCGTAATGAGCGAATATACGCAGGGCTTCCTCCACCCGGGCGGTTTCGGGAAGGGTCTTGAGTCTCACGAGAGGCACCATCACCTGGTCCACCGTCTTTTCGGCAAACTCAAAGAGCCGCGAAAGAGCTTTTCTTTCAATGGGTTCCAGATGATCTTCGGTGGTGAGAAGGCCTCGAAGTTCTTCCCGAAGAAGAGGGGGGAGAGGCTTCTCGGAGAGCCCGAGCAGGGCGAAAGTGCGGCGGATCACCGCCGAAACAATCCAGACCAAAGGCAGAAGTATTCGCGAAATTAGGTATAGGGGTGGGGCCAGAAGCGGGGCCAGAGTCCCGGCCCGAGCCCGGGCCACATTTTTGGGAATGATCTGTCCGAAAAGAAGCATTACCGGAGGAAGGCCTAACAGAGCCAAAAAGGGGCCTTCCTCCGGAAAGATTTCCAGGAGAAACCCGGTCGTAAATACCCCGTTGGCAATTACACAGAGATTAAGGCCGAGAAGGGTGGTGGTCAGCAATCGTTCCGGTTCCCTTAGGAGATTCAACGCCATGCGGGCCCCCAGATGTCTTCGGGCAAGCATCGAGAGGCGAACCTCCCCGGCAGAAAGGATGGCAATTTCCGCAGCGGCAAAGAAAGCCTCGCCACCAAGAAGCAATAAAAAGATCAGACTAGCCAGTACCTTCACCCTCCACCCTCTCCACAATAACGGTCTCGATCCTCCGGTCGCGCAGCTCCTCCACCCGAAAACGGAATCCGTAGCCCTGGACCTCGGCCCCCTCCCGGGGCAATTCTCCGAAGAGATGTAGAACCAGACTGGCCATGGTACGAAATTCTCCAGCCGGAAGATCGGCCCCGGTTTCCCGATTGAAGTCTTCCACCTGAACCCAGCCCCGCACCCTGAAACATCCTGGACCGAGACTTTCGATGGGCGGCTTCTTGGCCTCTCTCTCCTGATAGATCTCCCCGAAAAGTTCCTCCAACACATCTTCTAATGTCACCAGACCGCTTACCTCGCCGTATTCATTCACCACCAGGGCCAGCTTAAGCCTGCGATTCTGAAATTCCTCAAGCAATCTGCGTACCCGGGTCTTTTCAGGAACGAAAAAGGCCGGACGGGTAATCTCCGAAAGTCGAACGGTCTTTTTCTGCAGACGGGTTTTGAGGAGATCCTGTACATAAAGAATACCCACTATGTGATCCAGATCCTCCTGATAGACCGGAATCTTGCGGTAAGGGGCCTCTTTAAGGCGGGAAAGAAGTTCCGGAGTAATTTCCTGGTCAGGGAGAGCCCAGATATTTTTGCGAGGAGTCATAATTACCGAAACCGGAGTTTCTTCGGTTTCAAATAGACTGAGAATGAAAAGGCGTTCCTCCCTCCGGAGCGCACCGGAATGATAGGCTTCCTCCACCAGACGTTTTATTTCCTCCTCAGCCGGAACATTACGGTGCGAAGGGACATTAACCTTCGTAAGCCGGAAAAATATCTGGGCCACCGAAAGCAGTATCATCCGGAGAGGAGCCAGCAGAATTTCTGACACCCGTAAAGGGTAAGCCACTACACAGGCCACCCGTTGTCGAAATTTGAATCCCACCACCTTGGGAAAGAGATCTCCCCAGAGGAAAAGGAGTAAACTCATGAGCGGATAGGCCAGCCATTTTCCTGCTGGACCGAAAGCCTGATAAAAAAACCAGCTGGAAAGGGCCGAGGAGAAGATATCGGCCAGTTCATTTCCCATGAGCACGGTGGTAAGGAGCTTCTGAGGTTCACGCATTAGATCGGCGGCCAGGCGGCAAGAAGCCCGCGAACTCTTGCGCAACCGGGCCAGATCCAGTCTCCCGAGGGAAAAAAGAGCCGTTTCGGAACAAGTAAAGAAGGAGGAAAGAAGAATAAATAGGGTGATGATCAGCCAGACCAACCAGGGATTCAAGTCCTTCCCTTTCCTCCTTTTTATTTATCCGGTAAAAAATAATACCATGGAAGATCGATGGGTGAGCTATCTGCTAAGCGGGGTTCTGGCCCTTATCCTCTTTGGAGCCCTGGTCCGGATCTTTCAGCCGTTTTTCAATCCTATCTTATGGGCCCTGATTCTTTCACTTTATCTTTTTCCCCTTAATCGATTTTTGCGCCGTAGACTCAAGGGCCGACGGGGACTGGCGGCCTTTCTTCTTACCCTATCGGTGGTGATCTTCATTCTCATTCCTTCCGGATTTGTGGTGACCGAGGTTACCAGACAGGCCCTTGATTTGGCGAGTTCGGCACGAATTTTTCTGGAAAAAGGCCCCGCGGGTTTGCTTCCCTCTCCGGATAAGTACCCTCGTTTCTATGCCCTCTCCCAGAAACTTATGGAAAAACTCGCTCCCTTCGAAACCCAGGTCAAACAGGTTCTTGCCGCCATGGCTTCGGGAACGGGGCAGTTTCTTCTTAATCAAGGCAAGGCCCTTTTCAAAAACACCGTACAGCTCCTTCTCCACATGATTTTTATGCTGGTGACCCTTTTTTATCTATTTCGGGATGGGGATACCTTTTTTGAGGAGGTAAAAAGACTCCTTCCCACCACGCTTGAAGAAACCGAGCGCATCACCGGGAAGATCCAGGAGGTGTTGAGGGCGGTCCTGTTCGGAGGCCTGCTTACCGGGCTGGCCCAGGGATTGGCCGCCCTTCTGATCTACCTGATCCTGGGGGTCCCCTCCGCAATATTTCTGGGGCTTCTCACCGCCGCAGCCTCCTTTGTTCCCATTGTGGGAACGGCCCTGATATGGGTACCCACCGTCATTTATCTTCTGATCAAGGGCTTCCTGATAAAGGGGATTATACTCCTGATCTACTGCGTGCTAATAGTAAGCCAGATTGATTCCCTTCTCCGCCCATTTATCGTGGGGTCCCAAACCGAGATCCACACCCTTTTTCTTTTCTTTAGTATTCTGGGAGGACTTAAGACCTTTGGAATTCTTGGAATCTTTCTGGGTCCGATAATACTTTCCCTGACCATCTCCCTGGTGGAAATTTATCGACTAAAAGTCCTGCGTGATGCCTGAATTACCCGAAACAGAGACTATTCGTCGAGACCTTGTCGCCGTGATAACCGGAAAAACAATTCAGGAGCTCAGGGTTTTAGTACCCAAACTCGCACGACCGGGGCCGGAAATTTTCTGTCTCCAGCTCAAGGGACGGAAAATCCGGGGACTTCAACGCCACGGCAAGCTTCTCCTCTTTGAACTCGGGAAAGAGGTGCTCCTGGTCCATCTCGGCATGACCGGGGCCCTGATCTTCCGCTCCTCTGAAGCTTTACCACCTTATACTCATATAGTTTTTTATCTAGATGGAGGCAAACTCTTTTATGCGGACCCGCGCCGCTTCGGATGGCTGGAAGTTCTCCCGGCGGAGGCCCTGCCAAGACATCCCTTCTACGCGTCTCTGGGCCCGGATGCTCTGAAAGTAGACTTCCTTGAGTTCGAGAAAAAGATATCCGGCCATAAGCGGCGCATAAAAGAAGTATTACTGGATCAACGGGTGCTTGCCGGGCTGGGGAACATTTATACCGATGAGGCCCTCTTCCGTGCCGGGATTCATCCCTGCAGGAGGGCAACGGGGTTAACCCCCGAGGAAAAACGGCGACTTTTTGAGGCGGTAAAGACGGTGCTCCATCGGGGCATAGAGCTTCGCGGTTGCTCGATACGCAATTATGTGGATGGTCACGGGAATCCGGGACATTTTCAAAACGAACTCCGCGTTTACGGGCGACGCGGGGAGCCCTGTTTCCGCTGCGGAACGCCCCTTCTCTATACCAGAATAGCCGGCCGGGGGACCACCTTCTGTCCCTCCTGCCAGCGTTAGCTTACGGTAAAAGAAAAAATATCGGCAAAAAATGGTGGAGGCGGCGGGAATCGAACCCGCGTCCGGAGGTGCTTCAGCCTAAACTTCTACGTGCGTAGCCCGGGTGGTCAATCTCGGCAAAGGGTGAAGACCCGGGCGCTTCCCCTTTGCCCAGCCTGCAGGATTCTCGGCCTCGGGGAGGCAGGCACTCCCCCAGGCCCAGCCCCGTAATCCGACGCCCCGGAGGCCGCCGGGGCAAACGGCGCATCCGGGACGGGCGGCTCTATTTTTTAGGCCGCCAGAGCGTAGGCATACTCGTCGGCACTTGTGTTTTCCCCACCTTTTTTACGAGGCGGTGGGGACCTCGGCACGCCGTTTAGGCCTACACACCCCCGTCGAGCCCACTTCGCCCCCAGCGTGTAAAAGAACAATCTTCCTTTTTCTAATTATAAATCTCCTGATCGGAATTGTCCAACAACGAGGGAAAGGTCACCGGATCTTGCCCTTGTAACGACGACGAAGCTCTCTCTCCTCCTCTCGACGCTTAATGGTTTCCCGGCGATCATGGAGCTTTTTACCCCGGGCTAAAGCCAGCTCCACCTTGGCCCAACCGTCCTTGAAATAGATCCGGAGAGGAATCAGGGTATAGCCCTTTTCCGCCACTTTACCGGCCAGCCTGTTGATCTCTCTCCTGTGAAGAAGTAACTTTCGGGTGCGCCGGGGATCGGAAAGGGCCGCTTCCCGGGAAAAGGGATAGGGACTGATGTGCATGTTGTACAGGAACACCTCTCCGTTCACCACCCGGGCGAAACTGTCCGCCAGATTGGCCCGCCCCAGACGCAGACTCTTCACCTCCGGACCGGTGAGCACGATACCGGCCTCATAGGTCTCCTCGATATCGTAGAGAAAGCGCGCTTTGCGATTCGTAGCTACCGTCTTTTCCATAAGCATCTCTCGGAGAGGCTGTAAGAGCCGGCGGGGGGACTCGAACCCCCGACCTGTGGATTACGAATCCACTGCTCTACCAGCTGAGCTACGCCGGCGGAAATAGCTTTAAATTATTTTAAAGCCCTACCTCTTACAAGTAAAGCCCGAATTTGAATCTATATCTTTTACCCCCCGCAGGAAATGGTGAAATCCAAATTGATCGAAACCGTAAGAGATAAACTCATGCATATTCCGCCCCGAGAACCCCAAGGATATCCTCCTCACCCTGTTAAAAAAATCTGCCTTAAACGCGAATCAGAAAACAAGCCTAGAACCGTCCTCCGCTAGTGGCTGATTGTTGTCCCCGATGGTTCGGCCGCTCTCCTTTAAAAATCAACCCCAGAAAGGAACCTCAACGATCAGGGAAGCTTCTACCCGGGAAGCCCGCCTATCATCCGTTGGAGAGGTATGTTCTCCGGGATTTAACCCCTGAATGGGGTACCGGTTATTTTCCATCCCGACCCAGGGGAGCATCAGCGGTTGAGAAATCCCGTTAAGCAAGCCTCTTGACCGATCCCTCAAACCCTCATAAGCTAGATCCTGGAAGGAGGGGAATCATGGAGATAGATGTTCAGGATCTGCGGGTACTTGAGGAGAAGATCGAGCGGCTTCTTCAGGTGCTGGGGCGGCTTAAGGCCGAAAGGGAAGAACTTTTACTGAAACTTCAGGAAAGAGAGGCCGAGGTGGCTCGGCTTAAGGAAGAGCTTAACCGCAGGGAGGAAGAAAGGAGGGCCATCAAGGAGAGGATTGGCAACCTCATAGAGAGGCTCTCCCAATTCTCCGAGGGAGGCGCTTAAGGATTGGCCGAAAGGCTTATAGAGTTTGAGTTTGCTGGCAATTGTTTTACCTTCCGGGCGGACCTCCCGGAAGAGGAAATAGAAGAAATTCTGGAGTATCTGGAGGAACGCAAGAGACGCTTGCGAGGCCGGCGACAGCTTTCGCCTTTGAAACAGGCGGTGGTGCTCCTGCTTGAGATCACCGCGGAGCTGGTGCGCATCAAGCGGGAGCACAGGCTCCTTTCGGAGAAGATTGGGAGAGAGGCGATACGCCTGAGCGAGGTGATTGAGAAGGAACTCAAATGCCTGGGGTGTGCGTGATCGGCCACAGCGCCCGCCGAGGCAACACCCGAGCCCGCGAGGGGGTCCTCTTCGCCCTGGTGCAGGCCCCGGCCCGCACAGCCGGGGAAGCCGAAGGGGCGAACGGCCCCCTATGGTAGGACCACGGTCCTCGAAGCGGGCCGGCTGACACGGCACCCCGGGTCCCTTTTTTTCGATGGTCCCCTCCTTTCCTCCCCTGCGGAAAAAATAGAGACAAGGGGGAGGTCTGATCATGGAAGTCCTGGTAACGCTACTGGCTCTGGTGGTGGGTGCGGGAGCGGGCTTTTTTGCGGCTTACCGGCTCCGCAGGAAGGAGGAATTCGAGGAAAGACGAAGGGCCGAGGAGGAGGCCCGGCTGATCCTTGAACGGGCCCGGCGCGAGGCCGAGACCATCACTCAGGAGGCCCGGATCCGGGCCAAGGAGGAGGTGCTCAAGCGCAAGGAGGAACTCGAGGCGGAGTTCGTCCGACGAAAGGAGGCCCTGGAGGCGGAGCACCGCGGGAAACTGAAGGAGATCGAGGAAAAGTCGGCCCGGATCGCCGAAAAGGAAAAGGAGCTCAGTCGCAAAGAGGGCGAGCTCAAGCGTCTCGAGGAGGATCTGCGGGCCAAGCTGGCCGAGGTCCAGAAGACCCGGGAGGACCTGGAGAAGCGCCAGGCGGAGATCAAGAGTCTCATCGAAGAGGAGAAGAGGCGTCTCGAGGAGGTGGCCCGCATGAGCGAGGAGGAGGCCCGGGAGCTTCTGCTTTCCCGGGTGGAGGAGGAGGCCCGGGAGGAGGCCGCCCGGGTGCTCATGCGCGTCGAGTCCGAGACCAAGGAGGAGGCCAAACGCAGGGCCCAGGAGATCCTGGCCCTGGCCATCTCCCGCTGCGCCGCGGAGTTCGTCACCGAAAAGACGGTCTCGGTGGTGCCGTTGCCGAGCGACGAGATGAAGGGACGCATCATCGGTCGGGAGGGACGCAACATCCGGGCCTTTGAGGCCGCCACCGGGGTAACCGTCCTCATCGACGACACCCCCGAGGTGGTGGTGCTGTCCTGCTTCAATCCCATCCGGCGGGAGATCGCCCGGCTGGCCCTGGAGCGTCTGGTGGCGGACGGACGCATCCATCCCGCGCGAATTGAAGAGGTGGTCAAAAAGGTGGAAGAGGAGATGGAGACCACCATCAAGGAGACCGGAGAGAAGGCCGCCTTTGATGTGGGGGTTTACGGGCTTCACCCCGAATTGATCAAACTCCTCGGAAAACTCAAGTACCGCACCAGCTACACCCAGAATGTGCTGCAACATTCCATAGAGGTGGCCTTCATCTGTGGGGTTATGGCCGGGGAGCTGGGGCTGGATGTGAAGAAGGCCAAGCGGGCGGGGTTGCTACACGACATCGGTAAGGCCGTGGATTTCGAGCAGGAGGGGCCCCACGCCCTCATCGGGGCGGATCTGGCCCGCAAGTACGGGGAGGACGAGGAGATCGTGAACGCCATAGCCGCCCACCACGAGGATGTGCCGGCTCAGTCGGTGCTGGCCATTCTGGTGCAGGCCGCCGACGCCGTTTCCGGAGCCCGCCCCGGGGCCCGGCGTGAGCTTCTCGAAACCTACATCAAACGCCTCCAGGATCTGGAAAACATCGCCTACTCCTTTAACGGGGTGCAAAAGGCCTACGCCATTCAGGCCGGCCGTGAGGTGCGGGTCATCGTGGACAGCGGCAAGGTCTCCGACGAGGAGGCGGTGTTGCTCGCCCGGGACATCGCCCGTAAGATCGAAGAGGAGATGAAGTTCCCCGGGGTGATCAAGGTCACGGTGGTGCGCGAGACCCGAGCGGTGGAGTACGCCAAATGAGGGTGCTTTTCCTGGGCGATGTGGTGGGCAATCCCGGACGCCGGGCCCTGCGGGTCTTTCTTCCGGAGCTCGTGCGGGAGTACCGTCCGGACTTCGTACTGGCCAATGCGGAAAACGCCGCCGGCGGCTACGGCCTCACGGAAAAGATCGCCGAGGAGCTTTTCGGGCTGGGCCTGGACCTGCTTACCAGCGGAAACCATGTGTGGAAGAGGGAGTTTCTGCCCTACCTGGCGCGGACGAACAGGGTGTTGAGGCCGGCCAACTATCCGGAAGGGGCTCCGGGACGGGGTGCGGTCGTGCTTGAGAAAGAGGGCCGAAGGCTCGCGGTGGTGAACCTGGAGGGGCGGGTCTTCATGCGGGCCCTTCTCTGTCCCTTTCGCACCGGGCGGGAGCTGGCTCGCAGGCTCAGGACTGAGACGCCCTGCATCCTGGTGGACTTTCACGCCGAGGCCACCTCGGAAAAGATCGCCCTCTCCTGGTATCTCGACGGAGAGGTCTCCGCTCTCCTCGGCACGCACACCCATGTCCAGACCGCCGACGAAAGGATCCTTCCCGGGGGCACGGCCTATCTCTCGGATGTGGGCATGTGCGGCCTGCGCGACGGGGTGATCGGGATGAACCGGGAACAGGCCCTGGAGATGTACCTCACCCAGGTGCCGAGGAAGCTCGAGGTGCCCAAAAAGGGACCGGTGAAGGTGGAAGGGGTCTTTCTGGAGCTGGAGGATTCCTCCGGTCGCGCCCTTCACATAGAACGCTTCCGCAGGGAAGAATGTTAGTCCTGGTCCCCACGGAGCTCGAGGCCGATCCCTTGCGGGGGCTTCCGCTGGAGATCGCGGTGGTGGGAATGGGACCGGTGGAGGCGGGTCTTTCGGCCCTGGAGGTTCTTCGGGAAAGACGCCCTCCGGTGGCCTTTCTCACGGGACTTGCCGGGGCCTATCCCGGGACGGATCTCGCGCCCGGGGACCTGGTGCTGGCCACGGAGGAGGTCTTCGGTGACCTCGCCCTCTGTTTCCCCGAAGGGGTGCGTCCCATGGGGCGTCACCTTCCCCTGTCAGAAAGAATATCCCTGCGCTCTCCGTGGCTGGAGCGGACCCTGGCCCTCCTCGAGGAGGGAGGGGGCGGAGCCCGGGTGGGGCCACTGGTGACGGTGTGCTGCGCCACGAGGGATCCGGCGCGGGCGCTGGAACTGGCCCGCCGGCACGAGGCTCTTGCCGAAAACATGGAAGGATTTGCCGTGGCGGAGGCGGCCCGGCGCACCGGGGTCGCCCTGGTGGAATTGCGGATCATAAGCAATCTCCTGGAGGCACCGGAGGCCCCCTGGGAAATCGAGAGGGCCCTTGACCGGCTCAGGGAGGTGTTCGGTTGGCTAAGCCAGCACTTCGCCTAGCCGTTTCCCCCTGTCCCAACGATACCTACCTCTTCGGCCCCCTGGCCCTGGGTTGGGTCTCCCTCCCCTTTCCGGTGGAGTTCGTCTTTGAGGACATCGAGACCCTGAACCGCATGGCTCTCACCGACCCTCCGGAGTTGATTAAGCTATCCTTTGCCATGTTGCCGGAGGTGGCCCATCGCTACGAGGTCTTTCCGGTGGGGGCGGCCCTCGGCCGGGGCTGTGGCCCCCTGCTGGTGGCCCATCCCTCGGTGTCTCCGGAGGAAATCCCTTCCCTCCCGGTGGCCCTCCCCGGGGAACACACCACGGCGCACCTCCTCTTTCGCCTAGCCTTTCCCGAGGCCTCTCACCGGGTCTTTATCCCCTATCACGAGATCCTCCCGGCCCTTGCGGAAGGACGGTTCGCCGCCGGGGTCATCATACACGAGGGGCGTTTCGTCTATGCCCGGTACGGGCTGAAACTGGTTCTGGATCTGGGCCGATGGTGGGAGGAGAAAACCGGACTCCCCATCCCCCTGGGGGGGATCTTCGTGCGCAGGGATCTCCCCCGGGAGGTGGGCCGTGCCCTCCTTTCCGCCCTGCGCCGATCCCTTGACCTGGCCCGGGAACGCTTCGAGGATCTCCTCCCCTTCATTCGTCACCACGCCCGGGAACTCGCCCGGGAGGTCATCGAGGCGCACATCCGCACCTATGTTAACGAATATACCCGGAATCTCGGGGAGGAGGGGCGGCGGGCCCTGGTGGAACTCATCCGTCGGGCCGGGACCTCCTCCCCGGAAAACCTCTTCTGGGAGGCTTAGAAGATGAGTCTCTGGTCTCTGGTGGTAAACATCGGTCCGGTGGGGAAGCTAACCCTAGGTATTCTCTTTTTCCTTTCGGTGCTGACCTGGGCGGTGATCCTGGCCAAGTGGTGGGGCATGCGCCGGGCCCGGAGGGACCTTTCCGTACTCGAGGAGGCGTTTTACCGGGAGGAAACCTCGCGCCACCTTTCCGGCCTGCTGGAGAAGCTCCCCGGAGGGCTTCTGAAGGAGATCCTGCGGGACTACCTGCGGGTTTACGGCCGCCTGCGCCGGGACTTCCCCTGCCCGGAGGAAGTGGCCCTGCGGGCGCTCTGGTTTTCCGGAATAAAGGCCGCGCTCCTTTCCGAATGGGAAAGGATCCGCGAGGAACGAACCCGGGATTTTCCCGCCTATCTGGGATTTCTCGCCACGGTGGGCAACACCGCCCCCTTCATCGGTCTTTTCGGCACGGTCTGGGGGATCATGGCCGCCTTCCACCGGATAGGGCTCAAGGGAAGCGCGAGTCTGGCCACCGTGGCCCCGGGTATAGCCGAGGCCCTGATTGCCACCGCCATGGGACTCTTTGCCGCCGTCCCCGCGGTGGTGGCCTACAACTACTTCACCCGGGCGGGAGAGGCCTTCCTGGAAGACCTCTCCCGGCTGGAGAAGAGACTGCTCGCCACCTGCGAGCGCGACCTCCTTTCCCAGGCCCTAGGCCAGTCCCTGGGCCAGTAGGTTGAGGTCCAGCGGGCGGGCGGCCAGCTCCCGATCGATGTGAAAGAGCCCCTGGGGGGAATCCTTCACCAGCTTCATCTGGTTGACCAGGCGGCCGAAGGAATCCTCCTCCTCCACCTGTTCGGAAACGAACCACTGCAGGAAGATCTCCGTGGCGTGATCCCCCTCCTCCTTGGCGAAACTCATGAGGTCGTTGATCCGGCGGGTGACCTCCCGCTCGTGATTGAGACCGTACTCCAGGCAGGCCAGAGGCGAGTCCCACTCCTCCGGCGGCTTGGGTATTTCCTGGAGTCGCACCCGTCCGCCTCTCTCGTTCACGAACTTGTAGAACTTCATGGCGTGCATGAGCTCCTCGGCGGTCTGCGCCTTCATCCAGTGGGCAAACCCCTCGAGCCCCAGGTCCTCAAAATAGGCGGACATGGAGAGGTAGAGGTAAGCGGAGTAGATCTCCCACTTGATCTGTTCGTTAAGGGCGGCTTCCATTTTTTCCGAAAGCATGCCTTTACCTCCTCACTTTTTATAAAGCTTATGGCATGTTTTCTTGGAAAGGGCAATCCTTTCCAGCAACACTTCACGGAAGTGCCGGGGGATTAATCCATGGGAATCAGATTCAGCTAGATCCCCTGAAGGCCCGGTCGCGAGGAGGAAGGGGTAAAGGACCTAGTCAACCCTCCCTTAAAGTCTCCTCCAGGATGGTCAAAAAGGCGTCTATTTCGCGATAGGCCACGGTAAGGGGAGGGGTAAGGCGCAGGGCGTCGGGTTTGGGGGCAGTGGTGAGGACGCGGCGCTCGAAGAGGGCCTGCATCAGGGAGGAAGCGGGGATCCGGGTCTCCAGGGCCAGGAGGAGTCCCAGCCCTCGCACTCCCTTCAACTTTTCCGGGAACCTCTCACAGAGCTGAAGGAGTCCCTTACGCAGGGCCTCTCCCTTGAGCCGCACTTCGGCCAGGAAGTCGGGGGAGGAGACCCGCCTGAGGACGGCCAGGGCCGCGGCGCACGCCACCGGATTTCCCCCGAAGGTGGAGGCGTGGGAGCCCGGAGAGAGGGCCTCCATCACCTCTTCCCGGGCCAGCATGGCTCCCAGGGGAAGGCCCCCGGCCAGGCCCTTGGCCAGACACATTATGTCCGGCTCCACCCCGAAATGCTCGTAGGCAAAGAGCTTGCCGGTGCGACCCACCCCGGTCTGAATCTCGTCAAAAATAAGGAGGGCCCCCCGGGCGTCGCAGACCCGACGGGCCTCCTCCACGAACTCCCGGGAAAGGGGGATGACCCCGCCTTCTCCCAGAACTGGCTCCAGGATCACGGCACAGGTCCGCTCGTCCACGACCTCTCTCAGGGCTTCGAGATCGTCGGGAGGCACATGCACGAATTCCGGAACCAGCGGCTCAAAACCCTCCCAGTAAACCGGTTGCCCCGTGGCCGAAAGAGCCCCGTAGGTGCGACCGTGAAAGGAGTTCTCCAGGGCCACGATCCGGGTCTTCTCCGGGCCGTGTTTCAGGTAAGCGTAACGCCGGGCGAGCTTTAAGGCCGCCTCCACGGCCTCGGCCCCGGAGTTACAGAAGAAAACCCGTTCGGCAAAGGAATTTTCCACCAGGATCTGCGCCAGCCGCGCCTGGGGCTCGGTCCAGTAGAGATTCGAGACATGAAGGAGCTTTTCGACCTGATCCCTTACGGCGGAGACCACCTCCTCCGGACAGTGCCCCAGGGCACAGACCGCAATCCCGGCGCAAAAATCGAGATACTCACGCCCCTCCTCGTCCCAGAGCCGGGTGCCCTGCCCCCGCACGAAGGCCACCGGAAAACGCCGGTAGTTTCCCGCAAGGTAAGTTTCCCCGAGATCCCTTATTATTCCCATTCGTAAAAAAACCTCCTGAAAAAAATCTGAAATATGTTATACTATTTGAGGATGGAAAGGAAGGGTATCCGGCAATTGAGCGTCCTTTTCAAGATCCTGGGGGACGAAAATCGTCTCCGCATCCTTCACGAGTTGCGCGAAAAGGAGGCTTCCGTTGGGGAGCTGGTAAACCGCCTGGAAATATCGCAACCCCTGGTCTCCCATCATCTACGGGAGCTGAAACTGGCCGGTCTGGTCACCAGCCGCAAATCGGGGCCTTATGTGTTTTACCGGTTGAGTAAACCCCGGGTCTTTGACCTCTTTGCCCTGGCCCAATCCCTCGTGGGGGAGAATCCATGAAACCCGAACTCAAGGAATGCCTAACCGGTCTTTCCCTGGAGGAGATGCAGGAGGTGATCTTTTTTCTCCTTCCCCAGATCTATGCGCTTCTCGACGAGGAGGCTCAACAGAAGTTTTTTCTGAAACTATTCAAAGGTGAAGAGGGACGCGTTCCCTCCATGGTCTATTACTGACTGGCCAAGTGTTTTGACGCGGGCGTGGACCCGCGTTCGGTCTGTCAGGGTATGATTTCTAGGATGGGAGAGGCCGAGAGCCTTCCCGGGGAGGTCCCGGAGAGTCTCAAACTCCTCTTTGAGGAGTGGCTGGACGAGCTCACCGAAGAGGCCCGTCGAGCCCTGGCCCGGAATCCCCGGCTTTCTACCGAGGAGCTCGCCCGGTCCCTCCACCTGCCGCCTGAAGGAGTTAAGTATATCCTGACCCGACTGGAGCACCGTTAACTCAAGGAATCACCGCCGCCCCACCCTTCGGGAAACCCTTCCTGTTAGCTTGACTTTCTGATAAAAATATGTTTATGTATTTATACAAAAACACAGAGGGAGGTGGAGGCCATGAAACTGGGGATCGTTATTACCACCAGGGACCCCGAAAAGGCTTGGAACGCCGTGCGGCTGGCCAACTTTGCCCTGAGGGCCGGGGACGAGGTCAGAGTCTTTCTGATGGGAGAAGGGGTGGAGGCCCCCGAGGTGGATCAGCCCCCATTCAGGGTCAGGGAGCAGTTGGAAGAGTTCCTGGCGGGAGGGGGTGAGATCCTGGCCTGCGGCACCTGTTTGAAGTTGCGGGAAAGGGAAGCAGGGGAACTCTGTCCCCTCTCCACGCTAAAGGACCTCTACGAGGTGATAAGGGATTCGGATCGCGTCGTGACCTTTTAATACTTCTGCGTAAAGGAGGACGCCCATGAAATTCCGAAAAGTTCCGGTGATCCTTTTAGGACTTTTCCTGATTCTCGGAGCGTGGATGGGAAATTCCCGCGCCGGGGAGGGCCGAAAACTGCTTCTGGTCATCACCACCGACGAGGTGGAAACCGTCTGGCAGGCTCTGAGGCTGGCCAATTTCGCCCTCTCTCAGGGAGACGAGGTGCGGATCTATCTTACCGGCAAGGGGGTGAAGACGGTAACCCTGGGCAACGAACCCCTGGATGTGGCCCGTAAGCTCGAAACTTTCCTGGACGACGGCGGTGAGGTGTACGGCTGAAAGAAGGCCCTACGGATGCACGGCGTGCATTCCGACAAAGTCACTCCCGCGGGCCGTAAGGCCTTTTACCAGATGATCCGGGAGAGCGACAAGGTCCTGGTTTACTAAAAGAATTTGGCTGGGGGGCTAGGATTCGAACCTAGACCGGTGGGTCCAGAGCCCACTGTCCTGCCGATTAGACGACCCCCCAGCCGCCAGATTCCAAATATAGCCTATTCTTCCCCCAGGTCAAGGGCCTTCAGGTGCAGGGCCAGGAAGGGTTCGGGGGGCTTTTCCATCTCCCGGGCCAGCGACACCGCAAGCCCCAGGACCTTCCTGAGTCCGGAAAGATCCATCCGGTCAAAGAGAAGCTCGAGCCTCCCCTCCGGAGAAAGGGAAAAGGTGCCGGAGTAGCCTCCCACGGTCACCGGAAGGCTCTCCCCCGGGTGGGGGAAGATCACCTCCCCGGAAAAGTCGGCCTCGAAGTCCCCAGGATGCTCCAGCTCGAAGGTTACCTCCTCAAGACAGGGAGAAAGCCTGGCCTGGTAGCGAAGCTGGTTCAGCAGGGCCTCGGGGTGAGGGATTCGATAGCGGCCCCCGTTCTCGAAAACCGTGAGGAATTCGGTGGGTTTGAGACGCCGGCGCGAGGTGGGATAAGGCAGAATCTCCGAAAGGGCCCTGAGGGTCTCCTCCGAGACCCTGACCTGACGGAACTCCACCAGCCCCGCCTCCGCAATGGCTTCCTTCCAGAAACGATCCCGCTCAAAGTCCCGGCTCTCGTAATCGTATTCGTAATAGACCGCCTTTATCCCCGCCGAGGCGATGAGTTTCAAGCACACATAACAGGGGGCCAGCGTGCAGTATAGCTCCGCCCCCTCCACGGAGATACCGAAGCGGGCGGCCTGAGCGATGGCGTTGGCCTCGGCGTGGGTGGCCCGGCAAAAGTTGTACTTGTCTATGTCCGGGATGCCTTTTTCCCGGCGAAAGCAGTATCCCGGCCCCCGATCCGTACAGTGCCAGGCCCCGGGCATGGGACCGTTGTAACCCGTGGCCAGGATCCTCCGGTCCTTTACGATTATCGCCCCTGAGGGACGGGAATTGCACCCGGAACGCAGGGCCACCATCTTGGCCAGCAGCATGAAGTATTCCGGCCAGGGGGGGCGACTCATTCCAGAAGACGGGGATAGACCGGAAATTCGGCGCAAAGCTCCGCCACCTTTCCCCGGATCTCCCGGAGAAGGCTTTCGTTTCCCGGATTTTTGAGGACGGCCGCCATCCATTCGCCGATCTTTTCCATCTCCGGCTCCCGCATGCCCCGGGTGGTCACCGCCGGCGTCCCGATCCGGATACCGCTGGTAACCCGGGGAGGTCGGGGATCAAAGGGAATGGCGTTCTTGTTCACCGTGATCCCGGCCCGGGAAAGTAACTCCTCCGCCTCGGCCCCGGTAATCCCCTGAGGGGTGAGGTCCACCAGGAGAAGATGGTTGTCCGTGCCACCCGAGACCAGGCGGAATCCCTCGGCGGAAAGCACCTCCGCCAGTCTCCTGGCGTTAGCCACCACCTGCTGCTGATAGGTCTTGAACTCGGGCGAAAGGGCCTCCTTGAAGCACACCGCCTTGGCCGCAATGATGTTCATGTGCGGTCCGCCCTGGATGCCCGGAAAAACGGTCTTGTCGATAAGCCTGGCGTATCTTTCCCGGGCCAGGATAAAACCTCCCCGGGGGCCGCGCAGGGTTTTGTGAGTGGTGGAGGTCACGAAGTCCGCAAAGGGTACGGGCGAGGGATGGATTCCCGCGGCCACCAGCCCGGCGATGTGAGCCATGTCCACCATCAGGTAAGCCCCCACCTCCCGGGCAATCCGGGAGAAGGCCTCGAAATCGATCACCCGTGGATAGGCACTGGCCCCGGCCACGATCATCCGGGGACGATGCTCCAGGGCCAGCCTGCGGACCTCCTCGTAATCTATGGTCTCGGTGTCGCGGGAAACCCCGTAGTGTATGATGCGGTAAAACCTTCCGGAAAAGTTCACCGGGGCCCCGTGGGAGAGGTGTCCCCCGTGCGCCAGGTTCATGGAAAGAATGGTGTCCCCGGGCTCGAGCACCGCGAAGTAAACGGCCATGTTGGCCTGGGTGCCGGAGTGGGGCTGCACATTGGCGTACTCGGCGCCGAAGAGCATCTTGAGGCGCTCCCGGGCCAGTTCCTCCACCCGATCCACATGTTCGCAACCGCCGTAATAACGGGCCCGGGGATAACCCTCCGCGTACTTGTTCATGAGAGGTGACCCCTCGGCCTCCATCACCGCCCGGGAGGCCAGGTTTTCCGAGGCAATCATCTCCAGGCCCGCGGACAGTCTCTCCGCTTCGGCCCGGATCGTGTGCCAGATCTCCGGATCGACCTCTTTCAGGTGTTCATACATTTTTAAGACTCCGTGCGTATTCCTCGATGAGTTCCAGTCGTCGGGCGTGTCGCCCTCCCTCAAAAGGGGTTTCCAGGAAGATCCTTACTATCTCCAGGGCCAGGGCCTCTCCGATCACGCGTCCGCCCATGGTAAGCACATTGGCGTCGTTGTGAAGACGGCACATGCGCGCCGTATAACAGTCGTGGCATAGAGCCGCACGGATCCCCGGAAACCGGTTGGCCAGAATGGTCATCCCCAGGCCGGTGCCGCAGATGAATATCCCCCTTTCGGCCTCTCCGGAAAGGAGTTTCTTGAGCCCTTTGGCCCCGAAAACCGGATAGTCCACCGACTCACAGTTCGAACAGCCCACATCCAGGACCTCGTGCCCGCTGTCCCGAAGAAAGGCCTTGATGCGTTCCTTGAGGTTGAAGCCGGCGTGATCGGAGGCCAGAACGATCCTCATAGGCCTTATTCCTCGCACTTTTTGAAGACCAGAACGGCGTTGGTTCCCCCGAAGCCGAAGGCGTTGGTCATGGCCACCCGCACGGTCATCTTCCGGGCCTCGTTGGGCACATAATCCAGGTCGCAGTCCGGATCGGGCTCTTCGTAATTGATGGTGGGGGGGACCAGATCCTCGGCCACCGCCTTAACCGTGAACACCGCCTCGAGCCCCCCGGCCCCACCGAGAAGGTGCCCGGTCATGGACTTGGTAGAGGAGACGGCCAGCCGATAGGCGTGCTCCCCGAATACCTTCTTGATGGCCCTGGTCTCGGCGGCGTCGTTGAGCGGCGTGCTGGTGCCGTGGGCATTTATGTAGTCCACCTCCTCGGGCCGGAGTCCCGCATCGGCAAGGGCCATTTCCATGCAGCGCACCGCCCCTTCCCCCTCCGGATGGGGAGCGGTCATGTGATGGGCGTCGGCGGTGAGTCCGTAGCCCGCAAGTTCGGCATAGATCCGGGCTCCGCGCTGCTTAGCGTGTTCCAGGGCCTCCAGCACCAGAATACCGCACCCCTCCGCCATAACGAAACCGTCGCGCCGGGCGTCAAAGGGACGGCTCGCCCGTTCCGGTTCGTCGTTCCGGGTGGAAAGGGCCTTCATCACCGCGAATCCGCTTACCGAAAGAGGGGTGATCAGACTTTCCGTGCCCCCGCAGATCATTATGTCGGCGATTCCCTCCCTGATGAGACGAAAGGCCTCGCCGATGGCGTGATTGCCCGCGGCGCAGGCCGTGCACACCGCCGTGTTGGGCCCCCTGGCCCCGAAAAGGATGGCCACCTGACCCGCGGCCATGTTGGGAATGACCATGGGGATGAAAAAGGGCGTCACCCTTCGCCAGCCCCGCTCCCGCAGCACCAAGGTGTACTGCTCCACCACTCCCATGCCGCCCATCCCCACGCCGATAACCACCCCGGCCCGCGGACCCAGGTCCGTTTTCGGGAGCCCGGCGTCGGCCAGAGCCATACGAGCGGCCGCAATGGCATACTGAATGAATACATCCACCCTGGAGACCAGCTTTTTGTCCATGAACTCCTCGGGGCGGAACCCCTTAACCTCCCCGGCAATGCGCACCGGAAGTCCCGAGGCGTCAAACTTGGTAATGGGGCCGATCCCCGATTCCCCGGAAACGGCCTTTCTCCAGCTTTCCTCCACTCCGATCCCCAGCGGGGATATGGCCCCGAGACCGGTAACCACCACCCGTCTTTTCATGTACGAGTCTCCTGACTAGGCTTCCTTGACCCGTTCCTTTACATAATTTAACACATCCCCCACCGTGCGCAGTTTCTCGGCCTCCTCGTCGGAAATCTCCATGCCGAACTCCTCCTCCATGGCCATCACCAGCTCCACCAGATCCAGAGAATCGGCCCCCAGATCGTCCACGAAGGAGGCCTCAGGCTTCACCTGATCCTCGGATACATTCAATTTCTCCGCGATGATCTTGATCACCTTCTCCTCTACGGACATGGGTCACCTCCTTTTCCATGAGAAACTTGGCTTGCTTTTAGCCTATATTTTCAAAATTTCAAGTCTATCGGGCTTCCCGCTTTATCCTTTCTCGCATCCCGGAAAACCCGCCGCCGAACCTTTAAGAATAACCGGAGGAACTCTGGATTTTTCGCTCACCAGAGGCCTCCGTTCACATGGAGGACCGTGCCGGTGATGTAGGAGGCCTTTTCCGAGGCCAGAAAGACCACAGCGTGGGCCACCTCTTCCGGGGTTCCGGCCCGGCCCATGGGCACCCGGGAGAGCAAGGCCTCACGGGCCTTTTCCGGAAGGGCCGCGGTCATGTCGGTCTCGATGAAACCGGGGGCCACCACATTCACGGTGATTCCCCGTCGGGCCACCTCCAGGGCCAGCGACCGGGAAAACCCCACCAGCCCGGCCTTGGAGGCCGCGTAGTTGGTCTGGCCGGGATTGCCGGAAAAGGCCACCACCGAGGAGATGTTTACGATCCGTCCCCAGCGCCGTTTCATCATTCCGGGAAGCACGGCTCTGGTGACCAGAAAGGCCCCCCTGAGGTTCACGGAAAGGACCCGTTCCCAGTCCTCCTCCTTCATGCGCGCAAGAAGCCCGTCCCGGGTGATCCCGGCGTTGTTTACCAGTATCTCGATCCCTCCCAGGGCCTCCTCCACCTCTTTAATCCCGCGGGAGACCTCCTCCGGGTCCGAGACATCGAATTTCACCGGAATCGCCTGTCCCCCCAGCTCCTCGATGGCTTTCACCACCTCCCGGGCCGCCTCCTCGGAGGCGGCGTAGTTCACCGCCACCCTGGCTCCGGCCCGGGCCAATTCCACCGCCACCGCCCGGCCTATACCCCGGGAAGCTCCGGTCACCAGGGCCACCCTGTCCTTAAGTTCCATGGTTGCCCTCCTTGATTCCCCTGATCCTCCGAATGAGAAGGGGGAGTATCCTGGTGGCATCCCCCACCACGGCGATGTCCGCCCGCTTCATAAGCGGAGCTTCCGGATCGGTGTTCACCGCCACCACCACCTCCGCTCCCTCGATTCCCACCGTGTGCTGAAGGGCTCCGGAGATTCCGAAACCGAGGTAAAGTTTGGGAGACACGGTCTCCCCCGAAACCCCGATCATGTGGTCCTCGGAGATCCACCCCAGGTGACAGACCGGTCGCGTGGCTCCCACCGCCGCCCCGAGGAGCTCGGCCAGTTCGAAGAGCCTGGCGAAGTTTTCCCGGTTCTGAAGGCCTCTTCCCCCGGCCACCACCACCCGGGCCCCGGAAAGGGGACTTTCCTTTCTCGGAAGGCGGCGCCGGGCTTTCCGCCGGATAGCGCTTCTCGGTACCGCCGAAAGCTTCACCTCCTCCACCAGGCCCCGGGGTTCGGCCACGGGTTCGGCCCTGGGAAAGACCCCGGGGCGCACGGTGGCCATCTGCGGCCTGGTTCGGGAGACGATCCGGGCCATCACATTCTCGCCGAAGGAGGGCCGGATCTGCACCAGACGGCCCTCCTCGTCCACCTCAAAGTCGGTGCAGTGAGCCGTGAGCCCCAGTTCCAGAAGTCCGGCCAGCCGCGGGGCCAGGGCCTGCCCCTCCGCGGTGGCGCCGAAAAGAAAAACCGCGGGAGTCCTCTCCCTTACGGCCTCGGCGAGCACGGCGGCGTAAACATCGTCGCGAAAGTAGGAAAGCTCCGGGTGAACCAGACACAGCACCTCGTCCACCCCGTAGGCCAGAAGGGTCTCCGCCTGTTCGCGCCGATCCTCGGCCCCCAGTACCACCACCGTCACCCTCTCCCCCAGCCGGGGAGCCAGCCTGCGGGCCACGGAGAGAAGCTCGTACACCACCGGATGGAAATCCTCCTCCTGCCACTGACCGTAAATCCAGAATCCACCCATAGCGACCTCCTAAATGAGTCCCCGGCTCGCCAGAAGGGACACCAGTTCCTCAACCACCTCTTCGGGTTCTCCCGAAAGCACCACCCGTTCCTTTTCGTAGGAGGGAGCGAAGACCCCGAGCACCCGGGTGGGAGAACCGGAGAGCCCCAGTTTTTCCGGATCACACCGGAGATCCTCCGCGGAAAGGACCCGGGGTTCGAGATTTCTCCCCCCAAGGAGTCTTTTAAGGGAGGGCGGTCGGGGCTGGTTCGCTTCCGGTTCCACGGTGAGGACCGCCGGACCGCTCCATTCGAGGTCCTCCTCAAAACCGTCGGTGATCCGCGTGGCCACCCAGCGTTCACCCTCCCGGCGCAAATCCCGGATCTGGACGATGCTCGGGACCCCGAGCCAGGCCCCGGTTTCCGGCCCCACCTGGGCGGTCTCTCCGTCTATGGAGGCCTTCCCCATGAGCACCAGGTCGAAGGGCTCGAGCCTGAGGATGGCCCGGGAAAGGATGTAGCTGGTGGCCAGGGTGTCCGAGCCGGCAAAGGCCCGGTCCGAAAGAAGGACCATCTCGTCCGCTCCCAGGGCGTAGGCCTCCCGGAGGAGGGGGGCCGCATTCGGAGGGCCCATCATCAGGGCGGTCACCTTCCCCCCGTGTTTTTCCTTAAGTTGAACCGCCATCTCCAGGGCGTAGAGATCCGGAGGGTTCAGCAACAGTTCCGCGCTTTCCCTCTTGAGAGTCTGGGTTTCGGGATCCACCTTGACGGTTCCCGGTTTGGGTACGGGCTTCATACACACTATGAGATGCATGGTTCCCCCTAATCCCTGTAGTGTTTAAGCAGTTCTCTGGCGATTACATTGCGCTGGATCTCGTTGGTGCCCTCGTAAATCTGGAGGCACTTGGCGTCCCGCATGAGCTTTTCCGCCCCGTAGTCGCGCATGTAGCCGTAGCCTCCCATCATTTGCACCGCCCGTTCGGTCACCCACATGGCCACATCGGTGGCGAAGGCCTTGGCCATGGCCGAGGGGCCGGAGATTTCCCTGATCCCGGCGTCGATGTTGCGGGCGGTCTGATAAACCAGGGAGCGGGCCGCCTCGATGCGGGCGGCCATCTCGGCAAAGGTGTGACTTACGGCCTGAAAGTGATAGACCGGCTGACCGAACTGAACCCGATGCCGGGCATGCCTCAGGGCCAGTTCCATGGCTCCCTGTGCCAGTCCCACGGCCTGAGCCCCCACCCCCACCCGGGCGTAATCCAGGGTCCTGAGGGCCACGATGTAGCCGAATCCCTCCTTGCCCAGCAGTCTCTCCCTAGGAATCCGGCAATTGGTGAAAAAGAGCTCCGTGGTAACCGAGGCCCGAAGCCCCATCTTCTTTTCCTTCCGGCCCACCGCAAAACCGGGATCTCCCTTCTCCACGATGAAGGCACTGGCTCCGCGGGTGCCCTTTCGGGGATCCGTGAGGGCGATCACGATGTAGATGTCGGCGATACCCCCGTTGGTGATCCACTGTTTGATCCCGTTGAGCACATAGTAATCTCCGTCCCGTTCGGCCCTGGTCTGAATGGCCGCGGCGTCGCTTCCGGCCTGGGGTTCCGTAAGGGCAAAGGCACAGAGCTTGCGCCCCCGGGCCACCTCCGGAAGATACCGCTCCTTCTGGGCCTTGGAACCGAAAAGAAGAATGGGGTAGGCCCCCAGAAAGCTTGCCGCGTAGGTGGTGGCCACCCCGGGACAGTATCTGGAGAGGTGCTCCATGGCCAGACAGAGCCGAAAACTGCCCCACCCCAGACCCCCGTATTCCTCGGGAATAATGAGTCCGAAGAGATCGGCTTTGGCCAGGGCCTCGATGGGGCGGGGATCGTAGATTTCCTCCTCGTCCCAGCGGAGGGCGAAGGGAGCGATGTAGTCGCGCCCGATGCGATCGATCAGGTCCACCAGGATCTTTTCCTCCTCCGAGAGAAAATAAGAAAGCATATCGGCCTCCTCTTGCGAACCTGCGCCTTAATACCATATAAGAAATTATGGACTTTTTGAAGATCACCTTCCCCGTTTCCGGAGTGGAAACCTGGGTCTTTCTACCACCTCTAATCACCTTTTTTCTCGCCTTTTTTGGGGTCATGGGGGGAATAACCGGAGCCTTTTTGCTTCTTCCCGTTCAATTTTCCATCCTGCATTATACCTCTCCCGGGGTCTCGGCCACCAACCTCTTATACAACCTGTTTACCATCCCTCCGGCCTTATGGCGTTACTGGAAGGAGGATCGATTAAATGTACCGCTGAGTTTGATCATGATCGGCGGTGTGGTGCCCGGAATGTTCCTGGGCTACCTCCTGCGGATTCATTTTCTGGCCTCGCCGAAGAGATTCCGCTTCCTGGTGGGGTTCGTTCTTCTCTACCTGTCTTTCAGGGTCTTTCGAAGTCTGGGCCGGCGGGGGTCGCCTCTTGCCTCGGGGAATTCTTTCAGGGTGGAGATCGTCTCTGCGGGATGGAGGCATATCTATTTCCGTTTTGGCGGAAGGGAATACGGAATATCCGTACCCCTGGTGGCCACGGTAAGTACGGTAGTGGGGATTGTAGGAGGGGCTTACGGGATCGGCGGAGGGGCCATCCTGGCCCCCTTCCTGGTTTCCATCCTGGGTCTTCCCGTACACGCGGTATCCGGGACCACCCTGGCCACCACCCTGACGGCCTCTATTTTCGGCATCGTGTTTTACACTTTTGGCCCCGGAGCCGGGGCGGCTACCCGTCCCGACCCCCTACTGGCCGCTCTTTTTGGAGCGGGGGGTCTCCTGGGGGCTTACTGGGGCGCCAGGTTGCAAAAACGCATTCCGGAACGCCCCATTAAGTGGGGACTCTTTTTTGCCACGGCGGCGGCCTCCCTCAAATATCTGGTAGGCTACTTTATTTTCCACCGTTAAGGGTTTAAAATTGGGGATTGGCTGCCGGGTCCTGCGCGACGGATCCCGGTGAACCCCGCCAGGCCCGAAAGGGAGCAACGGTAGCCGGGCTCTCCGGGTGCCGCAGGGGTGCCCGGCAGCCGTGGAGCGGAAGCGCCAGGGGCCTGGTGGCCCCCCCGGGCTTCAAACCCGGTGCGCCGTCGGAAACGGCGGCGGGTGGGTTCGATTCCCATGCGCTTCCGCCATTTTTGATATGATTTTGCGAGAAAATTGGAGAAATCGTGAGATCGATATGGGCACCACTTGGGCACCAGACGGGCCCCGTGGGCACCGTCACTCAGGGTAATTTTGTATAAACCTTCATTAAAGCCCGAAACATCTTTCCGTGGTTGGGATAACGCAGGTGCAAAAGCTCATGCACGATAACATAAGTCCGGAAGTCCTCCGGTTGAGAGAGAAGATCATAAGAGAAAGTGAGTCTTCCCTTGCTTGAACAGCTGGCCCACTTCCTGCGCATCCTGCGCACATGAATCTCTTTCGGAGAAACTCCCACCTTTTCAGCCCAGCGACGAACCTCTTTTTTGAATTCGGCAATGTCCATCATGCCCCAATAACCCTGAGAGACTTTATGATCTTTTCCTTGGTAAGTTCCGCAGCCCTGCGGGCATCAAGGCCGCCCTCTTTGATCAAAATTCGATTGAGTTCGATCTTGAGCTTCCGTTCCTGTTCTTCGCTGGTCTGCCAGTGCGGATATCTTTCAAAGGCTTCCACGGTGCTTCTTGCCACCCTCTCAGCATCCTTGATTTCGGGCTTGAGAAGCCAGTAAATAGCAAAAATCTCTTTCCTCATGCCTTTTTCGGCCATCTCGGCCCGGGCCTGGTTGATCTCCTCAATGATCTTTTTCAGCTCTTCAAGAATTTCTTCGGCGCTTTTCAGTCTCTCGCGAAATTGTCTGGCCAGGGCTTCGGCCTTCTCCCCAATAGAGACCAAAAAGGGGTTGATTTTGACCTCTTTAGAAATGAGATTTTCAATGCTGCGTAAAAGGTTGAATACCTTCAAGGTAAGGCCTTAAGAAAGCATCCGGGGAAAGGATTTCGTAAAGGTTGGAGAGTTCCCGGTAAAACTCGTAAAACTCATGCCTTGGGGCGTCCGCAAGAAAATACTGCAGCACCGCTTCCACGGCCTTGTCCGGAGGTTCCCTGGAAACGAGCGAAAGATATTCCGCAGCCGGCCCTTCCATAAGTTCCCGGAAACGCTCCTTAAGTTTTTCTATGTCTTCCACCACGCCTTCGATGTCGCCTGAGTCAAAGGCCAGGGCCTTTTTGAGGTTGTCGAATATGCCCACAAAGTCGATGATGAGGCCGCAGGGTTTGGCCCGGCCCGCCTCATCCTCATAAGGTCGGTTCACGCGGGCGATGGCCTGAAGAAGCACATGGTCCCGCATGGGTTTGTCAAGATACATGGCGTAAAGGATGGGGGCGTCGAAGCCGGTGAGAAGCTTGTTGGTCACTATGAGGATCTTGGGGAGCTTCTCCGGGTCGCGAAAGGCCTTCCGCAGTCGCTTTTCTTCCTCTTCCGCAAGGTGATATTTCTTGAGATGCGGAGGGTCGTTGTGAAAGGGGCTGAAGACCACCGCCGAGTATTCCGGCGGCAACAACCTGTCCAGGGCCTCCTTGTAGAAGGTGCAGGCCTCTCGATCCACCGCTACGAGGAAAGCCTTGTATCCCAGCGGCTCCACATAATTCCGAAAATGGTCCACCACATAGCGGGCCACCTTTTCCACCCGCTCCGGGCTTTTGAGCATGTTCTTTAGGGTAACCGCCTTATCAAGTATCCTGTCGAGCACCTCCGGGTCGCTCACTCCTTCGGCCTCGGAAAGCGAAAGGAACTCCCGGTCGAGCACCTCTTTGTCCGGCTTGAGTTCCCCGGGAGCGATGCTGTAGTGGAGCTTTACGGTGGTGCCGTCCTCGATGGATTCGGCAATGCCGTATTTGTCGAGGTAGCCGTAAGGGGAGTCGTCAATGCCGAAGGTGATGAAGGTGCCCTTGCCGTGGGCGGATTTGTCAATGGGGGTGCCGGTAAAGCCGAAGAAAGTGGCGTTCGGAAGGGCTCCCATGAGATAATTTCCGAGTTTTCCGCCGGTGGTGCGGTGGGCCTCATCCACCAGCACGAAGATGTTCCGCCTAGTGTTTATGGCCTCGGGCATCCCTTCAAACTTCTGAATGGTGGAGACGATAAGCCCTCGGTGGTCGCTCGCCAGAAGCTCCTGAAGGTGTCTTTTGGATTTCGCAACCTCAACTTTCAAGCCCACCGAGGCCAGATTCCCGAAAAGCTGCTGTTCGAGTTCGTTTCGGTCAACCAGCATGATTACGGTGGGGTTCTCAAAGAGCGGGTTTTCCAGGATGAGTTTGGCCGAAACGATCATGGTGTAGGTTTTGCCGCTTCCCTGGGTGTGCCAGATGAGGCCGCGGTGTTTCTTTGAGTCCTCCGCCCGGGAAAGAATTTTCCGCACCGCCCGTATCTGATGCGGCCTCAAAACCACCTTTTTAAGCTCCTCATCCCGGCGAGTGAAAAGGATGTAATAAAGAAGAATCTCTACGATGTGTCTCCGGTCAAAAAAGGCCTTAACCTGGATCTCAAAGTCGGCGTCTTTCGTCTCGGTGCGCCAGTTGAGAAGGGCCTTGCCGGAAAGGTTCCAGGTCGCGGCGTAGTAAAAGCGAATGATATGCGTCAGGGTGTAGACCTGAAGCAGGGTCAGGGCCTCGGGAGTTTCCCGGTGGTAGCGGCGCACCTGATCCAGGGCCTCACCTATGCCTTCGATCTTGTGCGCGGCCTTGGTCTCCACAAAGAGAACCGGGAAACCGTTTATGAGAAAGACCACATCATAACGGTTCCGGTGGTAATCGTTGGAAAAAGCCCACTCGTCGGTCACATGAAAGGTGTTGCGGGCGAGATTGTCTTCGTCCACAAAGCGAACATTCCGTTCCCGTCTCTCCTGGGGAACGAAAACGGTCTTGAGTCTCTTGAAATACTCCCAGGCGACAAGGTTCCCCTCGATGCCCGGCGGAAGCTTTTCAAGCTTCTTTACGAGGTTGTCGGCGTAATGGGGTTCAAAGAAGCCGTTGTTGAGTTTTACCAATTGCTCGCAAAAGATCTCGCTGAAGATAAGCCCGCGCTCTCCCCCGCGGAGCCTCAGGGCCTCTTTCGGCGGAACATATTCCCAGCCGACCTCTCCGGCGTATCTTATGAGAGCGTCCTGGACGGCCTTTCTTTCCGAGCCTAAAGGCATTGAGTTTAATCCTTAATAAACTACGAACATTTGCGCTTCAATTTCTCGTCAAAGGTTAAAATTTTTCCTTTTTGTTTTCGAGCTTTTATGCACAGAAAACAATCAAGCAAACTGAGCCCTTTAGATTCAAGAAATAAGTTGAAAGCTTCGAGCAACAGACTCTTATCTCGGTTGAGCACACCTTTGTAAAGCAGGAGATCTTTCAGCGCTTCCGCGGCTTCTCCAGTGGGAATACCGTAGGTCTTGGTAAGCACATAAAAGGTCTCTAAGAAAACTTCCGAGAGGATAACGGCTTTTTGACGGCCTTGTTTTAAAGCTTCAAAGAAAGGGCGAATTTCCTGGTATTGTTCCTCAACATCGGCCAGAAGGTAACGCAAAAGGACATTGGTGTCAGGGAATATTACGGTACTCATCCGCTACTTTTTGCCAGGCGATCTCGCGCTCTTTCTCATGGGAAAGGGGCTTCTTGACATATTTTTTGAATATTCCGCCCACATCCCTAACTGGTTCAAGGACGATCTTCCCTTCTATCACTCTGAAGCGCACCACATTCGTACCTAGAAGCTCCCGTATCTTTTTGGGAATGGTAACCTGCCCTTTGGAAGTGATCTTTACCAGCGCTTCCATGCCTTACTCCGAATTGAAATTCTTACTTTTAATTTTAACCCTTATCTTACCCGTCATCAAATGGTGGAGCATGGTTTTGAAAAAGGCCTGAAGGGCCTCTTTCTTTTTCTCTTCAACCTCAATTTTGTCGTCCACGGCCTTGAGGATCTGGGCGATTTTTTGCTGAATGGGGAGTGGGGGGAGGGGGATAGAAAAATTAGCAAGTCGGCTTCGAGATAAATTAGGAATCGTCGTTTTATTTTCAA
>NZ_JAIFYA010000004.1 GCF_019688735.1 Thermosulfurimonas sp. F29
TTTTTTTTTTTTTTTTTTTTTTTTTTTTTTTTTTTTTTTTTTTTGTCCAGACTCCCCCTTTACCGCTTTCTAGCGGCCAAAAGCGTTAAAGAGGTTTACCACGCCACTTCCTTTTAGCCTTCGTATGGCGTGATAAACTTTTTGTAACGCTTAGGGGCCTTGAAGGATTTTTCCTTTTTCACCTCCCTTTTTCGGCTGAATTCCACGGAGACCCTTCCGGTTTTCTTATCCAGTATGAGGATTCCCTGATAACTCCTGCCCGCCTTGGAGCGAAGAGTCTTGGGGCCGAGGCGTCCTTTGGCGATGAGTTCCTCCATTTCCCGATCGCTGAGATCGCGGCCGTAAACCCGCCGAAAAAGCCGAAATCCGCACTCTCTGGAACAAAAAGCGCCTTTCGCACCGACCACAAGACGCGCCCCGCAGGCGGGACAGGACACCGAAAGGGAGAGGGCGCTTTCAAAGAGCTCCTTGAAGGTCGAATCGGCTTTCTTTATGCGCTCCACCTGTTGAGCCACGCTTTTTTTGATCTGCCGCATGAAGGATTCGTAGTCGCCCTGTCCCTGAGCGATGCGGGAAAGCATGGTCTCCCAGACCGCGGTGAGGGCGATGTCTCCCACGGAGAGAGCGAGCTTCTGGCAGAGAGCGGCTACCTGAAGGCCCCGATCCGTTACATGGACACGCTCACGCGCAACCCGTATGTAGTTTCGCCGTTTGAGCGTCTCGACGATTTCCGGCCGAGTGGCCGGCGTGCCGATCCCATCCGCCTCGCGGAGAACTTTCCGCAAGCGAGCATCCTTCACATAGCGCCACACATTCCGCATGAGACTTTTAGCAATGGACCCCTCGGTGAACCGGGGTGGGGGTTGCGTCCTTCCGCGGGAGACTTTGATCTCGCGGCGAAGGACCCGCTCCCCCTCCTTAAGAGGGGGCAGGGCGAGCTCGGCGGGTTTCCTCATGTAAGGCCGGTACCAGCGTCGCCAGCCCTCCTTCACCTCGGCACGGCCGCTCGCGGCGAACCGGTACCCACCGGCCTCGAGCACTAGGGTGAGCTTTTCGTCTTCGCCCGCTTCGTCGAAAGCGGCGAAGGTTCGAGCCACAATGAGGTCATAGAGCTTCTCCTCATCAGGGGTGAGCCTTTTCCCCTCCTTTGAGTCGTTTGGGATGATGGCGTGATGATCGGTGAGCTTTGAGTCGTCAAAGACATGCTTTCCGGCTCGGCGCACGGCGCCGTCCGGGTCGGGATGTCCGAGCTTGCGGAGCACTCCGAGGATGAGCCCCCGATTGGCATCCCCGAGGTGCTCGGAGTCCGAGCGGGGATAGGAAATGAGCTGGTGGCGTTCGTAAAGGCTTTGCGCCACATCGAGGGTTTTTTTCAGGGACCAGCCCCACAGCCGGTTGGCCTCGGATTGAAGCTCCGTAAGACTGAAGAGTCGCGGAGGAGGAACGCGCACTTTCGTTCGGCGCGCTTCGATCACGGTGAAGGTCAACGGCAATGATCGGACCACCTCCTTTGCGTCGCGCTCCCGCTTGAACCGGTAAGGCGCGAGGGAAAACCGCTTTCCCTTGGTCGGAGCCCGCTCTGCGGTTTCTTTTTCGGCTTCCGCTTCAGCTTCCTCCTCGGGGCTGAGTTCCCGATCGGACACCTCAGGATACTTCAGAACTGTCTCGCCTCCGACGAGGGGGAGGGTGAACTTGTGTCCTCTGGTTTCGAAGGAAGCATGCACGGTCCAAAAATCCTCGGGCTTGAAGTTGCGTATGGCGAGCTCGCGTTCGGCGAGCACGGCGAGCACCGCCGTCTGCACCCTTCCGAGGGAGAAAAGCTCGCCCCGGACGCCGAACACTTCTCGAACCTTGGCGGTCACCGCCCGGGTGAGGTTGATCCCGACGATCCAGTCGGCGTGTTGACGAGCGAGCGCCGATCGGTAGAGGTCGTCGTAAGCCGAAGCCGGTTTGAGCGAGGCCAGTCCGTCGCGCACCACCTCGGGGGTGAGGGACTCGGACACCCAGAAGCGGTAGGTGCGGTCCCAATTGCGCCAGCCGGCGTGGTGGAGAATGAGCCGGGCGATGAGCTCTCCCTCGCGTCCGGCGTCGGTGGCGATCACCACGCGGTCGGCTTCGCGAAGCAGTTTTCGTATGGCTTCGAGCCGCTCTTTGGCTTCGCGCCGCTTTTTTTCGTTTCCACCGCGGGGCGCGTAACGGAACTTTGCCGGGAAAATGGGAAGATCCGCAAGCGACCATTCCCCCTGTGGAGCGACGGCGTCGTCGATTTCGAGCAGATGCCCCACGGCCCAGGTAATGGTGTAGCGGCCGTCGGGGGTTCGGTAGCAATCCCTGTCGAACTTGGCCCGGAGGGCTTTGGCAAATTGCTCGGCCACTAGGGGTTTTTCGGTGAGGATGAGTGTGCTCATCACGAAGCTCCCGACCTAGTGGTGTGCCTTTTCAACATAGCGCCCGGCGGAGATACCGTATTGCAATTGATGCCAACGATCTTATGCGGCCGGACGACGAAACGGATGCGGTGCTTTCCTCCGCATCGCTTCCCCGCAGGGCTATCTTTTGTTTCTGATGGAATTTTTGAAGATGCGCTTCCGAGACCTCAGGGCTTTCCCTCCCCCTCTTTCCGTTCTCGGTGAACTCGCCTGCACCTTTTCCCTTCTTTTCGCCGGCCTGTTTGCATTGCTCAATCGATAAGCTTTAAGAGAAAACTTATCGATAAGAGTTTTTTGAAAACTTATCGATAAAAAATCGAGTCCAGAGAGTTTAGAGGGCTTCGGTGGTGTTTTGGGTGCTCCTTGCGGTCTTCACGGTTTGACGGGGCCTGCGCTGGCGGAGGGATCTGGACGCCTTAATGCGTGCTTTCGTGGTGAAGCGGCGTTAAAATTATGAGTTGTAAGAACACCAATTCGCTGAGCTGACATGGCCTACATCGAGCGCACCTACTCTGTTGAAGCGCTTGAAGGGGTGCGGGGAGAGCGCCCCCGAGATCGGATGAAGTTTTACCTTTCTCCCTCGGTGGCGGGTTACTGCGCGAGGAAGCTTTACCTTCTTCTGACGGGGCAAGCGGAGGACGAAGCGGATCTGCGCTTGCGCCACATTTTCAGGGATGGGGAAATTCACGAGGAGGCCTACGCCGCTCTTCTGCGAGCCGCAGGGGTGGAAGTGCTTGGCGAACAGGTGCCTGCGGATGTGGCCGAGCTACCGGAAGTGTCGCCTTCGGAGTTCGTGGAATCGGGGCGGTGTCTCATCTGCGGGGAAGCGGTCTTCGAAAACGCCCTCCACGGGCACATGGACTTCTTGGTGGTCAATCCAGAGACCGCTCGCCCTGAAGTGATTGATCACAAGGCGGTGTCCACGGCGCACTTTGAGAAGGTATTGCGCAACGCCCGGGACCGCGCGAGGGACGAACTTTTTCGCAATGTAAAGCCCTACCTAGTCCAGCTCGGACTTTACATGGTCACTCTTTCCGGTGCGGGGAGCCTGGTTTTGCCCGATTCGGGACGGGTGGTGTTCGACGACCTTGACGAAGTGGGGGGAGCCCTCATCTACAAGAACAAAAACAACGGGGCGCAAATGGAGGTGCGGTTTCGTTATGTGCGATCCGAAGACCGCCTCGAGCTGAACGAGGTTGCGGTTCGGGGCGCGGATTCGGGAGATCCGGAGCGCGTGGAACGGATCTTCTTGGGTTATGCGATTCCGGGGTTCCACAGGAAAGTGAGTACCCGGCTGGCACGGGTGCGAGAGGCGGCCGAAGGGCGCCTCGACGCGCGGGAGCTCCCGGCGGATTCTTGGCAATGTGCGTATTGCCGCGTGCGGGAGGCTTGCGAGCGGGTGTTCCTCGGGGCGGTATACCGCTCCGCAAGGGAACATTCCGAGATCGAACCTGACGAAGAATTGCGCCGCCTCATGGCCGAGGACCACCGCCTCGCAATGGAGATCCTGCGCCTCGAAAACTTGCGGGAGGCGGTGCGCGAGCGCTTACGAAGGGCCTGCGAGCGCCTTCCCGAGGGAGGCGTTTATGTGGCGAAGGTGCCGGAAGGGCGGCTGATTCTCACCGTGGGGAGACGCACATCGCGTTCGGTGGACCTCTCTCGGTTGCCTCCGGAGGAGCTTGAGCAGGTGCTCGAGCTCAACCGCGAGTACGGGTTCATCCGCGAGACGGTTAGTTACTACCCGGTGGTGCGATTGGTGCGTGAGAATCGTGGGGACTCTCCCCGCAAGAGCAAGCGGAACACCGCCAGCTTGCGCTTGGTACGGGGTGCGACCAACCCCGGTTCCTGAGCCTAGCTGAACTGAACTTAGAATTGCCCCTTCCTTAAGGTCTTTTCCCTGAGACCTTCCTCAAAACCTCTGAGCGACCGCCTGGGCTGATGTTCAGTTGGAGAAAAACCTGGGAGGAGGAGAAGCGAACATGATAAGCCGGTGTGCATACTGTGGATCGCAACATTCCTCTAAAGCTTGGGGCCTTTTTTGTCCTCATTGTTTCAGGAAGCGCTTCCAGGAGTGCTTCGGCGATGATCATCCCGTGGTGGGATCGGAAATGGACTTCGCCGCCGGCGCGAAGGCCCTGAAAAGCGGGCATTCCGTGGCGGTAAGTCCGCAGATGGCGAGCCGCTTTCATGAGTACCTGAAGCGCCTCGGAGTGCGGGTTTCCGTGCGGGACGAAAAGTGGTATGCGCTCTTTTCGTCGAAGGCGTCCGAAACGGACGCGCCGATGCTGACAGCCGCCTGATTAGAAATTGATTGGAAATGGCGTGGCGTCCGACTGGCGTCGTGCAGTTCCGACCGTTTTAGAAAGCTCGGGAAAAGTTGAGCGTGTTTTGCTGAATGAGCCCTTCGGTTGTAGTGTGCGGTCCGCGGTTTGCGCCCGCTTCTGTTGCGGCACCTTTTCCCGTGGCAGTTTCATTCTGGCGCGACTCTTCTTCCTTTAGCGGCTTTTCCTGCCAGCGGGGATCGTAGATGAGCTTGATCTCGTCTGGAACGACGAGGTAGATCGGCGTGAGTGCGGGTGTGGTGCGCCGTCTCGCGGCACGGTAGCGCTGAATGAGGTATTCGCGCATTCTCATTGCGGCGGCTCGCGCCAGTTGTTCGAGGAACCTCCGTTCGAACCCTCCCGGTACGAAGCAAAACCTCGCCCGAGGGAACCAGGGAGCAATTGCCATGTCGAACACCACCACGGGAAGGCGAAAGACGCCATTGTCGCTTTTGGAGGATCGAAGAATGTGATGTAGAAGTTTTTCGGCCCTTTCAAAGGCCGCAAGGGGACGATCCCTGACTTCGCGATGGAAGTGCCGGATGTATTCCGCTCGTGCGAACTTGACCACGGATTTGCCGGCGGCGGTTTCGAGCTCGGAGAGGGAAGGGGCGTTCCTGAAAGGAAAACGCACCACAGCCGCGCCGTACACCGCAAAGCGGACTGCGGTGTGGGGCGTCGTGGGCGCCGTAGACGCACCGGATGTATGTTGAGATCGGTTCGCTCCATCCATGGCCCGCTACGGTTCCGGTGTGACGACGGGAGCTTGTCCGGAGAGGCGTCTGATGTGGCGTTCGTGATGCGCCTCATTCATGTAGCATTCCTCATAGAGACTTGTGGCTCGGCGAACGGCTCTAGCGGCCTCCTCATCGCGGCAAAAAGCCGCCATGACGGGGCGGGAGAAGACCTCGAAGTCCCGGTGTCCGATAAAGTAGACCGCATCGAGCGCCATGACGGCTACGACTTTTTCGTCTTCGAAGGCGTCGCGGTAATGCTCTTCGAGAACGGCGAGCACGCGCTCCACTAGGTCCCCGTAGTGGAAAGGAAACCGGTCGCTTTTCACCGTCAGACGCCTGGTGGCGTAACGCACACCGTGTTTTCCGCTGGCGTCGCGCACGACGATGGCCGGTCGGAATCGGATGCCTTCGCTGACTCGGGGCCGCGCTCGAGTGTGTTTTTGTGCTTTCACGGCGCTTCCTCCCTTGGGAGCGATTCGATGGATGAAGTTAACTCGAGAGAAGGCTTGCGGTGCAAGATTTTGAAAAGGCTTGAGGTTCGTTTGTTCATTTTCGTCTCCCGCGGTTAACTTTTCTCCGCAAAATTATGCGAAGAAAGGAGGAAATGCCGTGAGAAGTGTTATGACTGTTATTGCCTTCCTGATCGGTTTGGCGGTTGCGATCTCTGGTGGCTTAGCCTGTCCGAGTGTTCGAGACCTGAATGAGCTCTTCTTCGACAGGAGAAGCGGGGTTACGGCCGTTGAGGTGCGTTCGCTGGGGCGACACCTGTGCGAGGTTGCCGTCCGAACTCCCGGCGGAAAGGGGGTGCTTTACACCGATGCTTCCGGGCGGTACCTCCTGATCGGACAGGTGCTGGACCGCAGGGGACGCAATCTCACCGCGGAACGGATGGCGGAGCTCAATGCGAAGCCGGTCCCCGCAACGCTGGTGCGCGAACTGCGCAGGGTGGCCGTGGCTTCCTTCGGTTCCGGGAAGCAGGAGGTGTTTTTCATCGCTGATCCCGACTGCCCCTTCTGCCATCAGGCGTCGGCGGCCTTGGCGCGGCTTTTTCGGGAGACGCCGGAGGTAGCCCGTGACATCACCGTGCGGGTGGTGCTTTTCCCGC
The DNA here is from genome assembly GCF_019688735.1 of Thermosulfurimonas sp. F29. NCBI lineage: Bacteria > Pseudomonadati > Thermodesulfobacteriota > Thermodesulfobacteria > Thermodesulfobacteriales > Thermodesulfobacteriaceae > Thermosulfurimonas > Thermosulfurimonas sp. F29. The sequence goes on from NZ_JAIFYA010000004.1 coordinate 6,593, forward strand.
TCCCGATTCACAGGGGAGCCAGGGAAAAGGCCGAGCGTCTCGCCTGCATGAAGCGGTGGCCCTCCCTCGACCTTGAGAAAACATTGGGAAGCGATGTTTTCCGTTCCACCGAAATCTGCGCGACCGGACGCATACTGGTGGGAAAGTCCCTCGCTCTGGTGAAAAAGCTCGGCGTTGCGGGAGTGCCCTCTTTTGTTTATCAGCGGAACGGACGCTGGCTCCTCAGCACCGGCGCCCTTCCCCCTGACTACCTCCTCGGCTCCAATCGATAAAAAATGAGAAAAATCTTATCGATAAGGTTTTCCTAAAAGTTTATCGATAGGAATGAGAAGACGAGGGGCGGGATGGAGGTGTTGACGATGTTGAGGTGGAGGAGGTCGGCGATCCACTCCGAGCCCGACCAGCGGAGAAGGAGAGGCACCTCGCTGAAGAGCTCGAGGTTTTCCTGAACAAGGGTGAGCAGGATTTCGGTGCGGCGCCGGGGCAGGATCGGACGCGGACTTATGCAATCGAAGACGAGGGCGAGGGTGAAGGCGTGCGTAGCGGGGTAAAGGTACCCGTGCGCGAAAAGTTCGAGCGCTTCCAGGGGTGGTCGTTCGAGAGCGACCCTGAAGAGGCGGTGTATCTCCTCGCGCAGGTCGTCGCCCCAGGAAGACTTCGGTAAAGCCGCGGCGCAGGCGACGAGGGCGATCGGGTCGATTTCCTCCGGGTGTGCCGGCAGGAGCGCGGGCAGGTTTTGTGCACCGCTTTCCTCGGCAAGAGCGCGCCAGGGTGTTCCTCGATCTCGCTCTTCATCGGGGGTTTCTTCTTTCTCCTCGGGGAGGAAAATCCCGATGGTCTTTTCGTCAAGGGGGACTCCAGTAAGAAGGTGAGCCACCGCAGTAGTGAAAAGGTCGGGATAAGGTACGGTCAATTCAATCCGAAGGATGTCGTTCACGGCGAGCAACACGCGCCCTTTTCCCCAGAAGCGGTACCCGCCCTGGGGGGCGCGGAAGGCTTCCACATCCACGCCGTTGACGGCGGAAGCCGTCGGTTGCAGACGCCGCTCAAGGAGTTCCGCGACGAGAGTGAAGCCGTCCTGCACCGTTTGCGTGGCGATCGTCCGCCCCAAGATGTCGGTAAGGATGTATCGAGAAAAGTGTTTCACCATTGCCCTCCCTGAAAGCGAAGTTTCCTCTCATCCGGCGGTTCGTTTTTCTCCCGTAAGGGAGCGCTGTATGCGTCTGCCGTTTTCGACGCCGGGGGGGGGGAAGCAAAAGACGCTTCGATCTTGTGGCGTCTCTTGGAAAAGCGGAGCTCCGGCGAGTTAACTTCTCTCCCTCGAGCGGACTCTTCCTGCTTGCAAAAATGCCGGAAGGGGGTGCGCGATGAACATAGGGTTCGCCCATCGCGATCCGCAAAAATCCCTCGACGAACTCAGGGAAAGGCTCGGGGAGGAGAACCGCTGGTTCGCGGAACTCATCATCGAAATCGGGCGAGCCATGCGGTTCCCGCACAAGATTACCGACATCGTAATCCGGGAGGGAAAGCCGATAAAGCTGGCCATTGTAAAAGCGTACTTTCCGTACGCCTTCACCTATCCGAGGGAGGAGGGGCGGGTCTTCGTGCCTACCGGGGAGCACATCATAAGCCTGACCTCTCGGATATGCGGAATTTCTCCCCAAGAGGTGGAGCATTCGAACAACCTGGACTTTGCGCTCGCGGTTTACGGACTCGGAGTGTACCGTTTCAACTACTCGAGGGACATCATGGGACGCACGCTCACCATCCGCCACCTCGACTTCGACATTCCTTCTCTTGAGGCGGTGGGATACCCCCCGCACTATGTGAAGACGATCGCCAAGCTGGTGGAGCGCAAAACCTTGGTCTACGGGGGGCGTTCCCTGGATCTGGGGGTGACCCGGGGAGGAGGGCTTATTCTCCATGTGGGCCCTACGGGTTCGGGTAAGTCCACCTCCATTGCGGCGGAGATCAAGTACTTGGCCGACAACATTTCGGGCACCATCATCACTTACGAAAAGCCGGTTGAGTATCGTTTTCTCCACACCAAGGCCGAAGTGCTTCAGTTCGACATCATGGAACACATGAAGCCCAATCCTGCCAAAGGCGAGGAGGATGAGTTTGATGCGATCAAGAATCACCTGCTTCGGAACAACCCTTCGGCGATCCTCCTCGGCGAGGTGCGAACGGACAAAGAGATTACGGGCATGGTGGACATCGCCAGCCGCGGACATGTGGTGTTCGCCTCCATGCATGCTCGCAATGTTTACGAGGCGATGAGCCTGCTCCTTTCGAAGTGCCGGGGTTATACTCACCTTCTGGCTTCGGCGCTCACGGTGATTGTAGCCCACGGGCTGGTGCTCGGCCGGGAGGGAAGGATCATCCCGGTGTTCGAGATCTTCATCCCCGATCGCTCTTTGCGCAAGCGCATACAGGACGACGACAATCCGCTCGAAGCCGTAGATCGGGCTTTCTATGTGGAGGGGACCCTCGCCAGACACACCGGATCGTTCACCTTTGAACAGTACATTCAGAACGCGCTTGAAAGCGGACGAATCAGCGCGGATGAGGCGGTGCAGGTGCGCAAGGCCATGGAGCCGGCTATGCGTATGGCGAAAGTGTGAGCGGCGCCGATTGTTTTCGTTAAGCGACCGTCTTTTCAGGAGGAGGCCATGGCGGGATTCGTCCCGGATGTGGATTCCATCAGAGTGGACGGCAAGCGGATCAAAGTGGAGATACCGCTTGCGCAGGTTGCGAACTGGATGCTGACGATCTACCGGCTGAGCGGAGTAACGGAGGACTTGGCGCTTGCGCTCGAGTTCGCCTACAGCGCTCCGAAGGGGCGCGACGAAGAACATGCCGTCCACATGGTGCAGGAGCTTCTTCGGCAGGAAGCGAGCGGCAACATTGAGCCGCCGCTTTCCTTCGGTGAGCTCTACCGCCGCGTGGTGACCGCCGCAACGAAAGGGGGGGATGCGCCGTGAGGGAGAAGGGTGCTTGGCTTTTCGTGACGGTTTTGCTCTTGGGGTGGTTCTTTGCCGCCGCGTCGGCGAGTGCAGGCGGGGGAAACACTATTCCTCGGGAAAGCCGTCCGAAGGAGGTTGCTCAGGGCGGGTGCGCCGAAGTTTACCGCAGGGGCTATCTGGACGGTTACCGGCGGGCGCTCAGGGATCTTCGGGCGGAGCTTGAGCGGTTTCGGCGTGATTACGAAGCGTATCAGGCGGGCAAGTACTTTCTCCGCAAGGGATGGATCACCTATCCGCGAGTGTACCGCGAGGTGAGGAACGGAATAATCTACCTGAGGGTGGAAGGGTGTCGCTTCGAACCGCCCATCCCCTTCGAGGCCCTCTTTCAAGGGGTAAGAATTCCCCTCTTGGAGGCCGGTCCCGCCGAAAAGAGTGCTGGATGCGGTGATAAGAGAGAAGCGAAGTCCTTCGACCGAGCCATAGAGGAAGCGGTGCGGGCTCTGAAAGCGACCTCGCTTGCGGCGAAGGACCGCGAGCTCGCCGAGCGGGACCTTCTTTTCATCCGCGAAGCGGTGCGCAACGCCGTCGCGCTCGGCGTGCCTTATGTGAGCTTTCGGACGGTCGAGCCCGAGAAAATGAAGGCGGAGAGAGGGCGATGATCGGGAGTAAAGGCAAGGGGTTGCTCACCCGGATGAGGAAGCGGTTCTACGCCGGGGATGTGGAGCGGACGATTTACCGGGCCGAGGAGACGGCCATGCGGGCGGGGGTGGGAGCCAACCGCATTCTGGAGCAGTACATCCGCTTTCTGCGCGCATCGCAACCGGGACTGGCCGACGCCCTTCGGGAAGTGCACGAAAGTCTCAACCGTTGCGGTCTCGGCAACAAAGCGGCGGCTTACCGCGGGTTTCTGCCGCAGGAGGTGACTTCGCTTCTGCGGCTTGCGGAAACCAAGGGGCTCGATACCACGAAGTTTCTCGGGGAGTTTGCGCTGGTGCGCACTCTCGTGGAGAAACAGAAACGCACCGTGCGGGCGGGTCTCACCGTGCCGGTGCTGATGGCCTGCCTGATAGCGGGCATATTGGGGGCCATTGCGGGGCGCTTCAAAGCGCACGCCGCAACCCTGCACCTTGGCTCCGTAAGCGTGTTTATCGCTTCACACTTCCACCTCATCGCCTATTTGCTGATCGGAGGGATGGCCTTCGTTTTCTTCAGGTTCCCGCACCGGGTGCCGCTTCTCAAGCGCATTTATCGGGTGCTCGATTCGGTGCTGGTGGTGGGGGTGATAAACATCATGTACCGAGCGGGGTTTTCCTTCACCGAGATCGCTCCGCTTGTGGCCAACCAGTTCAACCTAGGGGCGGTCCCCTCAAAGGCGCAGGCACTGATCGATGCGCTGGTGAGGCGAGGGATCCTGACGCCTCTCGAGGGAGCGGACCTGCTCGTGGCCCTTGAGTACACCAAGCCCGAGGAATTGCTCAACATTTTGCGGGATCGCAAGCTGGAGGAGGCCGCCCGGATAAGCGAACAGACCGGCGAGGTGGTGAAGAATGTCGCCATTCTCTTCTCGGTCATTCCCATCGGGCTCTTTCTCATCGTGATGTTTTCCGTGATGATGGGTGCCATGTCGCTCATCCAGTAGGGTCACCTTTTAACAACTTGGCGAACAAGCCCAAAAAACGATGACTTCCGCCTGAGTTAACTTGAGCTTTGAAAAAATCGTAAAAGGAGGTGTCGGACATGCGGAGGTCGACGGAGAAGAAAAGTGTCGCTTTTGCTGAGGACGGCATTAAGAAGTGTCGCAACAAAAGGGAGGAGGGGTTTACCCTTACCGAGCTGGCCTTTGTCATCGTAATTGCGGCTATTCTGATTCTGGGCGCGGTGGTGGGGTACAACAAGATTTACAAACCCTCGCAGGCTACCACGGAGTTCCGGCGGGTAAGCCAGGTGATTGCGGCGGTCGAGCGAGTCAAGGCCGACAACGGGGGCGCGTACCTTGCGGCGAGCGACCGAATTCAGAACATCCCGCGGATTGTGCGCCAGCTCTCCGGCAATGTGAACGATGTGGGCGGGTGGACCTACGATTGCCCCGCCGGCACACCGTCCACTCTTACCATCACCACCACGCCCTATGCGGACACCGTCGTGCGCGACCTGATCATCGACAAGATCAACAACAACCTTACCCCGTGGACGGCCACGGCGAGCGGCAACGCTATCCAGATTCAGCTCGCCAATGTCTCCTGCCGTTAGGAGCGTGAGGAGGGGCGGGGGGTGTTGCTCGCCGCATTCGTGGTCTGTGCGGCGGCAGTAGCCAGCTTGTTTTTGGCCGTTCTCACGCCCCTCCCCCTCCATTACGAGTTGAAAGCCGGTTTCTACGACCCCATCCGTTCGGCGATCAGCAAGCCTTACTCGCCGTCTCCGTCTGAAAACCTCTCCTGGGTGCGGGAAATGGAGGTTCTTCAGGCGGAGAATGTGGAAGCGGCCCTGCTCAGGACCTGCCAGGTGCTCTATGTGCTTGAAGCGAGGCGAGGGTGCGCCGATCCCCCGACGGCCGCCGATGTGTGGGGGTTTGCGGGAACGCCTGGGACGGTGACCGCACTTGCGTCAATCTATTCCAGTGTCGCATCGTCCGCCTTCGGATGCGGAGCGGTGGCTTTTGCGTACGGACGCTACCGGTTCCGATTGGCTTTACCTCAGGTATACGCCACGGGTTTCTCCGCGGACCTGAGGGGAGTACCCGGCACTTCGGACGAACCCTGTCTCTACGGTGAGGTGGCGAGGAGGTGAACGGTGGAAACAACCCGGTTCGGAGAATTTCTGGTGCAAAACGGAGTGCTTTCGGCGGAGGAGCTCAGGGAATGTCTTGAGGAGCAGAAGCGCAGAGAAGCGCAGGGGGAGCGCATTTTCCTCGGGAAGGTTCTCGTCGAGCGAGGGGTTCTCACCGAACACGAGCTGAAGCACCATTTGCGGCAATTCACCAAGCGGGAGATCTCCCGCTTGGGAGGTGAAAACAACTTTATCATTCACCGGATCAGGGCCCGCATCGGGGAGGAGCGTTTTCGCGAGGTGCTCAACATTCGAAACCGTCTCGGAACGGACATCCACCTGCTCGCGGTGCTCGACACAACCGGGATAATGCCCTACAGCGAGCAAAAAACCTTCATTTACAACATTTTTGCTCCGGTGGTGGAAGACCTCTACTTGGGCGACGAAACGAGCCTCCTCTACGACGAAAAAACCCGGGTTTACCTGCTTTCCCTCGGGGAACAGACCGTACCGGTCGAGCCGGTGTGGTGCCCCCGGGTGAATGCGGGGCGCCCGCAGGTGCTTCTTTCCTTCGGCGAGTACCTGCGCATCATCCAGCGCACGGAGAAGGACAGGGAAACGGAGAAACACCGCGCACTCACCTTTCAGGATTTGGTGATGGATGCCCTTTCCAAGGAGGCCTCGGACATTCACATCGTCAGCAAGGACGACTTCTACCATGTGTTCTTCCGGATAGACGGAGTGCTCAAAAGGCAACCGAAGTACCTCCTGCGTCTGGAGGAAGGGGAAGAGTTCATCACCCGGGTGAAGGAGGAGGCTTCGCTCCACACCAAGGGGCGCTTTCGCGTGGAGGAAAAGGCCGTGGCGCAGGACGCCCGGATTGACTATCCTGAGCTGGGAGTATCCCTGCGCCTAGTTTTCATACCGGACGGAACGCTCTCGAAGACCTCGCTTACGGCGCGCCTCCTAGTGAGACGCCGCATGAAAGTCAAGTCCCTTGAGGAACTGGGTTACCTGCCTGAGGACGCCGAGGTGCTTCGCCGGGTGGTCAAGCGCCGAGGGGGGCTTCTCCTCATTTCGGGCATTACCGGATCGGGCAAGTCGACGCTTGCGGCGAGCCTCCTCACGCACATTGATTCCACTCGCAAGGTGGTGACCGTGGAGGATCCGGTGGAGTATGTGGTGAACCTGCCCCATGTGGAGCAACACCAAATCTATGTGCCGGACGAGGCGGAGAAGAAGATGGGCTTCCTTGAGTACATCAAGGCTTTCAAGCGAGCGGACCCGGATGTGATTTTTGTTGGCGAGATTCGCCGGGATCCCGACTTGGTTACTTCGGTCGTCGAAGCCGCTCAGGCGGGCCAGCTCGTCATCTCCACCGTGCACATCAAGAGCGCTTTCGATGTTTACCGGGCGCTGGCTCAGCTCTTTGAGCTCGACTTTTACACCCTTGCGACCACCATCCTCTTTTCCCTGAACCAGAGCCTCGTGCCGGCACTCTGTCCCGATTGCCGCATAGAGGACCGGGAGGGAGCCAACCTTGCGGCCCTGCGAGAGGCGCTCGACATAGCTCCCATCGGACATAAGGACCCCTTCCGCGAAATCCTTGGGGAAGCGGAATCCGGCAAGATTACCACCTACCGCAGGGGAGAAGGATGTCAGCGGTGCGAGGGACAGGGCTACCTCGGTCGGACCCCGATTTACGAGTACTTCTTTCCCACAAGCGAGTTCGTGGACTGGCTTCTGCGGGAGGCGCCGAGCATGTACGACATCGAGCGCAAGGTTTGTCGGCTCAACATCGGCAAAAACCGCCTTCAGGTGTTCCTCGTCAAATTGCGTTCCGGACTCATCGAGGCGAGCGATGAGACTCTCAAGGCTCTGCTCTGACGCCACCTGCAGGCGAGTTTGGCTTTCGCGCGCATTGATGTTTTTCGCAACGGCGTGTGCGACGGCGTGGATGATGCTGACTTCCGTTTTCGTTCCAGCGGTTGCGGCGAGCGAAGCGCGGGTGGTGTACGGAAAAAAGGTGGTGCGGTTTCGGCACCCGGTGCTGGCGGTGCAGGGGAGTTGCCCCGGGGGAACGCTTGTGCCGCACATGTATGAGGTGTCGGTGCGGTGCGAGCGTCCGGTGACCTTTGCGGTGATTCTCTCCGCGCCGCGAGGGCCGGAAAGTGTCATCGTGCGCTGGTCGCCGCGGAACCCACATACCGGTTCCGAAGAGGTGCGGCAAAAGGGGTTCTCTTATGTGGGGAAGGTCGGGCGCATCCGTCTCTATTATGATGCAAGGAGGCGCATTTATGTGGAAAGGTAGATTCGCATTGCCTGCGGTATTCGGAGTGTTCCTGGTATTTTTGTTTTTCGGGTGCCAGAGCGTCCCGATCGAGCGCGAGGCGAGCACGGAAGCACTCTGGGGAGCCTCGCCGGCCTACCGGGTGCTGAGCCGGACGGTCGAGGTGGACCTAGTGAAGTCCACGCCGGTAAGCGTGCTTGTTCGTACTCTGTGTGAAAATTACGGTTTCACCTGTGACTTCACGCATGAACCCGCCGAACGCTACCGCGTACGCATCAAAGGATTCAAGGGACCGCTTGCGGAGCTTCTGCGCCTCATCCAGGACAACACCGGTCTGGTTTACCGGGTTGACTCAGCGGGGGTGCTGAGGCTTGTAAACTGGCGCTCGGTGGAGCTTGCCGCCGAAGCGCCCGAAGTGACCCGCGAACCTGAAAAGGTGTGTCGCAAGCCCATCGTGGTGCGTTTTTCGGATACGCCTCTTGCGGAAGTGTTCGACTATTTTGCCAGAGAATTCGGATACTCCTTCACTTTCGACTTCCGCTATTCACCGGGTTTCGCTTCGTACGGCAAGACCAAGACCACTCTCACCCCCTTGGGAAAGCAAAGGGCCGAGTTTGTGACTAAACCCGCGATTTTCCCCGGGGGCAAAACGCAAACCGGCGTTTCCGACGCCACAATGGCGGTGAAAAGCGCTGGTGAGGAGGAGATTGCGCCTTGGAAGGAGAGGGTGACTTACTTCTATCAGGGATGCTCGCCGGAAGAGGCTCTGGAGGGAGTGCTTCGCACGGTGGACCTCAAGGCGGTGTCTCAAGGCGACAAGCGCTTCGTGGTGAGGGACTATGACGAGCTGGTGCTGGATCGGTCGGTTTTCTTCAACTACTCCTTCTCTCTGGGAGGGACCGGTACCGTTTCCAGCGAGGAGGAGTCAACGACCTCTTCCGGTGCGGGGACCGGTGTTTCGGACGCCACTTCAGCCGCTCCGTCGTCCGCTTCGGGAAGCGAAGCTACTGCGACGAGCGGCATTGCCGGGACAGGAGCGGGCGAAGAAACCATGGAGGTGAGTTTTGATGAGAATGTGATCTCTGACCTGAAGAGTCGGATCAAAGCGCTCCTTTCATCCCGGGGGAAGGTGATTTACTCGCCGCGGGGTTACATCGTGGTGGTCGACCGTCCCTCAATCATACGGAGCGTGCGCGAGGTGCTTCTCAAGGAACGGAGCAAGGATCGGCGCATACGGCTCCGGGTGCGCATTGTGCGCATTGACCTCAGTCGCGAATTTCAAGCCGGCGTGGATTGGAACCTTCTCATCAGGTCTTTCGGGGACATCCAGAACTTGCGGGTGTTCACTTCTTATGCGGATGCGGTTCACGGCGGGACCGGGGTGCAGTTCGCTTACAAGGGAGCGAAGCAGGTGCTCCGCTTTCTCGAGAAGTACGGGAAGGTGCGCATCGTGCGGGAGTTTGTCGCCGTCGGGCGCACCGGGTTTCCCGTGATGTTCAAGGCGGTGGATCGCATTCCCTACGCCACTTCGGTGGTGACCACCACGGAGACGCAGACCCAGACCTTTCCGCAGGTGAACACCGAGGAGGTGGGGATGAAGCTGGTGCTTCTTCCCAATGTGGAGGGCGCCCGGGTGGACCTCTCCGTGGCGGTGTCGGTTTCCGAGTATCTAGGGGACAAGACTTTCAACCTGGGGGACGCCGGCACGGTGGTGGTGCCGCTGGTCACCAAGTCGGATGTTTACCTTCCGGCCCGGGTCGCCCTCGGGGAGACCCTCTTCATAACCGGGTTCAAGATCCACAAGACCGAGCTGGAAGACCAGGGAGCTCCGCTTCTTTCGCGCTTGCCGGTGGCGGGGGCTCTTTTCGGTTACGGCGACAGGAAGCACGAAAACAGCGAGCTTCTCATTATGATCACACCTGAGGAGATTTCTTAGAGGAGGAAGGGGCGATATGAGCGAGGAGGTCCTGAAGGAAGCGTTTGGCGGAGGCGATGGCGCTTCGGGTTCGGGAACGGAGGAATCCGTTTCCGAGTCCGCGGGCGGGGAGGAAAGGCCCTTCGTGGGCGCCGAGTTCCTTTCCGGGCTCGGCGGAGGCGGAGAAAAGGCCAGTAGCACCCGGGAAGCGAAGCCCGATGCGGAGACAAAGAAGACCCTCAACCGGTACTTCAACCGCGGGAAGGGAGTTCTATTGCTGGCGCTGTTTATTACGCTCGCCTTCGCGATGGCCGGCGGTGTGGGGTACTGGTGGTTTGCGGTGAAGCGGAATGTTCCCAAGGCGCCTTCTAGGTTAACGGCGGAAAGACAACCCCTCCAGTCTTCGCAGATCGCATCTGGAGCTACTGAGATCGAAAGGCTCGGGGCCGCCAAGGCAACGAACAACTCGAAAAACGAGCGGAGGAATGGTAGGGCGGACATCCGCAGAGTTCCGAAAAGGACGGGGATTTCCTCGTCGAATGCGACGGGTAACGGGAAGACCGGGGAACCGGGGAGAGTTGCCTTTGCTGGTTCGAGGCCGGTTTTGCCCGTCGCTGTTTTCGGAATGATTGAAAAAGACTTCAAACTTCCAGAGGGTTCGCTCGGCAACGCCCGTGATGTTCGTCTTACGCGACCGCTTGATCGGCTTTTTCTCTCCTGGGCGGCGGAGAAGCGCTTGCGCGAGGAGATAAAGCGCCGCCAGCGCGAAGAGCAAGCGCGCAAGAGATCTTGCGAAGAGGAAATCCGGCGTCGCCTTGCGCAGGTGATTATCCAGAATCCGAAGCCCTTGAAGCGGGAGCGACCTAAGCCGAAGGTGAAGTTGCGTCCAATTGCGGTTTTCGGAGTGGCCTGCGTGGGCAACAATTGCAAGGCTTTCACGGACCGAGGCGTTCTCAAAGTGGGTGACCAGCTTGCGGAGGGTGAAGAGGTGATACATATCGAGCCGAACCGGGTGGTCACCACTTATCGGGTGATCGAGTTCTGACCGATTCCGGCTTAGTCGGCGGGAAGAAGCCGAAGGAGGCGGAAAAGTGGTGCTCGGACGGGTGGCTATTGAACGAGCGCCCTTCGAATCGGGGGGCAAGCGAGTCAAGGTGCGCATCCACGGCAAATCCGCGGAAGTGGTGCTCCTCCCTGAAAAGGAGGAGCTTCTTTCCGATCTCGAGGAGGTCTTCTGGTTCGCGGTTTACTGTTATACGCAGAACTTGGAGCGTGCTTATCTCCCCTTGGGCAAGAGCGAGTTTGTTGCGGCCTCCCGGACGGAAGACGGAGACTACATCCTCTACCGGGAGCGCTTTGCTGATGAAGGAGAGAAGGTTTCCCTGCTCGAAACCATTTTCGAAGGGTTCGGCTACAGGGAGGTTGAGCTCGCCCTCGAAGAGGTGCGCAAAGCGCATGCACCCTCTTCGGCGAAGGAAGTTTTTGTTCTGGCTGGTGCGGTGGTGTTTGCGCTGGGGGTGCTTTTCGTCGCTTATCGGATGCTTTTCGTGAAACCGAAACCGAAGACGGCAAACCAGCCTCCGCCACCGCTTACCGCAACGGAGGTGGAGCAGGCCAAGCGGGTACTCACCCTCAGGCTTGTCGAGCGGCTTCGTGAGTGGGCGGAGGGGCAGATAAGGGATCCTCTCATCAGGGGGCCGATCGGGGTCCGGGTGCGCGAGGTGCGTCTTGACTGGCGGAAGGAAAGGGATCGCTTGAGCGGAGAACTGAGTCTCATTCTGGAGTATGCTTTTCCCGCCAGGGGCACCCAGCGAGCCGGTAGCCGATACCAGAAAACCGAAACTTTCAGCGAGAGCGTCGGACGGGCGAATCTGAAACCTCTTCCCGGAGCGAGTCTCGAGTGCGTTCGCGCCCTGCTCGATCCGGCGCGGGGCGAGGTTATCTCTCGGGGCGACGACAGGGTTGCGGTGGACTGGACCGCACCGGCGGAAGAATTTTTCGAATTTGCGGAGACGCTTTTCAAAAAGTGCCCGGCCCACATGGAGAGGCTTAGCCTTGAAGACGGACGCTTCAAGGCACGGGTGGTGTTGCGTTTGCCGCAGGAGGCCGCGCGATGAAACGGGGCGGGAAGCGCCGCATTTTGGGATACTCCCTCACCGAACTCGCCTTCGGGCTTGCGATATTCGGTCTGGTCATGCTGGGCGTGATGCGCCTCTATACTTCCCTCAAGGAGACCGAAAACCTCAGCCGGGAGCGCTATCACGCCTATGTGTTCGAGCGCGGCGTGAAAACCGCTTTCGTGGCCATACTGGATGCCTTTGAGTCGGTTTGCGGCCGGATTGCTTCGGACTGGACGGCGGATTACGGTTGGGGATGGGGCAATCCCGCATGCGTGAACACTTCTCCTCTTCCGGTTTACGCCGGTGCGGACCTGATCAGGTATGATGTTGACCTCGCCAGCCTTCCCGCAACCGCGCGGGCTTCCCTGACGACCTCGATTCGTGACGCTTTCGGTCCTTGGTGTCGCTTGCAGGGTACCACGGCGACCACCCTTACCCTGCTCTGTCCAGGGGTGGTAAACCTGCAGTACGATGCGGGGGCCGGACTTGTGGCGCGATACCATGTGCCGGGCACGCCGCTCGACTCGCGGCAAGTGCCCACGGTAGTGCTGACCGTGCGCAGGCGTTATGAAAGTTCCGGCGCGGTGGAGCAGGTCGTTTACCGCATTTCGCTTGCGGATGTGTGGGAGGAGCGTCGGGCTTATTCCCGCAGAAAGCTCTATGAGGTGGTGAGGGCCCTGCGTGACTTCTACAACACCAAGCTCACCCGCGAAACGGAGAACACCGCTCCCACCGGTTTGAATTCCGCCGACGATGTGCTGGTGCCCTGGTTCTGGGAGGTCTTCGGAGACGATGCGGCGCAGGTTCAGTCGGCCCTTTGCAACAGGGCGGGAGGAGTGTGCGCCAATCTGAACACCAACAACATCTGGCGTTCGGCGCTTGCGCGCCGGGCGCTCTTCTGGCGGCGCATCGTTCAGAACATCGCTTCGATTGACTGGCGGCACACCGTGGACGGATTCGGCAATCCGCTCAACATCTACCCTATTTTGTCGCAGTGCCCGGGGCTCAGGCCCGATACCTGCGCGGTAAACGCACCGCCGGTCCCGCAGAGCAATTACGATGGCGTGTCTCCCTGGCTTCCTCCGTTTTCCACCGCGGTTTACACGCAATTCTGCAACGACCTCACCGTGGCTCAACCCGACTACTGCCGAGTGCTGGTGGTGTATTAAGACAAACTCCGCGCAAAACCTCCTCACGATCCCGCTTCCCTTCGTTACCTTCCTTGGCGTCCTCTGGATCAGACGGCGCCGAGGGAGGTGAGCCATGATGTGGAAAGTCGTCAAGCGCGACGGACGCATTGTTTCCTTTGAGGTCACTCGCATCGAAAACGCCGCCCGCAGGGCCCTGAGGGCCACCGGGGAGGACCCCGCGGAAGCGCGGCGCATTGCGGGGATGGTGGTGGAACGCCTCGCGCGGGAGTGGTACGCGCGGGGAAAAACGCCCCATGTGGAGGAGATCCAGGACCTGGTGGAGGAAGCTCTGATGCGGGCGGGATATTATCGGACGGCGCGGGCGTACATCCTCTATCGGGAGAAACGCCGTGAGGCTCGCGAGATTTCCAAAGCGGTGACCCATGCGGTGGACCTCATCGATGAGTATCTGGATTGCGAGGACTGGCGGGTCCACGAAAACTCCAACATGACTTACAGCCTTCAGGGGCTGAACGCCCATGTGTCCTCCTCGATGGTGGCGCGCTACTGGCTGGCAAAGATTTATCCGCCGGAAGTGGCCCGAGCGCACATGAACGGCGATCTCCACATCCACGACCTCGGCTACCTTGCGCCGTACTGTATGGGATGGAACCTCTACGACCTCCTCAAGCGCGGTTTCGGCGGCGTGGCAGGCAAGGTGGAAAGCGCTCCTCCACGGCACTTCCGTAGCGCCCTCGGCCAGGTCGTAAACTTCATCTACACCCTTCAGGGGGAGGCGGCTGGAGCGCAGGCGCTTTCGAACTTTGACACTTTGCTTGCGCCTTTCGTGCGTTACGACCGGCTCAGCTACCGTGAAGTCAAGCAGGCCATACAGGAATTCATTTTCAATGTGAATGTGCCCACCCGGGTGGGCTTCCAGACGCCGTTCTTCAACATCACCTTCGACCTCACCTGCCCCGATCCTTTGAAAAACGCGCCGGTCGTGGTGGGTGGCGAAGAGCGTTCCGAAACCTACGCCGAGTTTCAAAAGGAGATGGACATGATAAATCGGGCATTCTGCGAGCTGATGCTCGCGGGCGATGCTCGGGGGCGCATCTTCACCTTCCCAATTCCCACTTACAACATCACCCGCGACTTCGCCTATGAGAATCCCAACCTCGAGCCGCTCTGGGAGATGACCCGCAAGTACGGAATTCCTTACTTCGCCAACTTCGTGAATTCCGACCTGAAGCCCGAAGATGTGCGGAGCATGTGCTGTCGTTTGCGGCTCGACCATCGGAAGCTGGAACACCGCGGCGGAGGGCTCTTTGGGGCCGCGCCGCTTACGGGCTCCATCGGGGTGGTCACCATCAATCTTCCCCGGATCGCCTACCTCTCCTCATCGGAGGAAGAGTTTTTCGAACGGCTGGCGAACCTTATGGAGCTCGCCAAGACCTCCCTCGAAATCAAGCGCAAGGTGATTGAGGAGTTCACCGAGAGAGGCCTCTACCCCTACTCTCGGGTTTACCTCGATCGGGTGAAGGAGTGCTCGGGACGCTACTGGACGAACCACTTTTCCACCATCGGGATCGTAGGGATGAATGAGGCTTGCTTGAACTTCCTGGGAAAACCCATCTCCGATCCCGAGGCGAAGATGTGGGCCATCAGGGTGCTCGAATTCATGCGGGAGAAGCTTTCCGACTTTCAGGAGGAAACCGGCAATCTATACAACCTTGAAGCCACGCCCGCCGAAGGAACAAGCTACCGCTTGGCCCGGATCGATCGGCATCGCTATCCCGACATTGTGACCGCCGGCACTAAGGAGGCTCCTTACTACACCAACTCCGTGCACCTTCCGGTAGGGCACACCGATGACATTTTCGAAATCCTCGCCCACCAAGACGACCTCCAGGTGCTTTTCACCGGAGGCACGGTGGTTCACCTCTATGTGGGCGAGGAGATCCCGGACGCGCGCATGGTGCGGGAGCTCGTGCGGGCGGTGGTGGAGAACTTTCGTCTGCCGTACTTCTCCATCACGCCTACTTTTTCGGTCTGTCCGGTGCACGGCTATCTTCCCGGGAAGCATGAGTACTGTCCGCTCCCGCACGCCGAGGCGGACTTGGCTCGCTATGGGGAGGTGGCGGAGCTTGAAGTTTCGGCGCTCATGCGGATGGATCGGGGCGCTTTCCGAGTGCTCGGGTTTGCCGACGGCGGGGGAGCGGAAGAAAACACCGCAAAGGGGGTGCGCCATGGAAAGAGAGCCGATCGACGCCAGGGTGCGGGTGAAGGTGGTGCCTTGCGAGATATACAGCCGGGTCGTGGGATATTTCCGACCCGTTCACCACTGGAATACGGGCAAGCGCCAGGAGTTTTCTGAGCGCAAAACGGTCAGCCTCAGCTCAATGACTCGGTTTGCCGCGGAGAGCCGTTTGGCTCGCGAGGTAGCCTGATTTCGATGGAAACGGTTGCTTTCGGGGACTTGCCAAGGGGGGTTTCCCGCAATGGCTGTTCCTTGGCGGGCTAATCTTTTGACTTGAATGAGAGAATGAAAAAGAATGCTGAAAGGAGGGGTGAGCTATGGAGAAGCGGGTTTGCAAGCGCAAAAGCAGAGCCAGAGGATTTACGCTCATTGAATTGCTTATCGTCATGCTCATCATCGGAGTGCTTGCGGCCATGGCCATTCCCAAACTCCGGGGGAGCGATACAGGTGCGGTGCTGACCAGCATGAAACAGGATGCTCGCAACGCCATCGCCGCGGAGCAGGCCTATTACGCTGCTTACCAGAGCTATGCTGCGGTGAATGTGGACGGCGGCACTTCCGGGGCCAGCGCCACTCTGGGGTCCTCCAACCAAGAAGTGACGGTTTCACCCGGGAACACTTTGGA
This sequence comes from Thermosulfurimonas sp. F29, assembly GCF_019688735.1. NCBI lineage: Bacteria > Pseudomonadati > Thermodesulfobacteriota > Thermodesulfobacteria > Thermodesulfobacteriales > Thermodesulfobacteriaceae > Thermosulfurimonas > Thermosulfurimonas sp. F29. Next base: position 22,665 of record NZ_JAIFYA010000004.1, read on the forward strand.
CATTCAGACTCAGACCTGCACGGACGGCTCCCCTGGGTTTATTGTAACGGTGACCAATCCGAAGGTGACTCAGACCGTAAGTTACGACTCCTGCAACGATGCCAGCATTCAGGTGAGCTAATTCTGCTGATGACGGCATAGAGGGGCGCCAGAAAGGGGGAGAGGGAGGAACCCTCTCCCCCTTTTTTCGTTTGTTCGGTGAAAAGGAAGTGAAGTTTTGCAAGAGACCAAAGAAATTTTAAAACGGGAGGTGAGCCATGGGGCTCTTCGAGGAAATTGTGCGCTCCTTTCTGGCCCATGAAGGGGGATCGGACATACACATCTCGCCGGGCAACCCGATCGCATTCCGTCTGAACGGACGCATTACGCCGTGGGATAAGGGCATTGCGCCCACGGAGGAACAAACCCGTGCGATCAAGGGTGAGATCTGGAAGATGCTTCCCTTTCAGCTCAGGGAGTATCACGACCGTCGTGTGGCGGAAAAGGGCCACACGGGAGTGTCCGTTGAGACCGGAGGTGTTCGGTTTAGGGTCAATGTTGCGAGACTGGGGGAGGGCTACCACATCGTATTGCGAGTTCTCCCGGTAGATCCGCCGCGCATTACGGATCTCGGGTTCAACGAAAAAACCGAGAAGGCTCTGCGGTGGATAGCGGGCCGCCGGGCGGGGTTTTTTCTCGTGGTGGGCGCCACGGGTTCGGGCAAGTCCACCACGCTTGCGGCCCTGATTCGCACCATAGCGGAGTCCCGGGAGGTGCACATCATCACTCTGGAGGATCCCATCGAGTACCGTTTTCGGTCCGATCGGGCCCTCATCGTGCAGAAGGAGCTGGGGCGGGATTTTCCCCGGTTCGCCGAAGGGTTGCATTCGGCCTTGCGGGAAGATCCTGATGTGATCTTGGTGGGCGAGATTCGGGATCGGGAGTCGCTCGATCTGGCTTTGAAGGCTTCCGAGACCGGACATCTCGTTTTTGGCACGCTTCACACGCAGGATGCGGTCACCACCATCAACCGCATGGCGGCCATGGTGGACAATCCGGTTTTCCTGCGGGACCGTTTGGCGCAGACTTTCCTCGGAGTAATTGCCCAGACTCTTTATGTGGACCGCAAGGGCAGGAAGAGAGTTTGCTGGGAAATACTGGTAGCCAACCAGGCTGTGCGGGCCATGATTCGAGAGGGCAATGATCTTCAGGTGAAGAGTGTTCTCGACACCTTACCCATGTCGCAGTCCTTCGCCACCACCGTACGAGAGCACTTCGAGGCCGGGTGGATGGACCGGGAAACCGCCGAGCGCATCGCCCCTGACGCTTTTAAGGGCGAAGGGGAGGGAGGGTTTGTTTCCGCGGCTCGAGCGCGCGGCGGAGGTGATGTGGAGCGCATGGTGACCGCGGCCGCCGTGGCGGGCGTCCTCAAACTCTGAAATTTGGTGTAAGTGTAAAGAAACAGGGAGAGGCAAATCCCGGCCGAAAGGTGGACATAAATTCGCCAAGAGGGACGCATACGGCGAATGTGAGGAAATTTGCTTTCGTTGACGGAGCAGAAGCGGAATTTGCGTGGGAGCGGGCGGGTGCGGCTCTTCGGGCGCTGGTGATTGAGCATTACGGTAGCGTGGGACGGTACACCAGACGCGTGAAGTTTTCGCCTTCCACAGTAACCGCGCTTTTCGTGGCTCCGCACCGGAGGCGTCTCTTCGTGATAGCCCGGGCTTTACTGATCATACCGGTGCGCCTCTCATCCTTCGTGGCGGTCGCCCGGGATCCTTCGCTTCCCCTCGAAGTGTGCCGTCCTTATCGCATACGCTGGCGCAATGCGCAACGCTGGTTCGAGGAAAACATCCGCCGCGACGGATGGCGCGAGACGGCTTCACAGCTCGGCTTGAGCCTTTCCGGCATTCACCGGGCTTTGCACCGCCCTTATCACCTCCACCTCCGCACCCTTCTCCGCATCCTCGCGGCCGCCCGTACCGATCCCGTTTCGTTTCTCGCTTCCCTCGAGGTTCCCATCGATAAGCTTTAACACAAAACTTATCGATAAATTTTCGGTTGAAGCTTATCGATAGAAACCGCGATAAAGGGCAAAAGAAAAACGGGAGGGGAGAGCGCATAGCCCAGCCCCTCCCGCTCAAGGGAGGGAGGCGAGGGATGGGAGGGGGAGCGGATGGTGTCGTGCGGGGTCCGCGGTTGCCTTTCCAGTTTAGCCGTACTTACCGATGCCGGTGTTTATGCCGGTGCTCATGTGAGACGGATAAACCATGGCTCGCACCAGCGAAGCCTGACGGCTGAGCGTCCGGTTCAGGCGCCCCCGAGCCGCGTCGGCGAGCGACACTTTGTCGTTGATCACCCGGCGCACATTGCTCACGGCCTGCCACCGGATGGGCGAGCATCCGTACTTGGAGCACGATCGGGTTCCGGTCTGGTCCCCCAGCGCAATGGTAAACACGCCGGTGGAGGGGTTGTAGTAAACCTCGCTTGCCACGCGGCTGAACCGCACGCAACCGTACTTGGATGAAGCCACGCACCGACTGCGGGAGGCCGGTATCGCGAGGTTGCCTGTGAGCTGGACAATGTCGTTCCGCGCGCCGGGACCGCTTATGTGCACCCGGCCCACCTGATCCACCCACACCCGGTAGCTGTAGTTGCCGATGCGGAAGGTCCAGCTTTGTCCGATGGCGGGCGCTTGGGCGCTGTCGAGCGTGGTTTGCACCACATCTGGTATGGTGTAGCCGTCCAGCAGACGCTGATCCGTCGGCATCGCATCCACAACATTGCGCAGGGTCGTTCCACCCGGATCAGTAGGCGCATCGATGCGCCGGGCGCCTTTCGCCACCGCGGAGTTGGGGTTCTGGTAGAGATCATAGAAGGCCTGGTCGGTCTTCTGCTTGTACTGGTCGATGTCCGGGGGCACGATGTAAACACCGGCAAGTCCCTGCACCGCCGGACCGAGCGCAGTAAGCGCCGCGGTGGCTAGCGCTCCAGCCTTATCCGCCTTGGCGACGAGCTTGGCGACCTTGGACTTGTGTTCCTCGGCCATGACCGCAACACCTCCCTGTCTTGCGTCATGGTTTCTTTTCCTCCGTAAATTAGCTCGCTTGATCAACGCCCACGAAAGAGGCCCCCGGAAAAAAGGTTATCTTCCTTTGCGTCGACCGTGATGGACACAACGCTGGAAACACTTGCGGGGGGATGATGGCCATGAGGTGCATGGGCATCGCACATTCTTTTCGGTGGATTTGGTCTGTTGCCTTCGTTTTCATTGCGGTATTCGTGACGGCGGCGTTCCCAGGGAGAATCGGCGCCGTGGTAATCAGCAAAGAGGTGAATGTCCTGCGTATGCCCGTTCTGGGTGAGGCCATCGGCGGCACAGCTTGGGGAGACATTCCGGGGCGCGACATCGAATTCGATCCTCCCATTAGAGTGGCCGGGCGGGTGCCGCTCTCGGAGGTGCTTCGTCTGGTGCATGAGCGGGGCTACGAGGTCTCCGTCGATCCGGACGCCGGGAACCCTGGAGTGGTCTTTTTCGGAGAAGTGCGGCGGCTTTCAGAGCTTGCTCGCAAAGTGTGCTTCCCTGCGGATGTGTGGTGCTTCAGCCTAGACGGAAAAACCGTCCGCGTGGCCCGCACACTTTATGTCTTTGTGGAGGAAACTCCCGAAGGGAAAACCACCTTCACTACCGCGGCTTCCACGGTGGGGCACGGTTCCGGTTCGGAAACCGGCTCCTCGACCGAAGAAACCGCCACAGGCGGTGCCTCGGTCAACGCCGTATCTGGGCGCAGTTCTTCCTACTCCATAGAGAATCTCACCTTCGATGAAGTGGTGGACCTTCTGACCGAGAAGTTCCGGGTGCCTCTCTATCCCTCTGGTGAGGGGTTCATTATGTTCCGGGCTACTCCCAAGCAATACCGCGAAATCATGGCTTACTTCAGGGAACGCGACCGTCGGCGCGAGGATCTCATTGTGGAAGTGGAGCTTTACCGGGTCGACCTCAATCGGAATGTGCGCTACGGCATCGACTGGCAGGCGGTGGTGCGGCGGGCTTTTGTGCTGGGCAATATAAGCGCTTTCGCTTTCGGGACCCACATCAACGAGTTTACCGCAACCGACCTTCAGGGGCGCTTCACCTTGGTAACCAACGCCGGGACGGAGGCGGCCATCCTTTCGGCGCTTGAGGAGTACGGTCGGGTGCACAAGGTGGACTCTTGGCACTACCGGATGGTGACGGGGAGTGTGGTGCCGTTTTCGAACTACGAGCTGGTGCGTTACTTCACGATAGGGGAGACCTCCACCGACACCTCCACCTCCACCACCGCGGAAATCAATGAGGATGAGGTGGGATTTCGGGGGGTGCTCGGCGTCTACCGCTTGCGGAACGGCTACAGCATTGAGGGTAGCATAGAGCTCTCGGTAATCACCGGATTCGTGGAGCAGACCATCGACCGCGACGGTCATGTGCTCAGGGCCCCGAACCTCGCGGGGAAGTTTTTGCGCATCCACACCCGGGTGCCCGAGCTCGGCAAAACGCTGGTCATAGGTGGCTTCAGGAGCAAGGGGCTCGAGCGCCACGACCGGAGTACGCCGCTTCTCAGGGACATTCCCATTCTGGGATGGCTCTTCAAGGGGAAGGAGGACCTTACCACCGATTCGGAGTTCGTGGTGTTCATCACTTTGCGGCGTCCGCCGCGGAATTTTGCCGTGGGGTGGTAGGCCCAAGAGTCGATTCGGGGCGGTCTTTCGGCCTGATGCGAGGGGCTGGCGAGTAAATTGACGGGTTCGGACTATTCGAGTCTCCTCAGGAAACGACGGAGGACATGAGCTCGCTCGCTTTTCGGCCTTGACGCAAGGTTGCTAGTGTGGCCTCGAAGTGGGAATCGTGCGAGAAAACAGGGTGTGTGCGTCCCTGCGCGTCCACCACGATGTGGGCCAGTTCATGCAAAATGGTTTCCCGAAGAACCTCGACTTCGATCGCTCGCGCTTTCGCAGAAATTCCGATGTTGTCCGTTATCACGATAAAGTGGTCTTCGCTATACCAGTCGGCGAATCCCCTGAACACCGACTTTACGGGCAGGGTATACCCTAAAGCCGGGTTGTTCTCTCGCACGGTTCCGAAGTGTGCGATCGGAGGGAAGTTCAATCCTTCAAAGACCACCTTGACCGAAAAGGGAGGGTCTTCGCCCAAGGATTCTTTCAATATGCATTCCGCAAGACGCTTTACGGCACGAAAGCATTTTGCGTCGATGGGGAGTGTTCTTTCTCCTTCGGAAAAGAGTTGCGCGGAGGGTTTTTCGGCGTAAAATGCGCTCCCTTTGAGGAAGTTTGCGGTTTCCAGCCATCCCGCCAAGACATGCCGGGATTCGTAGGAGTGAAGCCAGAAGGAGAATACCGGTCTGTTTTCAAGTATTGAGTAACAAAGCAATTGTGGCTGGTGCCCCCTTAGGGAGGTGCGCAGGAGAAAGAGAGGAAGTGAAAGCCAGATGGGGCGTGTTATCTTTTTCAGATTGTGTCCCTTTAGACTCCCGAATTCGTCTTGGTCCAAGATGTAAACATTTTCTGCCGTGAATCCGAGCCTTGACCAGAGATGGCGGATTTCGCGATCCAGCTCCAGAGGATCGATTGGCACGGGTGAAGCAAGCAGGTAGCGGGAACCGAAGGAATTGCGGGAAGGAGTGTGCTTTAGCACATGGAGGCACTCGCGGTTTCCGTCGAACCAGACCGCGAGCTTGTATACATAACCGATTGTTTCGAAGAGGTCCCGATATGCTTCTGGGTTCTCTGTGACGCTCTTTTTGGAGAGATACCAGTATTTCACCCTGCGGGTGATGTAACACTTTACGGGTAAACCATTTTGTTTTAATTCCCGCAAGGCATCGATCACCTCCTCGTCATAACCAAAACTGAGGTACACTCGGTCTTCGCGCGAGGGGTCTGTCCAGAGAATCATTACGGCCTCACTCGGGACTCCGAAGTGTCGTCCGAGCGCCCTTAGGCACTTGGCCGTAACCGTTTTCAAGTCGTTGAGCGTGATGACTTTTGTCGGTTCGGAGACGGGCAAAATACCTCCGAAGGCATGGAGGATCCTCTCGGCGCATTGTTTCGCTTCCGCATCGGAAGCGAGACACTTTATTTGATGATCGCCGAATTCCGCCCGACACGGCATAAGCGGCGTTCCTCCTCCTAAAGTTTTTTGTGGATGAATAATAGCGGGACGAAAAAGTTCTCTTTGTGATAGAATAACTCAGCTTTTGGGACGAAGTTTGTTACTTTTGATTCAAAGATGTTTGCGCTGAAGACCTTACCGAACCGGCGCTTCTGTCTCTCGAATGAGCGAGGGCGGACCCTCGTCCTCCGTGCGGATGAAGTCTGGGCGCTTGCAAGCGAGCTCTTTTGGGGAGCGTTCAGAGGCCACAGAGAGGCCGTTTTGTTGCATCACTCTGGAGCGCCCCTCCAGATTGAGGTTAAGAGAGGACGGGAGGGCTTTCTCGACCGTCTTGCCGGGAAACACAGGCTTGATGTAAGGATCGAGCTTGAGGGGGGAAGTTTCGCGGCCGAGGTCCGGGGTGTCGATGCGAGTGAGTTGCAGCGGGCGGCAGAGATTATGCTTCGCAGGGCCGAAGTGAGTCCGGTTGCTCCCGATGAGAGGTCCTTCCGGGTCGCAAGGCGGACGGCGGATGGTCGACACCTGGTTTTCCAGATAACGCTTCCGGAAGACTTAAACACGGCTGAACGGGCCGTCGCCAAAGCGGCCCTTACGGGTCTTCTCTGGGGCCGGGGGTACCTTCCAGAGGTCTCACCGTTTGCGCGGCATCCCGAAAGATTGCGCATAGGGTTTCTCAGGCGAGGGGAAACGCTTTTCATGCAGGTTGCTATACCGGAGAAGGACGGGAGTTACGCGGTTTACAGGGCGAATCTCAGCCGTTGGAAGCATATCCCCTCCGCCGCCCGCGAGGCCTTCGCGGAGTTCGCCCTGCAACGAAAAGAGCATGTGAATCGAAAGGATCTTGAATACCTTTTCGAAGATGCAATTCAGGCAACAGTACGAGTAGAAACACAAATCGATCATTCCCTTCGGCCATCTAAAACAAACGAAAGTGAGTTTGTCAGAGCTTTGCGAGGGGTTGCGCTGAGTTTTCACAATTAGTATATGCACCTCGGCCACCGATCGCTTGATTTATTGAGAGTCTATGTGTTATCTTTTCCCCATGCTGGTCTTGGACCTTTTAAAATCCCCTCCATTGCGCCAATTCGCGCAGAACTTCCGTCAAATCTTTCCACGCTTCTTCGCTCAATCCTTGGATGTCCAAGTCGCCCCTTGGTTCCCCTATTCATATCTCGAACAGTACGACCGCCGGGATCACCTGAACCAGCTCGTCCGACGCATTGACGCTATTGCCTTCCCCGATGCTCGCGTCGTCTCTTTTCGCTTTATGCCCCCCGATCCACTCCTCCTCATCCACGAACTCGGACATGTGGTCTTCTCCATCAAGTCTGAACCCCCTTGGAACTCCTCATACGCCGGTGCGGAGATTCTCTTCTGGCTCTTTTATCGTGAAATCTTGGCTCCTGCGGATTTGAGCCCGGATGATGCTCTGGAAGCCTTAGTCTCTTTCTTTAAACAATTTCCATCGGCTACGCTGGAGTGGAAACGAAACATCCTCTCTGAAATTGTCGGCACCCTCAACCCGCCCGGAAGATCTCTGTTCGGTTTGTACTCCACCCTTGGTGTCCTTAAACCCGAAAGTTTTCTGGAATTTCCCAAATCCCTCAATCCAAATCAGGATCCCCCGGTGAACTTCGACCACGAACCGGATACCCTCCTCCGCGCGCTTCTCTCTGGAGCCCTGCTGAATGAACCCGCTTGTGTCCATGTTTTACTCAAAACCCTGAATGTCCTCATGCAAATACTGCCCTGATGCCTATCTCAAAAGATTCATGTTTAATTGTCCTCCCATCCCCCTAAAGGACATGCATTCCCGTAAGGGGGGCTATCTTTACTTGGTGGTAGTGCTAGACTGGGACAGAAAAGGAGGGAAAGATGAAGCCGGCAGATTTTTTCAGGTGGATGTTTGATTCCGACCATTGTCCCGTTTGTCGTGCAAAGTGGGAAGACCACCGAACCAGATACCGCAAAGAGTTGCAAACCTATGAAGCCAGTTGCCCCCAAAAACCGGCCATGGATGTTGATGAGCGGTTTTTTGTGATGAAAGCGCACAGGTGCCCCGGGCCCTAGATGGAGTGTTGTTCGGTTATACTGACTCGGCGGGCTTCAGGTCAAGGAAGAGCGCGCTTGTAGATATGCAATATGAGAGCCGCTATAGCAAAGGCTTCTAGGATGAAACACCCTCCCAGAGCCACATACAAACTGCCGAATAGCAGGAGCAACATGACGGCCTTGAAGATCCCCCATGTCGCCTGTATCAGGAAGGCCGCCACAATGATCCCCAGAAGACCGCCCACCGCCAGGGGGAATGTGATTATTTCCAGCCACACCAAGCCTACCCTCAGGGCGCCGAGCACGCCCGCAAAGGGTGCGGTGACAACATACAATAGCGCGCTTAATGCGCGATCATCGCAACATAAGTGGATCGCCTGCAGAATGTGATCGATCACCCACCGCAGAGCGGGGCGGCACCTGTTGGCGACGAACAGGGGAAAGGTAATGAAGGGAAGTGTGAGCACAAAGAGTATAGTCGCTCCGAAGAGGAAAAGGTTTGCGATCATTTCCAGCAAAACCCGCACCCGAAATCGGCGTAGCCGGCTCACGAAAGTGTCCCAATCGTGGGCGATGGCCTTTTGGCGGGGACGCAGAGGAAGAATATGGTTCAGCGCGGCGGACAACAATGCGGGCGGAGCCGCGATGATGGGGTTGCGGTGCGAGAGGTAGCACAAGTGGCGCTTTGGGGGAATCTGGAAGGAAGCGATGCGAGCCAGCGAATCGAGGATCTTTGTGTGAAAGGTGATGTCCATCAATCCTGGGGGGGTGCGGCGCATTTTCGGTTTGGATTGCAGTTGCAATACCTGCGTGGGTGGACAGGCGTAAACTCGCTCGAAACGCTCCCGCCAGCTTTCGACGGACCGGAAACCGCGGGCATGGGCTATGTACAACGCGATGATCGAGATCAGCATCAACACGCGCCAAGCGGTGAGAGCATGCGGAATGTTTCGCAAAGGAAATGGGCGAACCACTAGCGGGCAGGTGAACTCTCCTCTTAGGGCGAAACCGAAGTACGGGAAGTTCGGACGGGCAAGGGTGCCCGGGATCAGGTAAACCGGGTAGGGTAGGGCGCCTTCGGTTCTGACGGATGTTCGCCATGCGGGGACGGCGTACACAACGCGGTTTCGCAACAGAGGGATCGGCGCCCCTCGCAACGGCAGGTCCCAGAGGAAGTGCATCATGAGACCGGTCGTAAAAGCCGCGAGCAACGGGTGTCGGGTATAGAAGGCCGCGGCCCCCAATCCTCCCCACACGAGCGGATGGTGCAAAGGGGGATACGCCGGCGGGATTCTGCTGATGCGATACAACCTGTCGGCCATCCGTGAGCTAATCGCTCGGGCGGTGTAGTGAAAGCCCCCCTCCTCTCCGAACGGCAGGAGTGCGCCGATCAGGCACATCGCGATGGAATCCAAGCGCGGGCCGAACAGGAAAAGCGCGATTGCGACGCTGAGGAGGGCGAGCATCGCGGAACCCAGCACCCCTTCGGTTATTGCCAGAAGAAGTTTCTCCTTTCGAGTTTGCGGGCAACGGCGCTTTTCGAGCGGGACAATATATACCTTCATTGCAATTAAAATTGTAAACAGGCGCCAGCCGACCGCCAAACGATGGAAAGCCCCGTCAATGTGGGCATAGGCGGGATGACTATCGGGCCATCGGCAGGGAGATCTGCTTGATGCGTTCCAGTCCCAGGTCGACCGCGGAGCCGACTACCTGCCGGGCCAGTCCGTGTGCGCGCAGGATGTAGTATCCCAGCGTGAGGATGATGGAAAAGGGCAATGCGAATGTCAGCGCAAGGTAAAAAAGCAGGAAGAGCAGTTTGACGAACAGAAGACCGCCGTGCCAGCCGGTTAAGAGGCTTTTCCCGACATAGTTGAGCAAAGGCACAAGCTGGCCGAGCACGACGAAGTACAGGTCGCGCGCAATCAGGCCGACGACCAGAAGGAACAACAGGATAAGAGGAGAGATGAAGAGGGCGACAATGGCGGTTCCGAAATCGATAAGTCTCCGGAGTCCAATTTCACCGAACGGGCCGACGAAAGCAACAAAGTAACCGAACACTCCGTACAAGACCGCATACATCAGCAGGACCAGGCACGCCAGCCAGAAAAAAATGACGACGGCGACGACAAAGATGTATCCCGCGACGGAATAGCGGATCGCATTCATGATCGCATATATTCGGAGTAGCCAGTACTTGGCAGATGTGCCTGTACCCTTGTGCATGCTTTTGAGCGCCTTCACCTTGCCCGTTGCGACTCCGGTGGTGATGCCGGCTAGTCCCAAGATTGGGCTTCCCGTGAGCAGGCCGAGAAGGCCTCCGAGCAGTCCCCCGCCGGCCTCGTAGGCTATCACCTTAGCCCTTTCCTTAAAGGACAGTTCCTCTCGCAATCCGTGCCCGCGTTCCCTTTCCAGCTCCACCAATCCCGCGGTGACGGTGTGAAGCACCTCGTAAAGCGCCGGATCGATCTCCATCCCCAGCTCCTGAGCCCGGCCGAGGCGCTGATCCAGTTGCTTCGCGTACGCCATGATTTCTCCATGTTTGTACGCCGTGAACGGTTCCGACAGGAGCTGGGGAATGAGGTAGTACTTTTCGAACTTGCGCAGGGCGATGACCGGGCCGGTGAAGAAGTAATATGCCTCTTCGACGGTTGCCGGTGTTTGTTCCGGGTAGTCCGCGAAGGAGGAAAACACAGAGTGGGCTATGCGTCCCGCCAGATCCATTCCTCCCTCGAGCATGCGGGTGGAAAACCAGAAGGCCGTGGGAAGATCGCCCTCGCCGCCGGCCTGCGCGAAGCGGTGCGAGTCGCCGAGGCCCGGAATGGCCTGCGTGACGGCTCCGACCGTGTACCGCGCGGGCATGATCAGCATCGTGGAAATTAAGAGCACGATTGTGGTTCGCACGAGGTGACGCCAAGGGTGTCCGTATGTGGCGATGTATAGCTCATAGTACACCCTTGCGCACATGAGGGCGATGACGGTCACTATTAGTGTCCCGTAGAACCATGCGGCGTACTTCGTGATCAAATACGAGAAGATGCCGTAGAAGCGACACGCATCCCGCTTCAGTTCGTCCAGTTGTTTCGACACTCGGCTCCAGGCGGTTTCCCCCTGCCCCTGAAATATTAGGGAAAGCGGCAGGCCGCCCGGGAGGACATAGGTGCGAGTGTAGAACCTGCACTGCTCCGCCGGATTGGCCAGCACAAAGTAAGCGTCGCTCAGCAACACCGCGGTGTCGCTCAAAGCGCTCCAGAAACGCCGGACATCTTCATTCCAACCGTTGCGATTCGTGTCCGAAGCGGTGTTTTGTTCAACGGCGGCGTTTTCGTCGCTTGCTTCGTAGTCCCACACGGCTATGTCGGACAACCCGAGCGCGCCTTCGTCCGCATTGCTCTCGACGCTCTTCTGCGTTTGCAATGCTTCGGGCGGCACCGTGGAAGTATCGAGGGTGTATCCCCGGACTGAAAGCAGAAAAGCGCCCATCAGAAGGGCGCCCAGCAGTATGCGGATCGCTCGAGGCACAACCGACTTCTCCCCATTCCTCATCGTTTCCAGGAAGATAGCGCCCGGCGCACAATCGTATCGACGATCTCGCTCGGAGGGACATCGGGCAACCCTTCGGGGTAGAGTTCGCTCATGGCGGCCACCGTTCGAAAAATCGCTTCGTGCCGGCCGAAACCCTTTTCCGCCAGGGTTTTTACCGCGGCGTTACGGACTTCGGCTTCGCGCTCGCGAGTGGTGCAAAGGTAGCGCTCCGAAGGAGTGGGTTCCAGCTTGAGGACGGCGTTGCCCAGGTCCTCGGAGAGGAGAAGGAATTCCGAGTAGCGTCCGGGTGCGGTGCGGAGGCTTTTAAAGATCTCAAAGGTGTCCTCGGAGAAGCCAAGCGTTCGGGCCACATTGCGTCCAGCCTCGGTCATTTCGCCGTGGACGCCGGTGTGGGAGAGCACGATCCGCATGGAGGCGTTGTTGAGCACCCGGGCGCTGAAGTCTTCGATGTCCTGCGAGATGGTGATGGGGGCGAGCCCCAGGGCGCGGCCCTGCTTGTAGTCTATTTCGATGAGGCGCCAGAGGGGTTGGTGGCCGCGCAGGTGATGGCACTCGTCCACCACCAGCACCTTTTTGCGGCTCTTGCGGCGGAGAAGGGTCTCCCGGTCGTAAATGCGGGAGAGAATTTCTTCGTCTTCGGGGTGAACCACCAGCATTTCGCGGAGAAAGCGGTGTGCCACGGGGAAAGTCGCCCTGATGAGGGAGGGGTTGCCGGCGAGGCGCCCGAGGTGAAAGACGACGAAGTCGGTGCCGCGCAGTTGCATTCCCTGGGGGAGACTCACCACGGTCGGCGCGTCGAAAAGCCGTCCCGCGGGACCGGAGATGAGAATTTCGAGCATACGCCTTATCCGTCGGAGGGTTTCGCGATCCTCGGGGGTGCCGGCGAGTTCCGCCGAAGTGGAAAGTGTCCGCAGAAGGTCGGAGAGCGTCGGAACGCAGAGGGAGTGCGCGAGGTAGGCCACCCCGAGCCAGTAGTCGTCGCGGGTTTCCGCATAGCGCTTGAGGGCCGCGAGACGCGCTTCGAGCCAGGTGCGGGTCCCGTTGAAGACCTCCGCCGGGAGGTCGAAGCGTTCGGGCGGGATTTCCTCAAAAGTGCGGGGTGTGCCCTCGGTGGAGAGAAAGCGTTCGTAGGTCAGGCGGAGTCCTTTCCTCAGGAGGAAGAGGTCCTCCGCGGTGGCTCCCTCGAGCACGGCGGGGAAAAAAACCTCGGTGAGGAATCCGAGGTGACGCTCGGGCGGCTTCGGAAGGGGGAAAGCGAACTCGAGGGGATTGAGCCCGCCGGCGTCTTCGGAGATGGAGATGTGTATGCCCCCGAAGAGCTCGGCTCCCGCTTCGTAGCTCGGACGGGTGGCCAAGTCCACCGCACCGATTCCGGGAGGATCCTTGAGAAAGCGAAGGTGAAAGAGGAGGTTTTGCACCAGAAAGGACTTTCCCTTGCCGGAAGGAGCGATGACGACGACGCCCCAGCGGGAAAGGGATTCGGAGATGGGAGAGTAAGCCGCCTGGGTACGCCACCGGGTTTCGAAAAGCACATGCGGTGCGCGACGGTCTCCCCTGAAGGGACCCGACATGGGGGCAAGGGCAAGAGCCACAGCGGCGCGTGCATGCAACCTCCGAGCCCTGACGCGGCGAGCGGCTCCGGGAAAGCTCCAGACCAGAAAGGCGTTTGCGGCGGCGCGGTTCTCCTCCTCGAGGAGGAGTCCTCTTTCGATGTGAGCGGTGAAAACGGCTTCGGCTCTGCGCCGCAGAGTTTCGGAAGTTTTGGCGGCGGTGAACACATGATAAGCCGTTTCAATGAGGCGGCCGTCCTCGGCAAGGATTTCGGAAAGGAGTTCGTCGATGGCTCTTTCCTTGGCGGAGTTCTGGTCGCGGGCGAATCCGACGCCGAGCACATTGGCAACCTGCGCGTAGCGCCGCAGGTTGCCGAGTTTGCGCCGAGCCTCGTATTGGGACGGGGGGAAAACCAGGTGCACAACGGCGCGTCCCGGAACGGGCAACTCCGCGAAAAGGTCGTGAAAGAGGGCCGCACTTACTTCCTCGGAGGGGAAAGCCGCAAGCGACCATGCTTTCCACCTGAGGGGTCCGCATCTCAGCACGCCCTCTTCGGAAAGCGCAATGTCTCCCCGAAAAAGGAGGTCGATGAGCTCGACATCGCCGAAAAAAAGAGCTTTGGAGAACCTTCGCAGGCGATCCGGCAGAGTCGTTGGAAAAGGCGAGAGGTTGTACTGTTCGTAGAGGAAGGAGATGAGATCTTCAAAGTCCAGAGGCTTTGTTTCAAACCCGGTTTTTTCGAAGATTTCCCGAAGGGTGGGGATGGTGCGCTTCAGGCGAGCAAGAGCCTTGCGGTAGCCGTTTGCTCCGTTTCCGCTTTCGGGGGAGAAAGCAATCGCCGCATAGAAGTGTCGGGTTACGGTGCGAGCCGAAAGCAAGCGGATCTTTTCCTCGGCGAGAGGGTTCGCTTTGTTCTGGAGGGAGAGAAAGCGCTCGGCAAGTTCTCTTTCTCCGCCGAACATGGTGACGGAAACGAAGGAAAGACATCCTCCGCGGCAGGGTGCCTCTAGGGACCGTTCAAGGCGCACAATGCGTTCGGCGCAGGCGGGTTCCGCTTCGGCGCGACTGTTCGAGGGAGGAGGGTAGAGGCGGAGCACGCCCACGACGGAGAGGTCCCTCAGAACAATGTGGTCCCGCACCACGGCCAGAACGGGCCAGAGGTCGGAAATGGTCTTGCCGGCCATTTGTTGCGCTCCTTCCGTAACCGGTTCTGGCGTGTTTCGTCGTGAGCAAAGACAAAATGACCGCCGAGCGAAGGGTTATTTTTAGGGAAGCAAAGTGTGTGTCAATTTCGGGAAAAGGGGGTGTGGACGATGACCGAGACGGTGACGGAAAGGAATGCGGAGGTCCGACGGGGAAACGATGTGCTTGCAGAGGCGGCCTTTTACGAAAATTTCGTGGTGGAGGTGTTAAGACAGGCCATCCGGGAGAGCGAGGCAATCCAGCGCGAGCTCGAGCGGTTTGACCGCGAGAACCGTCGGGAATTGCTGGCGGCTTTGCTCATGTTGCTGACGGTGGAAGTGCCGCAGGAAGTGGCTGAGGTGCTTTCCGCATCGGGCGGGTTTGAAGTGGCGGCTGGGACCGCTTGAGGTAAGAGAGAAAGGGGGTGTTCGAACAATGGCCGAGGTCAAAGTGGATCGTCGGGTAAAAGAGAAGCGGCCGGGGCTGGCTCAGGACGCCCGAATGGTGGCGATGCACCTCTCCCAGGAGCGAGCGCGGGCGCTCGCGGAGAGGCTGGTGGTTGAGCTTGAGGAGGAGAGGGAGCGTGATCGAGTTTTGCTTGCGGAAGTGGAAGACATTACCAAACCGTCCAAAGCGAGCAAACCCGTGCATGACCGTTCCTCTCTGAAGCCGCTGGCGCACACGGCGGCGGAAACAATGGTGCAGGGGCTTAGTGAGACCGATCCGAATGCGCTGGTGCGAATGATTGTGCAAAACATGGTGCGGGCCGGAGTGGAAATGCTCCATGTGGGAAAGTACAAAATGGCGTTACCCGCTTTTGCGAAAGGCCGCGGAGCATGGCAAACCATTCGCAAGGCCGGCGCTGGTGTCCTTGCGGAAAAGCCCGAACCGGTTTCCAGATCGGTCGAAACTCCCGAATCGCCTGTTATACGCAATGAAGAACATTCCTATGTTGCGGATTTCGGACGCGGGCGTTTGCACTTTCCGAAACCGGAGTCTTTGGACATCGCAGACCGGAATGCAGGTCAGCGTGAAAAGCAGATCCCTCGGGCATTTGCCCATCTGATCCCCGTTTGGAACCGCATTCAGAACCTTCTTCGCAATGTCGCGAGTGCTCCCGAACATGCACCCTCGCGATCGCGGCGATCCAGACCTGCTCCCGCTATCGCCACGGGACCGACACCTGCTCCGAGATAATCCCGGTCCGGATTTGCTAGGTCTCGGCCTATCGGAAACAGTTAAGAAAATCCTTATCGATAAGATTTTGCTAAAACCTTATCGATAGGCTCAACCCGCACTACACCTGGTTAACCAAACCGCACATTAGTGAATTGTGCGGCCGCCCCCGCACCAGGTACGGGAGCTGGCGGTCCCGTCGCCCTCGTCCCTGCCCCTGAGACCAAAATCCGCCTCAAGGGTGAGAAGTCCCTCACGAAGGGCTTCCCCAGGAGAGGGACGACGACCGCCACCCGGAGAACTCTCCAGCCCTTTTGCCGGGCTCCGGCCCGGCCCCTCGGAGACTTCTTCCCTCGAGCGGTCCCCTGCGGGAAGACCGGATCGCTCCCCGGGTCTTTTAAACTCTCAAGGTGCCTTTGAAGCACCTTTATCTCCCTGCTTGCTCGTTTGATCTCCCTCCGAATCCGATTCCGCTTCCACGAATTCGATTCCCGCTCCAATTCCTCGTTAAGAGCCTTCCGCTTCTCCCGCCACCGCAAAATCCCATACTCCAAAAACTCCCTGTCCGAAAGCAACCTCCGGTAATTACGGGGAATTCCGTCCCATAAGCCCAGCCCTCGCCTTCCTATCACCAGCGCCGCCGCCCGGTCCCTATCAAGCCCATATTGCGGGGCATACTTCAAAGCCCCCACCACTGAACTCCAAGCCGCAGGAACTTTTCTTACCTCAATTCCATTTCTTCGCGCCAACACCTCTATCCGCTCAAGCAATTTCCGATAAACGAATTGATGAAGCCTCCTCCTGAGCTTGCCCGCTCCGTCTCCCCGGCAACCCTTGGGAAGCTTCTTAAGATTCTCCATCACTATCGCCCGCCTTCTCTTCCGGGCCATTTCCACCACTCGATGAGCCGTTTCCCAGAGCAAAAGATCCTTCTTTCCACCGGAAACCCCGATCAGGTGTGACAGATCCATCCGCCCCGAATCCACCGGATTCCCATCCTCTTTCACCTCCGCCCAGGCCAGATGAAACGGACTGGCATTCACATCGAGACCGATTACCCCCCAACTCTTGGTGATCTCCACTTCGGGCCGCTTCTCCTCAAAGGACACCAGAGCGTAAAGCCTTCCGTCTTTGAGTTTGAGTTCCACGGAGTAAGGGAACCATCTGCCGGAAAGCTCGGCCTGAATCAGGTCGTGCACAAAAGCCGTCCATTTGTCCCGATCCCTTCGGCCCACCTGCACCTTCCGGTGCACATGGGCATATACATACTCCCGCTCACCCACATTGATCCGAAGATAAAGAGTGCCTTCCCTCCAGACAAAACGCAGATTGAGATTGCCGTGCTTTGACCGGTCTCCTCTGGAATAGAGATGACCCTGCCTCGCCTCCCGCCATCTTCGCTTCAATCTCTCCCGATCCCTTCCGTTAAGATGTTTCCTCTTTAACTGCTCGAAAAGTTTCCGTCCTCCGAAAACCACCTTCCGAACACTTCGCCCCGCTTCCTTTCTTGCGGAAAATATCTCTCTCGCCTTCAAAATGGCGTCGTCCGCATACCGGGTGTTCAATCCAAAAAGAGAAGGAAGGTCCCGCTTAAGCTCGTTTCGAGTCCGGCCTTCTATGAGTCTCTGATAACCATACCGCATGCAGGCCGACCATCGGCGCATGAGATCCAGAACTTTCTCCTGATCGCTCTTAGATTCAAAGCTCAGCCGACATTGAAGAGTAATCACTTTCTCTTCCCTCCACGGGCGCCATAAACACGAGCCGCAAATGAAGTCACTATGGCTATAAGGTCCTCCGCAAGCTCCCTCATCCGATCCTCTTCATGGTCTTCGCCGTTTATCACGATTAACTCCACCCCGTGGCTCTCAAAAAAGGCCTTCAAATAATTGAACCCGAACCGGGCCAGACGGTCCGGATACTCCACCACCACCTTCTCCACCCTGCCGTTCTTGACCCGATTGAGCAGTTTCTGAAGACCGCGCCGGTTCTCATTGACCCCGCTGGCTATTTCCGAAATCACCTCGTATCGCCAGCCTCTTTCCTCCGCATACTTTTTCAGTCGCTCGATTTGGTTCTTCAAATATTCTTCCTGCTTGCGGGTGGAAACACGGGCATAAAGAATCACTTTCGGAGGCTCCGGATTGATCTGATCTCCAAACATCCCCAGCAGGCGTTCAATGTCTTCCTTGCGATACCTGCGTCTCCCTCCAGGCGTCTTGAAAGGTTTTAACAGACCCTGCTTTTCCCAGTTCAGAAGCGTATTCCGATGCAAACCGTAGAGTTCTTTAACTTCTTGTGCAGTCAATAATATCCGGTCCATGTCGGCCACTAATATAACCTACTGTGCGTAAAATTGCAACTGTTGTGAACCTCCGCACAAACGGGCAACAGTTAACTGACAACCCTCAAATGCCTTGAGCGACAACGGATTCGCCGTGTTTGGGCGCGGGTGTCCAATGGGTAGTCTTTAAATGAAAGCAAGTCCTTCAGTATCTAGGGAGGACCCATGATTCAGACAATCAAGGAATTCCTAATGTGCCAAGCGATCGTTTTTCCGGCCGCTTTCTGGGTCACCGGAATGAATCAGGCGTATGAACTTTACAAGCGCGGGCATTGGTTCGATTCCTTCAGAGCATTCCTTGCCAAACACCTAGTGCTTCTACCCCGCTGGTACATGCGGGCATTTCTTTTGAGCATCCCGTGGTCCGGTTTCGCATTCATTTCTTTAAAACTCAGACACCCTGACCAGTTGCCTCTGTTTCTGAACTTCCTCATGGGGGTGACGGATGTAATCAGTCTCGCGGCAATTTCTGGCATACTGCTCGTCTTTTTGCGCTCGCGCGTTTTCGGTCTCGCTTTGATCGAGAAAGAGGGAACCATGCGCCTATGGACTAGGGGCTTCCACGATCTCCCCGGTGCCCGTCGGGCCGTGTGGGAGGCCCGGTGCATGCTGGGTGAGTCGGGTGTGGAGCGGGTGCTCGTGGTGTGTGTGGCGGATAGGTTTTTCGGAAAAAGGTGGACATTCGCAAGAAACCCGGAGTTGAGGCGATTGGACATATATACTGCCTGTTTCGCCAACACCGAAAGCAGTGGTACGGAGTCGCTTGCGCCGGGCGGACATTGTCCGCGGGGCGAGGCGCTTAAAAAGGGTGAACAAACCGAGCGAAAATCCTCATAAGGAGGAAGGAGAATATGATAAAGAAATGGTTTGTCAGAAGCTTTGACTATTTGGTGGCCGCTTTATTCATCGTTTGTGCCTTCGGGGGGTTCTTGGCTTGGCTCATACGCGACATTAATGAGGGCGTAGCGCAACAGAGAAAGATTGCGGTTACCATTGAGAAGGATCGCAAAACGAAATCCTTTCTTGGACTAAAGTGTGAAGGGCGGTTCTTTACTTCCAAAGACTTTCAAATAGTGTATGTAAGAGAAACCATTCCCTGCTTGAAATCCGACTTTCCATTCATAGGAAGTTGCAAGGTCCTTGTTCCCAAATTGCTGACTAGAGATGGAAAGTTCTATTCCAGAATCGACAATTGCGAGTCGGTTTTTTCTTCAGAAGACCCTCACTACAATACTAGGGAGGTCGCGAATGGAAAGGATTTGCGCTTCGGTGGATCGAATGATCGCTGAGACGGAAAGCCAGCTTAGGGAGATCAGCAAGATGTGCGAGGAGCTTCCGCCAGAGTTGACAGTAGAAGGAAAGATGATCAAGGAACGACTTAAAGGCCGAATTGAGGCCTTCAAGAGAGTGAAAAAAGAAATCTGTAAGACAAAGGAGGATCACAATGAGCAAAGCTAGAGAAGTGGTTAATTTTGCATTCTTCCAGAGAGCTTTCCCAATTCATGAAAACGGGAGGAAAGTCATGCTTAACCAGAAAATCAAAAACATATTCACCGCTACTGGAATTATCTTTCTGGCAATCCTATCCGGATGGGGAATCATTCATGGGATAGAAGAAGAAAAGCTAGCAAATTCCTACCGCGCAATTTACCCAAAAATATTCAGCACCTTTGCAGAAAGAATTAAAAAGCTCGCTAAAAAATCGCAAGCGATATACTGTGGTGAAGCGTTTACAAGGCTTCGTCCAAAATTCGTAAAAATGCGTATTGATGGATTTTCCAATGTTCTCCTTCTCGACGACAAAGGACAATGGCATTACATAGAAGACTGCCTGTTCGTCAAAACAGTAGAGAAAGGACAATGGAGGATCCTCTCTGTAGACGGAAAGATTATCATCGCGAACAAACGAATACTTGCCGAACGGCTCGCGATTAAATATCTCCTGAACACGGGAATTTTCGGAAGTTCTGACACCGTCGAACTGCGCAAGGAATGTTTTAGTAGCGCAAGCGTTTTTCAGGCCCTTGCTGAACTAAAAAATCAGGACCCAGAGCAGCTTGTTTCCTGCCATCTGTCTGTAGAGCATACATACCTTTACATGGACACAAAAGGACGAATTATTCCTCCAGCCACTATCTTCAAAGTTTTGTCTGGAACCAAGGGAGAGGATTTAGAAGGTCCTTACCATGGTACCCAAGGGACGACTTAAGGGCCGGATTGAGGCCTTTAAGAGGGTGAAGAGAGAGGTGTGCAAAGCAAAGGAGGGCAATGATGAACAGGGATAAGCACATCGAAGGCTATCGATTACCTCTCATTCCCCGCGGCGGAGTTCACCGTCCGCGGAAAGGGAAGGGAAGCTACCACCGAGAGGAGGAGAAGCGCGCGATCCGGGAGGGGCTCAGGGAGTGGCGTATCGAGCGGATCGAGGAGGATGATGGGTATATGGACTGAGAAAGGACTCAAAAAAATAAAGGAGGTGCGTCATGTGCGTGAGTGCTGACCCCGGTCTTTTTCCTGAGGAAATTGAAGCTCTAAGGCTCAAAAAAGTTTTTGAGGAAGTGGCCAAAAGTCTTTTCACCAACCGTAACATACGCCTCATATTTGACCGTGAGCGCAGGTTCAAACCGGAGGAGGTTACCAAGATACTTAGGATACTTGAAGCAGGTCGAGGGCCGGTGGAGCCGGTGGTAATCGAGCAATCTCTGGAAGAAATGAAAAAGTTGGGAATAGAGCGGATCGAGGAGGACGACGGGTATCAGGATTGAGGGAGGGCCAGCCGTGTGTCGCATATACCGAGCCAAGACGGGCGACTATGTGCGGGTGTGCAAGAGCTATGGTGGTCCTTTGCGAGTGTCGCTTACATCGCTGTCCTCGGAAGCACTGGAACACCTGAAACGATACGGACACCTTCCCAAGCGCCTTCGCTGTGGCTATGGAAACCGGACCACACATCAAACTGTGGCAAGAAAGCAGTCCAGATTCCGTTTGCACTTCTGTCGCGTGTGTGGGAATCCGACTAGGGATGAGATTTGTGATGTCTGCAAGG
This sequence comes from Thermosulfurimonas sp. F29, assembly GCF_019688735.1. Taxonomy (NCBI): domain Bacteria; kingdom Pseudomonadati; phylum Thermodesulfobacteriota; class Thermodesulfobacteria; order Thermodesulfobacteriales; family Thermodesulfobacteriaceae; genus Thermosulfurimonas; species Thermosulfurimonas sp. F29. The sequence goes on from NZ_JAIFYA010000004.1 coordinate 43,710, forward strand.
AGCTCTGCCGAAAACACGATCTCGGCCCGTCAGGCGTAGCAGAACTTCTCATCGCCAGCGGAATGGTTTGCCGCAGATGCGGAAAACCATCCACCAGAGGGCGCATCTGCGGCAGGTGTCGCATCGAGCGAGAGGCGTGGCATGAGTGAAACCTTCGTTTTAAGCGGTTTCGTTTTCGCTTTCTTTCTCATTTCAGCGCTTATGGGTGCCATTGCGTCCGAGTTGCGCCTGCTTCGTCGTTCTCGGAATCGAAAAGAGAGGCGGGGGTTCCGCCAAGGTTTCGAACCGGAGTGCTCCGGCTGTCCCTGGCGGGCGAAGGCCATGAGAGACTATTGCTAAGGGGGGAAGGACCATGCAAATCGGTAATCGAATTAGTGGTGAGACCCCATACTGGCAGAAACGAGGCGAACACCTGCTCCGGGCGCTTTCGCCTCTGGTGGAGTACTTCGGGTGGGGATGTTTCCGCGAAGAACCCCAGCGGTATCTGCACCTGGAGTTTTTGATCGCTCTGGGACAGCTCGCCGAGGGAGGAGCCATTCCGCGGGATCGCGCCGGGTATCTGATCGAGTACCTCGACGACCTGTGCGGAGAGTTCGCCTGGCGCAAGCATGTGCCCGGGCTGAACGAATCCGAGCAGTTCGAGCGGATAAAACGCATGCATCTGAGGGTGGCGGAGGAGGCGGTCAGGTTGTTATCGGCGCGGAGGAACCCCTAGGGTGGCTGGGAAACCGAAGGAGTCAAAAGCACAAAAAGGAATGACAAAAAAGACCGAGAGAAAGGAGGTCAAGTATGACCTAGGCCTTCTTCCTTCCTGCACTCATCTTACTCTACGGTTTCCTGGTTCTCATTGGAACTATGACAGCGCTAACAGTTTTCGGAACCGCCAGTCCTTATTGGTATGTGTTAGCAAAGCCAAGAAATGCCTACCTGTTATTGACCTGTATTCTCGGTATTCCAGCCCTGATCGTAACTGGACTCTGGTACATAGTTCATTCACTCCAATAATTTGTGGGTGTTGGGGAGGAGGTCGGTGGGTGGAGTCGGCCTCTGGTCTACAACCTCTCAGTTCATAGGGGCTCTTTGCCCCAAGCAACTCATGGGTGGTTGGGAGAGGCTGGTGGTGCACTCCTTGAGGGGCTCTCTGGTCCTATGCCATGATGACCTACTGGCCTCCTCCCCACCACCTCTATCCTACACATTTTGCTTATAGGAGGTAAGCCATGCTTGATCGTCCAGTCATAATACCTATAGACAGAGGTCCTCACTTAAGCCCCCGGTGGCTCTATGTCGTTACCGACTGTCGGTACCGGACCGAGGAATACGCCAGCCCGAAAGAGGCACGCGAAGCATGGGAAAGAGGAGAAAGGGTGCCCGTGTTTGATCCCGCAATGTGTGAAAGGAGAACCAGAGAAATTTTGGAAAAGCATTTTTATTGAGAGGAGAGAAAAAATGAAAGGTTTGAATTCGGTGCGCCTTGTTGCAGGCTTCCACGCGGTTCCGTGAAACTTTGTTATTCCTCCTTTAGTTAAACAATATTATTAGGTTGGAGGGTTTAAATGGGCTTCAAAAGTCAAGAAGAAATTAAAATAGCTGTTTATATCCTTAGTCTCCTCCTTTGGGCTCGAGAAAAAAATTATGAAATTTGGACTACTTCTTTACAAAAGTTGCTTTTTCTGTGGTTTTTGTCAGAAAATGATCGTGAAATTTTAGAAACTTATAGAGCCTATTTGTACGGTCCATATAGTTCAAAAGTCTCAGAAGTAGCAGATTTAATAAAGCTATACGGGCTCATAGAAGCCGATGATACATCGTGGGGGGCACGTCTTTATAAAATAAAGAACAACATTCCTGAAGAGCTTTCCAAATTGATCATTCAAAAAACGGCAAATTTTCAAAAATTTTTAGAAAGCTTTGAAAAAAACAATAAAAAGTATTTAAAAAATCTGCAAAGATTAGCAAATCTTAGCAAAATCTTGTGGTTAAAGAAAATGGAAAACATACATGACATAAATAAAATTAAAAACAAGCTTAAGTTATACAACTGGAAAATACCTAAAAAGGAGTTAGAAGAAATTGATAAAAAACTGAAGTCTCAGGAATGGATATAACCTAATTTATTGCAAGAAGAAAAAATGAATGACAAAACTGGAGAACCCGAACTTCACCCGCTGGTTGTAAATCTGGCCGATAGAGTAATGGACATGTATCTGGAGGGATTCCATGCCGGTGTTTCCTTGTTTTACAACACGGCAACGGAATTAGCGGATCGAACAGGGACACACAGTTTGAAATCTCTGCTTGAAGCGGCTCGAGCCGCTGTCCTCAAAACTATGTTCGAGGAAGGCAAAGAAATAATCAGTCAGGAGGTCCTTTCTAGGCTGAATGCCAGAAGTAAAAATGATCTTTTTGACTTTCTGGATCCTCATCCAGACAAAAAAGTAATCGATGTGTATCTCTCGATAGTCGGCGAAGAAAACAAGGAGGGCGTCAATGTCTGAGATCGCCTCGATCCTGAAACTGATGTTCGAGCGCCAGGCCGAGCTCAACCGCCGGATCGATCCGGAATGGGAGAAAAGGGGTTTCCCCTGGCCGCGGGCGATCCGGCAAGAGTGTGCGGAGCTGATCGACAGCCTTCCCTGGAAGTGGTGGGCGAAGGGAGAACCGGACCGGGACAATGCGCGGCTCGAAGTGGTGGACATCTGGCACTTCTGGATCTCATGGGCGCTTCAGGAGCGGCACGACTCCGAGTACCTGCGGAAAACCTACACCGTGGCCGAGTGGGCGTTCCGGCTCACTCCGGAAATCGAGCGTCATCTCGACGATCCCTGCGTTTCCGAGAATGCGGAAAGCGCAGAGCGGGTGCTTGAGGCCGTTGAGATACTCATCGCAAAAACCTTTTTCTGTTCGGCAAACGGTGTCGTTCAGGACCTAGCCCGGCTCACCGGACTCGTCGGATTGTCCTTCGAAGATCTAGCGAAACTCTACTTCGGGAAAAATGTCCTCAACCGGTTCCGGCAGGAGATGGGGCTTAAAAAGGGCGAATACCGCAGGATCTGGGGGCCGGACGGCGAAGAGGACAACCGGTGGATGATGCGGCTTGCGCAGGAGCTCGCACCGCCGACGGATGAGAAATCTCTGGCCGTCTTCGAAGATGAGCTGTTTCGGCGGCTCATCGAGGTCTATCCGAACAAATCCGATTGAACGGAGGTGCTTCAGGGTTACCAAAAAACATCCAAAAGGAGAAGACTATGCCTGTAGGATCCAAAATGCCGCTTAGAACCCTCTTGATCTGCTGCATGGCCTGCCTAGAAGTCACAAAGAAATACTACGGAATAATTCCCCTGTGGGGAGGATTTGTCCCGGTGATTTACTTCCACCTCTTTGAGCACAACTATGAAAGTTACAGGAAGCTCCTGTCCTCCCCGGACGACTTCATCGGCCATTTGTCTTACATTGCTCAGGTCACAAAGGACGGTCTTTTCAGCTTCAGGCCCTCTCCGTACGGCCAAGTTGTTTTCCCCGGCCCGGAGTTTGAGGAAGCAGTTCAGAAACTGCCCTCAGCAGAATTTACAACCACCGTCTCTGGAACGCTTGCTACTCTGAAACATCTCCAGAAGATCCACCATAATGTTTTTTATCACCCGGAAAAGATAACCCGCCTCCTTCTGGTCCACTGGTACCGATATGTCAAACCTGAACTCAGCATAAACAAGTTCGTGGAGCACTTTCTTAAATACGGGACCGCCTCCTTTTCCCGCGTAGCAACGGGTTGGGAGCCAACCCGAGAAGAAATACGGGAACTTCTGGACCTTCTGAGCAAAACTCCCTATTTGGACCTGATCTATGCCCACAGGCGCATATAAGGGAAAAGCTTTACGAAACATAAAATCAAGGCAACCCCGGAAGGGATTGGTGCTCAAGGGTTTTCAGGGGTTGGTGTGGGCATTGCGGGGAGGGTATAGAGAGAGCAGGGAAAAGTTAAAAGAACAAATTGTTCAGATTACAGAGGAGCTTTTAAGGCGAGGGAGGATATAACATGAGAAAAGAGGCAAAAGAAATAATATATATAGTGCTAGACTTTTTAGAGTCGTTTGCTCGCACTTCCAGAGAAAACATGAACTTAATATGCGTCAATAAGACAGCTTTAGAAGATGTAAAGAAGGAATTATTCAGTTTACTTGAGCAAACAGAAAAAACAAAATCTTATAAAAGAGTAGATAAAAAAACTGAGTTAATAGGAACCCTACCTAGCGTACTAATAAATAAAAATAAATTTCCAACAAATGAAAGTATAGTAAAACTAGCTGAAAAATCATTAAATCTAAAAATTCCTAATTGGCAAAAGAAAAGCAGAAATGAAATTATTGGTATCCTAATAGCTAAAATTGCTGAAAAGGACATTTCTGAGTTAGACTTGTTTATTAAAGCTTGGCAAGAGTTTGTAGAACAAAAAGAGATTAAAAAAGAACACGCTCGCGAAGACTTTGTTGACCTTTGGCTAAAGTTTTTTGAACATTACAAAAAACCGTTTTCTAAAAGTTTATCCCAAGTAACCACCGAATAACGAAAAGGAGGTTGTGATGAAACCGAGGTTTCCCGGCGTCGCCTTTTTCGGCCACAAGCATTCCGGTAAGTCCACTCTGGCCTCCATGGTGGAGTGGGAGCTGTGGGACCTCGGCGGTCGCAACACCGTCCGGCTCGCCTTCGCCGGCGCGCTCAAGGACCTCTGCCGGGAACTCATCGCGAGTTCGTTCCGTCCTCTCTCGGATGAGGAACTCAAGAAAGCCGAGGTGATACGCCTTTCGCCCGTCGCCGTGGAGCGGCTGAACACTTTCCTCGTTGCGGCGGGTCTTCCCGAGCTCGACGAGGGCGAGCGGGCCGAGCTTGAGCATCGGGTATCTGGCAAGGTCCCTGCCACCTGGCGCTGGCTCATGCAATGGGTGGGGACGGATGTGGTGCGGCGGCGCGATCCAAACTTCTGGGTCGAGCACCTGGAAGAACAGGCACTTGCAGCCATGGACGGTGATCACTTCGTCCTCATTGAAGACGGACGCATGGAGAACGAACTGGCCCTGTGTGAAAAGCTAGAGTTTCTCACGGTGGGCGTGGCCTGTCCGGTTCAGTTCGACGGGGATGATCACGAAAGCGAGAAACAGGCCCTGAAAACGGCCGGGAAGTGTCGGGTGTTCTACTCCCTGCCGAAGAGCATGGATGTTCTCAAGGAGACAGCACACGAGATCGTGTGGAAGTTTTTGGTCAATGCACTTTAAGGAGGCGTGAGATGAAAACCTGTCTCTGGTTCTGCCCTGAGAATCCCGATGAGGGAGGCGTATGCGCCGTCTGGAAGTCTCAGGCCGAGGCGGAGATCGGATGTCGGGAATGCGAAGGACGCTCCGCCTGCGGCGGTCCGGTCACGGAAGTCGAGTTTTTCGGCCATTCGGACAAAGCAACCATACATTGCCCCGCGGATGGCGGTCTCAGGACTCCCATCCTATGCCTTGCGAATTGCCGATCCGCCCGTGTGCGGTTCACTAAGAAGGGCGATGAGGTCGAATGCGGCATATCGGGCGCGAGGCGTCCTCTGGGAACCGATCTTCCGGACAGTTTCACCACGCAAAACCGCGTGTTCATGGGGGATGTGCTTTTTTCCGAAAACGGCATACCGCTTGCGCTGTGCCGTCCCGACTCTCCAGCCGGGTTCCTTCTCACGGGGGACACCGAAGTGACAGAAGAAGCGCTGTCCCGGCCGGGTGTCAAACGCAGATGTTTGATACGCATGGAAATAATACCCTTGGATCAGGAGGCGTGAAATGAAGGAGCAAATACAGACTCAACTCCGCGCTCTGGAACAAGCGAGAAATACATACCGAAAAGCGCTCCATAGCACCTTCGAATCTTTGCTTCGGTTTTGGGCGGAAGCCTCGGCAAATGCCGGATTCTCCGATGAGCAATGGATCGAGTTCTGGGCCGAGGTGTCGGACTGGGAAGTGGAGGAAGACAAACACGGAATTTTGCTTCCGCTTCCCGAGGCAGTAGATACGGAAGTTTATCGCGATGACGAATGGGCGCAGGTTGGGTACTCCCGCTGGTTCCTGCGCCCCGGCAAAACGGAGCTATGGGAAGAGGTTTCGACCGGCTCGCGACTTGTGCCAATCACCTTCGGGAAACGCAAGTTCGAGGATCTCACCCTGAAGGATGTTGAAGTCGTGATTCCGCAAATGGCGAAGGTTTTAAAAGCACTTATCGAACACTAGAAAAGAGGAGCACCATGAGTGACACTTTGTCGGATTTTAAGTCTATCTCAGTAAACACCGAGGAGGTGCTATGGGTTTGTACATCATGATCCCAAGCGAAGCGCGGCCCTGTCGGGACTGCGGCGACCTGATCATCGGCGGCTATTTTCTCGACGGCTGTTTTTACAGAAAACTACGCCAGAAAGCCCCGTATCTGTGATATGGAGATGAATGGCGTCTGAGGGTTTAAAATAAATATACGGGGTTTTGGAACTATGACCAAATCCGAAAAGATTAAACAAGCTCTCAAGCAGACAAAAGAAAAAAGAAAGTTCCAAATTCCCAAAGTATTTCAACTTAAACTCCAAAACATTTCTAAATCCGACCTGCGAACCTTAGAAAGACTTTTTTTGGAAGCCAAATGGTTCTACAACTACGTCATCGCCGACATTGAAAACCGCCTAAATAATAAGTCCGAAAAGCTCAAAGAAGTTGAAATCAAAACTCCGAACGGCTTTGAAAAAAGAAAACTTAAAACCTTGGGTTCTCAAATTAAGCAAGGAATTATTGAAAGAGTCAGAAATAATCTAAACGCTCTTGAAAAAGTCAAAGAAAAAGGTTTAAAAGTCGGAAAACTAAATTTCAAATCAGACTTTAGGAGCATACCTCTGAAGCAATACGGCATAACCTACAAAATAGACTTTAAGAGAAACAGAGTAAAAGTCCAAGGCATTAAAAAGAAGTTTAGAGTTTTAGGACTCCATCAAATACCTGAAAATGCGGAAATAGCTAACGCCTATCTTATCAAAAAACCATCGGGATATTATCTGTATGTAGTTTGCTATCTTTGGAAGGAGGAAGTTTTAAAGGAAATCAAAAAAGAGCAATTTTCCATTCCTGTAGGGATAGATTTAGGTATTAAAGACCAGCTGATACTGACAACGGGAGAAAAGATTAGGTGGTATATTCCTGAAACAGAGAGGCTAAAAAGACTTCAGAAGATATTGGCAAGGAAAAAGAAAGGAAGTAAAAACTACCTGAAAGTTAAAAGGTTAATCCAGAAGGAGTGGGAACATATCAGAAACAAGAGGAGAGATATTCAAAGCAAGGTTATAAGCTACCTAAAAAGATTTCCGCTCATAGCGGTTCAAAATGACGATGTAAAGAGTTGGCATGCGGGAATGTTTGGTGGGCAGGTTCAGAACACGGGGGTAGGGGGAATAACTGCAAGGCTGAGATGCCTTGCGACCCTTATCCCTGTGGAATTTGTAGATAGATATGAGCCTACAACACAAAGATGTTCAAGATGCGGATTTAAGCAAAGACTTGATTTGAGTCAAAGAGTTTTTGAGTGTCCCAAATGCGGACTAAAAATTGATAGGGATTTAAACAGTGCGTGGAATATTTTGGAACTTGGACTGAAGAAGTTAGCACAAAGGGATAAGGCGCTGGCAGACCGCCTAAAGTCTGCCCTACCCGTGGACCGCGGGGAAGTTAAGCCTGGGGAGAGGGAAGCCTCTGCACCGTGTTTTGCGCACGGTGTAAGCTCCCTCGTTGAAACAGGAAGCCCCTCACTTTAGTGAGGGGAGGAGGTCACCTGACCTGCCGCAGGGATGACTGCCCCCATGCTGTTCAAGAGGAGGGCCTGCTCGTGAAAACCTCGGACGGTTTTATTGTGGCGCCGACGCTGAGACGGTTTCGGGAGGAAGACAATCGTGCTTGATCTCCGCCTTTCCCTCATCCCGGCTACCCGCCACCTTGCCTACGGCTGGGGCATGGAGGCGTGGTTCGGGGACCGGCTCCTTTGCGAGCGGTTCGGGGCCCTTTTCGGGCTTCACGAGGCCGAGGCCGCGGCGGAGCTGTTGCTGAAGACCCGACAGGAGATCCGCGACCACCTGCGGGATGTCGAGCCGCCGATCCCCGCGCGGGTGGTCACGGACAATCTCGCTGTGTGTGAACTCTGCACCGTTCTTGCCGAAAACGGCCCGCGGACCGTGGACCTGCTTCCGACAGGGGTGGGCTATCCGCTCACCATGGGCGCAGGACTTTTTGAGATCCGCGAGGTCAAGCTGGTCTCTAGGAATGAGCTTTCGGCTTCGGCGCTTGCGGCGTATGGGGTGATTCGAGCAAACGGGAAGCTCGATCCCAGGGACGCCGATGAGGTCCGGCTGGTGGAGGTCCTGAAGGAGGTGATGGACCAGGTGCTCGCTCCGGCGGAGTCCGAGGCGGAGAAAACCGGCATGGTGATGAGCGGCTGTTACGGAGCTTTTGCCCGGGCGCTTGAGGTGCTGGCGGAGTACGGCGAGGTGGAGATTTTGCGGAAAAAGGGCCGCAATGTGACGGCCAAACTTAATAGATCACGGTTCAGGTCTTAGTGTTTGTTATCCTGATAATTGAAAGAGGAGTGAAGAACAAGGAGGATGATCATGGGCATGTTCGACGAGATCGTGCTTCCCGATCCTTGGGTGTGCCCGCGGTGCGGACGACCCGAACGCATCCTCCAGACCAAGTGGTTTAACTGCGAGTTGCGCAGATTTCGGGTGGGCGACGCCCTTGATCCATGGACTCGTGAGATGATCGCCCTCTTCCCTGATCGGATATATTGCATGAAGCGAATGGAAGATGGGAGCTACTGTCCCGGTGAAGCCCCAGTCTGGCTGACGGTGGCGGACGGGCACCTTGTCGGCGTGCACTTCAACTACGAGCAAGCGAAGGTCGCTCTGGTCCAGGCCCTAAGTGATGTACAAATCATAACATGTTGGACGCTGGAGAAAAAGTTCGCGAAAACTCTTGCTCCCATTCGGGTTGTAGTTCGGTGCCTCGACGATGCTGGTTTTCCAGATGAGTTAACCGTAGCCAAAAGCTACGAGGGTGAATACGGTCTCTGGTGTCCTAAAGGGTGGCATTTCGTCAAAAGCGCTGCGGCTTTCTGTTCCGAGCACGCTAGGACCGCCGTCCTAGGCGTAAAGCTGGTGAACGATCGGGGCGAAGTCGATGTATGGGGGCTTTGGAACTTTGAGGTTCTGAGCATTAAGGAGTCCGAGCTAGGAGGAGAATCATGACCACACCCGCCTACACCCTCATCGTGAACGAATCCGACTCCGCGGCCTTCGAAATCCTTGCGGACGGGAAAGGCGAAATCACGCCCATCCTCAAGGATGCGACGGTACTAGCCGCCTTCTTCGAAAAGCGTCTTCCCGAATACCATCTGGATGAGGGGTTCGTCCTTGCGGTCCTTCTCCGCCGCAAGTGGCTCATCCGCCGTCACCCCGAACACGAGCAGGTCTTTCGCCGCCTCTTTAGTGGAAAAGAGATCTGTCTCGACCGTCTGGTCCTTGCGGGCGAGCGATCCCGGTTTGCGGACAAAACCAGGGCATCTCTTGAGGGCCTCATGTTCAAAACCAGGCGCATAAGGGACCGCGAGTGGCCGGTCGAAGCACTTTCCACCGTTTTTCCGGACGGAATTTCCCTGCTTATCACCTTCGAACCGCGGAGCCTCTTCAAGGGAGCTTCATTGCTGTTTAAGGAGCTTTCGGACTTCTTCGTCAGGGCGGCCTCAACGGGGAAGGAAAAGCTTTCCTCCTCGGACCTCGCTTTTCTTCAGCACCTGGACAAGGAGTGGATCACGACGGTTCACCGGTCAGTACGGGAAAGGGGTCGTCCGAAGTTCGTGCTGGTGGACATGGACACGCCGGGCGTGGTCGAGCTTCCGTCGCTCAGGGAATTTGCGGCGAGAGTCGGGGCCTGGTTTAGAGGGATCGGGCTTCTCGAAAACCTTCGCTACGCCTGCTCCACGCCGTGCGGGGGAGTCCACCTCGTTTTCGAGATAAACCGACGGGCGGAAGAGAAAATTTTTCGGTGTAGCGAAGAGTTCCGCAGGGATCTGGCCGAGATAATGCGGCCCTATGCCGGAAAGATGGCTCTTGAAGACATCGAAATCAAGACCGGACAGGTGCTCACTCATGTGCCGGGAGTGAACCCGTATGTGAAAGATCTGACAGCTACAGTCCAAAAGGGAGGTGAAGCATGAAAATACAGCGCTTAGATCTTGAATTTGAAGACAACCTAGTTTTCATCGCGACCGGGCAGGGGCTTTTTGACGGGACCCGGTTCTGTGAAGAGCTGGGCATAGCAGGCCGGACGCAGTTTTCTTCCCTTCGAAGTTTTGTCTTTGGTGGAGCGGACGGCTATTTGGCGGTGGTACTGGTACCAAAGCGCCTATTGCAAAAGCGCTTGGAGGAAAAGCCCAGACCCTTAATGCTCTCTTTGTGAAGGGAAGGAAGAGCCGCAACTGAGGCACACAGGAGGTCCCCCATGGCGAAACACACTCCCCGCTTCTATTTCACCGAGCCGCCTTTCGACCCGGAAATCCCGGCCACCTGTCTCCGGGCCGAAATCTTGGTGTGGCAAGCGGAGAACGGGCGCGACCCGATCGGCGAACGCCTCGAACGGAAAGAGGGCGTCCACATCGCGGACATTACGGATGTTCTCAAGGAAGCGGTCACGCCCGATGGCCACGGTGGTGGAGCGGTGCTTTACCACATAGACCGGGCGCGCCTGACGGTACTTAAGCCGGAGGCCCGGGCTGAAGCGGAGAAAAGAAACCCAGGCGAGAACCTCTTTCTGGTCCTTCCCTTTCGGGTTCTCGGTGAGGTGCAAAATGTGAAAGAGGCCCGGATCGGAAGCGTTCACTTCACACCGGAGGACTTTCAGGCTCTGGTGGAGCTTGCAACGAAGACGCCGAAGTTCAGGGAAGCCGTGATCGAAGGACTCAGGGGTGCACTTTTGGAGGTCTTTTCGGCTCCCGTTTTCGAGCCGCCCAAAAGAATCAAGGAGGAAATTTTCCGGGCCTACGACCGCGCGGTCACGGCCCGGGGGAAACTGTTTTCCTTGGTCAAAGAAAAGCTCCCGGAACCCCTGCGGGAAAACCTGAAGCTGGTCGGTCCGGACAGGGTGGCCCTCACGGAACCAGTAGAGAACGAATCGATTCTCAGACGCACGCCTTTTCGCCTGTCGAAGACCGATCCTTGGACGCTCGTCGTGAACCGTCGCACAAAGACGGGCAAGGAGCTTGCGGAAAAGATGAGCGTCCTTTATGAGGAAGGGCTTTTCTATCCGGCCTTCTGGCTCGCCGACTATGCGGAAAGTGACCGGTTCGGGTTCCTGCGGTTTCACCTGGACGAAAAGAGAAACACAATCCTCTATGTCGGCGTTTTCGGTGTGGATGAGGAAAAAATGGAGAGAGACGGCTGGCGCAGGTGGCGGATGTGGGTGGCACCGCCTGCATCCGTTGTTCAAGGATGGAGTAATTCATACGAATACTGGAGGGAGATATGAAAAAATGTGCTTGGACCATTTACATGGAACATGATTTGATAGAGGAGGTCAAGGAAGCCGCGGCATTACGGGGGATTTCTGTTTCCGATCTGGTTCGGGAAGCCCTGAACAGGTTTCTGGAGGAGGACAGGCGTCGGCTGGCGAGGAAGAAGATGCTGAGCTGGCTGAGGGCGCAAATATGTCCTCTTGAAATGATGGGAAATGCGGGTGGTTGATTGAACTCTGGAAAGCAGAAACCTTTACGCCACAGCTCTGCTTGCGGTGCTATTGGCGTTGCCTAGTGATTTTGCGGTGTGTACGATATCCATACAATGCCCAGTCGCAAAGTTACTATTAGGCTACCGGAGGAATTGCTGGTGAGGCTAAAGAGACGAGCTTCTAGGATGGGAATAGGGTATCAAACACTAATACGCATTCTGCTTTCCGAGGCCCTGAGTTCGGAAGCTACTGCGGAAGTGGCAACCCTTCACGAACCCGGAGACCTTCGGCCGGTCCGCTGGCGCGATTACGGCGCGGACCGTTCGCTTTTCTGGTCTTCGCCGGAGGAGTTGCCTCTGTGGATGGTCATCTGTACCGTGCTTAAGGCGGGACGGTCAAGGCCCCTTTTCGCCCTCCTCGAAAAGCACGGAGTGGAAAAAGTCAGATACTATCTCGAGATGTTGCACAAAAATGGAGAAATCAAACCGGAAATATACGAATACATGAGGGATTGGATAGAGTTGTGGGAAAAGCAATGCGTTTGACAATTCCACCTTTCGGGCGATGGGAGGCGCTCAGGATTGTTTTGAAAAAGCTGAGTCACTCCAAGGAACTGGCCATTCTCTGGGAAAACACATATCTTATCGGCGGGACCGCGCTAAGTCTGCAGGTCCGGCATCGGTTGTCTTACGATCTTGATCTGGCTTGGATCGGAACGGACCGGTTGCCTTGGAGAGGGCTTGTCTCTGTTCTGGAAAAAGTTTTCAAGGACTTTGGTATAGAAGCGCAACGCTTTTATCGAGAGGATATTGATAGGGATCTTCTCATGGCGGGAATTTATCCCGAAGAACAATATCTTTTCTGGATGTTGCGCCCAAGGGAAATCCCCGAAACCGTAAAGTTCGAGGTGTGGATTCCGGATAGTCAGCAATTCAAACAAGTGTTGCTTGAACAGCGAAAAGAGGCCCGCTACGGCTTGGTTCGACTGGCCTCTGCGGAAACCATTTTCCGGCTCAAAACTCTTCTGCTTCCCCGCCGTCGAACATGGAGAGATCTTTTCGACCTGTGGTGGCTTGTTCGAAGCGAAAAATATCCGAAGCTAACCTACCAAGAAATAATTCGAACTCTCCGGTCTTATTACTCCGATGCGACGGTGGATTCGGTTCTGTTGCGCCTCAGAAATTTGCGTCTTGAGCACCTAGGCGACCAAGGGTTTTGTTTGGTCGATGGCACCGCGCCAGACTGGGCGCGGCTATTCGAAACCGTAAAGCAAGATCTGCTGACGGGGTTGACTCAAGTATGGCTTGAAGAAGCTAAACGAATAAAACCACTCCCAATGTCCCCTTCCGGCACAACACCGGAAATTTGACACGCCTCGCTGTCGCCATGGCCGGGGCTGAGGCCCTGACGAGGCTGTTTTTCGGTTGACTGCCGCAGGAGAAGCGCCGTGAGCGCTAAAAAGAACAGGCTTGATATCGAGGAACTTCTCACTACCCTTGACTTCGAAGATCGCAAGCGTCTCATGAAGGCCATGCGGGACCTCAACCGTGACCGGACGCTTCTCGCCGCAGGCGACACTACCCCGGTGGGAGACGACGGGCTTTTCCTCTGGTTTGTCCTTGACCGGAGACGGGCAAGGTTCATCCTGATGCGGATCGAACGAACCGAGACCGGAGGTCGTTGCGTTCCCTTGAGGGAAACCTCCGTCTCTCTTAAGAAACTCGGTGCAATTATGGGCTCATAGTGTGTCTGTAAGCCCAGAGCCTTTATGCCTTCTCAAACCGAATTCTCGCATGTACCGGAAGTAAATCCATACATGGAAAACCCGACAAAAATCTGTACGGGAAGATTCTTCAAGAACTTCGGGCTAATTTCTTTTTAAAGCGAAATGATCAAAAAAGCTTGGGAAAACAGAAAAAGGAGAGATGATCGCAAGCAAGCTGAATTCTTAATAAGGGGGCACAAAAATGAAAATTTGTGTTTGCGGCAGTCGTTCCATCACCGATCGGGATGAGGTTTTTTCCCGGCTTGATCGCCTTGTTGCGGACTTAGACCTCGCACAAGTAACCATTATCGCTGGCGGAGCGAAGGGTGTGGATCATCTGGCAAAGGAATGGGCGAAAAGCCGAAGAATTTCGTTTAAGGAGTTTCCCGCGGATTGGGATCGGGATTGGGATCGGTATAGCAAGCGAGCGGACAAGGTTCGCAACCGCAGAATGGCGGAAGTCGCTGATCTCGTAATCGCTCTCTGGGACGGGGTGTCCACGGGCACGGCCCACATGGTGGTCACCGCGCACGAGCTCGGCAAGCCGGTTCGGGTGGAGTTCATTCCGGCGGATCACTTTTCCATCTGGTTCATGCTGGGCGAGTTTGACGCCATTTGCGTGACCACCAACGGCTTTGTGGTTCGGGACAGGAAGACCGGCAAACCCCGTGGAGTCATGGGGCGGGGTGTCGCTTACCAGACGAAGGTGTGGCTCCCCGATGTGGAGTATCGACTCGGAGATCATTTGCTCAAACACGGGAATGTGCCGGGCGTGCTCGGCGAGGTAAGAGGAACGGCCATTGTGTCGTTCCCTGTGAAGGAAACGAAGGGGAAGTATCCGTGCGAAGTGGTGTCGCATGCTAAGGGTTGTTTCAAGCGTTAAGGTGACCGGGCCAAAAATTATAAACCCAGCCCCTTGAAGATGAGGGGCAAAGCCTTCCCCGCAGGAATCTTCCCGCGGGGAGTTTCAACATAATAGTCGACCGCCCCTTCTTGGATCTCTATCCGAGAGGGGCGGTTTTGAATGGCTCCGAACTTTTCTCGGAGCCATTTCTTCGCCTCCGGGAGGGTCATCCAATCTTCTTCCTCCCTCCCGGAATAGCGCCGGAGAATATACTTCCCTTGGCGCTTAAGACAAATTGAACCATAAAACTTATTTCCCTCATAATCAATTGTTACCATCTCCCCTCCTGCCCCGCAAATTTTCCCAGCCCGGACCGCGGGGTCACCTGCCCGAGCCATTTTTTTACTCCTATTCTCCTATTCTATCACCCCTTTTTGTGTTTATAAAAAAGGTCTTGATCCGGACCTTTCGAAGACGATTTTTGTGTTCAAGTTAACATACCTAGTTCCAAAACAGGCAAATGTTTTCTTTTGCAACTGGCAATCGGTTCCGCGGATAGCTTTATATTTGACACTAATATTAATTACAGAAGCATCGACCCTTCACAAACCTAGAACTCGGCCGGTCCGCTGGCGTTAATTTTGTTTGTGAAAACAGGAATCGATCCGAGCGAAGGGAGGGCTGTATGGTGAAAGGGAAGCATAAAGGACTTTTAGGACTTTTCCAAGCGGTAAATCTCACTCCGCATCCTATTACAGTACTCCGCGAAGATGGGACGCAAATAGAACTTCCTTCCCTAGGCGGACTGAGGCTGAAAGAAGAGACGGAAACTGTTCCCTGGAGCGAAAGCCTTGCGGTGCCCGTGGTGGACAAAAGGTTCACAGAATTGGAAGTACAGGTAAAAGGCGCGGAGGAACTGGAAACACTACAGCGAATTTTGACGGATCCCACCCGGCATGTAGCGCTCATAGTCAGCTTGCCGGTAATACAGGTCCTGAGTTCTCTGGACAATCAAAAGCTGGCGGAGGTTTTGCGGGAAGCACTCGGGAAAGCAATCGGCCGGGAGGTACTGGCCGGCCTTTTACCGCTGGCTCCAGACACCGGACCGGCATCTGCGGTGAGAGATCGGGACGGCCGCATCATAGGCGTCAGGCGGTTCGTGAGAAGTGTGAAATATGCTATGGCCCCTGTCTCCACTTCCTCTCCTGTTAGAAGGCGAAAGGTGGACTTTTCGCCGTAACCATCCACGAACCATCCACAATCGCCACCGCAATCATCACCGCAGACCAAATCCCCAAATCCGTCGCCCGCCCCGGTCTGAGGAGCGGAGCCCGCAAGTGGACCCGAGCGGTCCTTTATGTTTATGTTGGGTCGAGGCGGACAACATCGCACCTCTCTTGGCGGTTCCCCCTTTGTTTTTCGAGGGCCGGCATGGTCGCCTCAATGATTCTCGAAAGTCCGAGTCCTATGGCGGAAAAAATGTGGATGCGTTTGCTGGGAGAATAGCCCGCCGCTTCTGGAAAGAGCATGAGCAAATTTTCCTCGATTTTTTTCGCAAGTCGCCTTTCATCGTCTGGGAAGGAACAGAGGTCCGCGGGCAATTCCTTCAAGGCTTTGGCCAGAATGCTCTTCCACCGGACGGGATGCACCACGGTGGTGGGAATTAGGTGCGCATTAAAAAACCCGTGCAAATATCCGATAAACTCCTTCATACGGCTTACTACAAGGATACTCCCTTTGCCGGTTTTACCGCCTTTTTTTCGTCCCTTCGTTTTTTTTTCAATTTCCGATTCTTCCTTTTCCGTCCAGAAAAAGAAGTCTTCAATCAGCACCTCGGTCACGCCGTGCGCGCGAGCCGTGCGGAGAAAAAAGGAGGCAAGCACATACCGAGGGAGCTTCCCGGAGTCCTCCACGCCACAGGCAAGGAGTTTGGTCTTCCGAGCCCAGAGAACGGGAGGGTCGCCCTGAAAAACATTGGAAGGGTAGGAGAGCACCGCCCAGCCACAGCTCTTCCGCAATCCAGGGTCTATGGCAAGAATGACCATTTCATTCGCCTGCCGTTTCGCCGGCTCAAACCCGTATGAGATGCCATCCCATGTCGTCGTGCTTCGCCCGATACATGGCTTGATCCGCCCGCTCAAGCACCGACTCCATGGAGTCGCTTCCTATCACATTGGTAGCGCCTATCGCGAAGGACACCACAATGGTGTTTTCCTCACCGGGCACGCGTATTTCAAAAGAGGGGTGCTTGCCGAACCATGCAATCAGCCGACCGCGGGTCTCGCCCACCGTCAGGTCCGGCACCACGGCGACGAACTCGTCCCCGTACACTCGAGCTATGAAGCTCGTAAGAGGCAATGCTTCGACAAGCCTTTTCGCGAAGGCCTGAAGACACCGATCGCCTGTAAGGTGCCCGTAATGGTCATTGATTTTCTTAAATCCGTTGAGGTCGAAAAAGAACACCATGTAGTCCTTGGTGAAAATGTTCGGGAAGACCACCTCATTGAAGTAAAGACGCAGGCCCCTCCGGTTCCAGAGACCGGTAAGGTCATCTCGGAGAAAACACATCCGAAGAAACTCGAGCTTGCGCTCCATGCATTGCAGTCGCTCGGCGAACTCAGCGGCGCGATGTCTGGCCCTGATAAGCTTCTCAAGGCAAGCGGAGAGGCTCTGGGGTACATTGCCGTCCTGCGAGAACTTCTGGAAGTACTTCCTGAGCTCGCCGAGCAGGACGAGCAGGTCAGCTCCCTTTTCCCTGTCAGGCAGGTGTGCGATGCGAGCATACCGCTCGCGGTAAACTTCCGGGGTGGGCACGCGCCCTTCCTGCAGAAGGGAGAGGAATGCCACCCAAGCCGTAAGGAGCTCTCTCTGCCTTTCCTGGAGTTTCGCGGCGAAATCAAACGGTCCGCCCTTACACAACGGTTGTTGTTGCGGTGTTTGCACCTGCGACATGAGAGAACCTTCTCCCGCATGGTTTCTCGAGTTCGCGTCTCATCGGACCTTAATATAACCCCACATAAGGTAGTGTTTGTTCCTGCCGTCGTTCGTATTCCGCTCTCAGGAAGACGCACCAATACTTGGCGCATGCGACGCTAGGACGCCTTTTTTCAAGAATTGCCTAGCGGTCCTGTCGCTTCGGGTGACCTTCACGCCTTCGGGCAGAGACCCCAAGAATTCCTTCCCGTACCAAGAGGTGAGCACGCGCGGATCCAGAATGGTAACGATCCCGGTGTCGGTCTCGGTACGGATGAGACGCCCCACTCCCTGACGGAAGAGGAGCAGGGCCCGAGCGAGAGAGAGGTCCTTGAAGGCCTTGCGATCGGCGATTCGTACGGCGCGGTGGGCATCGAGATCGGTCTTGCGCAGGAGGTAGTTCAAAATGCGGTTGCGCTCATTTTCGTAGAGACTGCGCAAAACAGGATCGTTGGGCTCATCAAAGGGCAGACGCACGAGTATGAGGTGGTTAAGGAGCTCGCCCGGCGCATCCAGCCCCTGCCAGAAAGATTGTAGTCCGAAAAGTACCATGCGGTTTTTTCGGGCCTCCTCGCCGGTAAAAAGTCGCCGGATGTCCCGTATGGGATGCACAGTCTGGGCAAGGAGGCGGAGACCCTTTTTTTCAAAGTCTTCCTGCAGAGCATCATAGGCGTCGCGCAAAAGTTTGCGCGAGGTGAAAAGCACCAGGATGCCACCGCGGTCGGAGTAGGGTAGGGCGCGGAGTCTCTCGATTACTGCGGATTGCCATTCTTCCGGGCTTTCTACGGGATCGGGCATTTCAGGCACATGGATGAGCATTTGTTGCTCGAACCGAAAGGGAGACTGCGCCACAAAAGTGACCGTTTCCCGACGGTCGAGCCCCGTAGAACGGACGAAGTAATCGAAGTTCCGGTCGCGTCCCACCGCGATGGTGGCCGAAGTGAAAATCTTGGGAAGTTTCCTCCAGAGGGCAAACCGTTGCAAAATTTCGCGCATTCCTACGGGGTGAACGACAAGGTCGGTACCGTCTATCGCGGTCCCAAAGGTGAAGTCTATGCGAATGCGAGCATCTTCTTCCGCTTCAAGACGCCGATTGCGGTTGGAATAAGCCACATCGTAAGCGCGACGGAACACCTTGGCGAGTTCTTCCAAGGAGCGCAAGCGTCCCCTAGGGGCCTGGCGGGCAAGGGCGAGTACGCCCGGCGTGAAGGCGCCACCCTGCTGGAACTCGATGAGTACCGTTTGACAGGCCTCGCGGAACCCATTCGCAATCCCTTCGCTCATGGTGAGGAGCCACTCCACGGCCTTGATCCGGTCGTAAACGGCCTCATCATAAACGGTGCCGTAAAGAGAGGAGTTGCGTTCGAGCAGGGCGGTGAAGTCGTCCGCTTTTCCCATCTCGATTAGTTTTTCGAGAGTCGTCCTCACCCAGCGCTCGGTGAGTTCCTCAATTGCGGTCCGGCTTAGGGATAACACGGCCTTATCATCATCGTCATCGTCTCCGACAGACAGGTATTCAGGCAAAAAGGGGTTGTCCTTGAGCCCCTTTTTTCGCGGGAGGGCGAGCAAGCCCTGCATGAGGGCTTCCCTCACATCCTCACGCAGACGCTCATTTTCGCGGAGAAGTCGTCCCAGGTGCCAACCGAGGATCAGAGCGGCTTCCTCGAAAGTGGGGGAGGCATCGCGCTTTTTGAGCTCCTCAAGGAGAGTGGAAAGTCCTTTTTCCACAAAGGAAGCCGCTTCTTTTGCACAGATACCTAAGGTGAAGATGTTCGTCGCATCGCTTCCGACGAGGAAGCCTTGCTTGTCAAGGCGTTCCATGCGGTTGACAAAGTGTCGAAGGTTGCGGGTCGTTTCGAGGAGGTCAATGGATCGAGTGAATGCTGAGCTTACGAACTTTTCGAAGTTGTGCGCTTCATCGAAGATGAGGAAAATTCGGGGACGCTCTTCGCGCACATCCCAGAAAACACCGATTAGCTTGCTCAGGCCCTGAAGTTTCTGGAAGTCCTCCTGAGAGAGGTCCTCGCCGCGCTCGATTTTTTTCTGTACTTCTTCATAAGCGCGCAGGGCTCGCATCAGGGGAGCGAGCACATTGTGGGCAAAGGCATGGTAGTTGGCCACAATGATGCGGGCCTCTTGGAGGTGGCGAGTGTTTTCCCGAAAGCGGCAGGGCTCCTCGCACTGCGAGCACAGATCGGGCAGGGTGCGCCAGCTTCCGTTCCGATCCTGCGGAGGAGAGATGGACACTTCAAATTCCTCAAGCAGGGTCTCAAGGTATTCGACCTCCCTTTTAGGGAAAAGCCGCTTAATTTCGTCGTGCTCCATCACCTCGGCATCGTAAATGCGCTCGAGCATCCGCAGAAGACTTTCGGCATCTTCATCGGGCGCGCTTGCTTTAGCATCGTCTTTTTTTGCGTGTTTGGCGTCGGCTTCGAGCAGGGTTCGAAGGGACTCTATGGCGCGGTGCACCCGCAGACGACAGATATAGTGCGTGCGTCCCACAAGGAGGCCGTAGGAGAGGGTTTCCGGCGTGAGAGACGGCAAAACCTTTGAAGCGGCTTGAGCCAAAAAGGGAAGGTCCTTTTTCAAAAGCTGGTCCTGAAGGAGCTTGCTTGCGGTTACGATCATCACCCGCTGGATGTCCGCGCGGGGTGTCGCCAAGGAAACCGCTTCGGTGGGAGCATCTCCGTTCTTCACGAAGTAGTCCTCCAGAGCTTTGTCGAGATCGGTTGCACCGGCCGCATAGGAGCCCTCCGTGACCACGAACTTGGGTACCGAAGGCAACAGGCCGGCGAGGTAAAGCACAAAAGGCGTAAGGTAAGCATAGGTCTTGCCAAGCCCGGTCTGCCCTTCGCCGACAACCGTATTTCGTTCGCCGTAAAGGGGCAGGGTGAATACGGAAGCGGCTTTAACCTGCCCCTCGCGCTCGGTGAGTCCGTATCGCCGAGCGAGCTCTTTGAAAAACCACTCCACGGCCTGCCTGGGGGTTTCAAAATGCGGCACGGCGGTGTGTTCCATTCCGCACACCTCCATTTCGGTTTTGAACACCCTTGGAAAAGTAGCGAGCGGCAGGTCCCTGAGAGCGTGTTTGGCGAGCAACGCTCGCCAGATGTTCCTCCCGAAAGGGGAGAACCAATCGATAAGTTTTTGCCGAATTTTTATCGATAAGAGTTTTCTCAAAACTTATCGATTGAGGCGGGAAACGGGGGAGGAGGAAACGGTCAAATTGGAATGCACTCCGAAAGGTTGCGGGAAGGTTCCCGACGGGAGGTGAGAGAGCGGTGAAGGGCTGTATAGCGGAGCGTTTTCTCAAAATCGGTGTACTGGCCGGGGTGCTGGGAATGCTTTGCGCCTGTGCGGCGCCGATGGATCCGGCATTGCAAGCTCGGCTTGATCGCATAGCTTGGCGCCAAGCGGAGCTCGAACGGGTTTGTGTCAAGCGGGAGGATCTCCGTCGGATGGAAGGGGTGGTGGACAGGCAGGGCTGGCTCATACGCGAGCTGGACCGGAACCTCTTCGCCACTCAGCGCGTGGTGAGCGCCCTTGAGAAGAGGGTGGACGATCTCGAGGACGACCTGCGACGGATGAAACATTCGGAGTCCTCCGTTAACCCCAAAACCGCGAAGCGCACCGCGGACCTCCTCGCGGAAGTGGAGCTTCTGCGAGGGATGATCCGGGACCTCAAGAGCGAAGTCCAAGTTCTCAGGGAGAAAACCGCAACCGAACGCCGCACGAGGAAGAAGCCCGGTCCCTCTCCACAGGAAACACCCCCGAAAGCTTCCTCTGCATCGTTGAAAGACGATCTGGTGACGCAGTTAGCTGAACAGGTATCCTCGTACGGGGCGAAGGAATCCAGAGCATCCGAACGGAAGATGCTTTCCGCGGGAAAAGCGAAGGACGGCACGAGCGGGAAGGCGGACGACCTCTATGCGGTGCAACTCGCTTCCTTCAGGCGAAGTCTTCCCGCCCTTCGGTTCTGGGCCAAGCTGCCCGACGCCCTGAGGAAGAAAGCGTTCCTCTACAGAGCGGACGAATACCGCACGGTGCGGTGCGGCCCCTTCGAGACGAGGGATGAGGCGGAGCGTTTTCTCGCCCGGGTGCGGGCGGTGGGGTATGAAGCGACCGTGGTGCCCGTGGACAGGAGAAAGTATGAGGAGCGTCGGTGGCTTCAGGTCGGCATTTTCGGCAAGCGTCATTTGGCCACGAAGTGGACGGAGATCTGGCGCTTGAGGGGGTATGAAGCGAAGCTCATACCTCTCCAGACTTCGAGCGGTGACTACTGGCGGGTGCTGGTGCATGTGAGCAATGCGGAAGAAGCCGCTCGGATCGAGCGAATGGTCCCGGGGGCCGTTCCGATCGTGGGAATTTGAGGGAAACGGCCACCGGGCGGCCTCCCTTCAGAGTGTTTCCGTCACTTGGCCGAACGAACGCGGGCCCAAACCCTTGAGCAGGGCGAAAGCCCTGAAGCTAATTTGCCCTTCTGACCGGAGAAGAGGGAGCACATGATCATGTCGGCGATGAGTGAGACCAAAGATGTTAGGGAAGTACGCCGTCGCACCCATCAGCGCATCGCCTTCATCAGAAGAGGGCTCGCCGAGGCGCGTCGTTTGACGGGAGCACCTGAAGATGTACCGCCGCTCGTCCTTTTGAGGGAAGCCAGAAGAAAGGGAGGACGCGCGGCGACGGTGGCCAAGCGGGTGCTTTCGCTCGCCTGGCGAGTGGCGCTGGACAACCGGTCGCTCGCAGCGAGTTACATACGGAAGCGTCTCGAACGCAATTGGGTGGCGCATGATCTGGTGTGGGACGATCTCGAGCAGGTGGCGCTCCTCGCGCTGATGGAAGCGGCGCTTCATGCGGACCCCGGGAAGGGCACCTTCACCACTATCGCCTGGCACTACCTGCGCCAAAAGTTCGATCGAGAAGTGCTCCGCGCGGGGTTGCTCCTGAAGTTGCCTCCCCAAGCGCTTGAAAAGCGAAATGGTGCGAACGGATTCGTCCATTGGCTGAAACAAAGATCTCCCGATCTCATTCTCAGGGTGGAAAATGTGCTGACCGGCCGCGGCATTTTGCGCTTGAGCCAGCCTCTGTACGAAGACGACCAGGCACCTTTTGAGACGGTTTTCACGGGCAATGGCGTTTCCGGCGGGAACGGAGCAAGCGGTTTCGATTTCGGCAACAACGAAAGCGATGTTTCGGAATTACTTTCCGACCTGCGAAGCGATCCCGAAGAGGAAGCGGCCGCACGGGAAAAGCGCAGGATAGTGGCGCTTGCGTTGAGGGAATTGCCGCCTCGCTGGCGGGAGGTTATCCTGTTGCGCCTCGAAGGGTGCACCCTCGCCGAAATAGGACGGAAAATGGGCATCTCCCGGGAGCGGGTGCGTCAGATCGAAAAGCGCGCGGTGCAAAGGATTCGTGCCAAGCTCAGACGCACAGCGGTGCGATGTCTTGAACGCCCGAGCGCTTAAACGGAGAGCGTCATCGTCGGACCGCGCCGCATCATTGTTTGTTGCACTCCGCGCAGATCTGCGGGCGAAGGGGGATGCTTCGGGTCGCGAAGAACCTTCTCCACGAAAGCGCAGAAAGTGCGTTTCAGAAAGTCCTCCACCTGGCGCAGGTCGCTCCCGGCTATCCGCACATGGAATTTCGCCAGGCTTTCCGCGAGGATGGAACGGATGAGATCTCCGGCTGTTTCGTTTGTCTCCTCGGGGAAAAGGTAGGCTCCCACCGTGAGGGTGCGGTTCTCCTTAATTTCCCCGATAAGGGCCTCGCATTCTTTGGCTACGAACTGGCCATCCGTGACCACGAAGAGAATGAGCGGCCGGTTCTGTTCATAGCACTCCCGGTAGGCGGAAAACCCCTCATTGGCGAGGGTGCGAATGCGGGCCAGCCTTTCGAGCAACCGTTCCCGCCCTCCCTCCGCGAGGGGCAGAATTAGAGCTTTCTCACCGTGTCCTTCGAAAGTTGTTCCCGTTGCGTACAGGTTGAAGCGGACGGGTATGCGCTGTTTGGCCAATCCCTCGGCGAACCCCTGGAGGAACGCCATGAGCTCCGCACCCTTTTCGAGGGGATAACCGTCCATGGATCCGCTTGCGTCGAGCACCGCATCGACTGTGAAGGGAGGTGGGGCGCCTCCTCCGCGGGGTGTTTCCACCCTGAAGACTCTGGGATCACGCCGGGATGTCCCCGCGCTTACGGCGCGCACATACCGCCGCACATCGAACCGCCTGCCTCGCTCATCGAAGTCGTAATCCTCATTCAGGGAGAGCTCGCGTTCGGTTGTGAGAGCTACTCGCCGTCCGGCGACCACTCCGCGCCGGTAAGCTTCCTCTACGGCCTTGTGCCGTTCTTTGAGCTGATGTGGAGGCATCTTCCCTCGGAGAAAGTAATGTTCCTCCGCAAGCTTTCTCTCATAATGCCTATCTTTCGCCCTCCACCTGAGAAAAAGATGAGCCTCTCGCGAGGAAGATTGTCTTTCGTCTCGAGCGTCGCTTTCCGCGGCCTCATCGATGATACGCAACCGAGTTTCGTCGAGATCCTGCTCGAGCGCTTCGAGATCAGCAGATTCATCGGGTTCGGAGGGGAGGGTCTCATCATCGCTCACGAGTGTTCTCTGCGGCGGAGTAGCGCCGTGTGGCTTGAGGAACGACTCGTCGGATTGTGCGGCTTCGGGGGTGAGCATTCCCTCCGCCTCGAGAAACCGCCTTACCAGCTCATGAACCTCGCGCACATCGTCGCGTTCAACCGCTTCGCATACCACCTTGGCGAACCCGAGCGCAAACCTTTCCTCTCTGGAAGAGGGAGTCACTCCCGCGGCCCGGAGCACTTCCACAGGATCATCGGGCAACTCGCTCCCGATCCGATAGCGGTCTTTTACGGCAACAACGGACAGGGGATAGCCGAGCATTGCCAAGATGAGGCGGCGGCGGTCCCGCTCGGGAAATCCGTCCAGATCCTCCACCTTGATCCTTGGGCCAAAGCGCCTGTGAAAAAACTCGATGAGAGCGACGGAATTCTCGATTGCATGGCGCTTTAAGGGGGCGGCGCACACCACAAAGCGCTTTGCCATGCGCGTCTCGATGCGCCGGTCCTCTACCAGATTGAGAACTCCTCCCTCCGGGAGTGAAAGCAGTTTCTCTATCGCTTGCGCGGCCTTTTCGTGGGATTTGTCGAGGGCCCGCACGACAGGGAGATAGGTGTAAAGGTAGTGCGCGAGCTCATGGGCGGCCACGGCGAAAGCGCTGTGGCGTCCGGTGTGCATTTCGGGGGCGAGACGATTCAGGGAGATGAGCATAAACCGCGGCGAAAAAGCGCCCCCGGAAAGCGCGGGAACATCCTCATACCCGAAACGCACTTCGAGACCCGTTTTCCGCTCGAGGAGGAATCCCAGGGCGCGTACATAACCCTGCAGTTCGCCCGTGCTCACCAGCAATGCGAAGTGAGCCTTCAGGATGTTGTGTACCGCTTTCGAAGCGCTGGGAAGCTCCCCGCGCTTGTCTGCCGGCACTTCAAGCAATGCTTGAACAATGCTCTCCAGTTTGCGAAAAACACGCCAAAAACGCGGGGAACTCCTCTGGGTAGCGGCCTTTTGAGCGGAAGCGAAAAGAGCGCGCAAAACGGCATCGAAAAGCACAAAGGATTCGAAAGAGGAATAATCCACGAATTCGAAGAGTTTTTTGCGCACCATATCGGGGAAGGGTTTTAGCTCATCGGATACGGTTTCAAGGACGGCGAGTGGGTCAGGGGTAGTGAGGTTTGTGCTAACCATATTCGACATATTCGATTCCCTCCTTTAAGTTTTCGGGGCGCTCAAAATGCGTTTAAAATGTGAGATCCGGTCCGCGCCGGGCGCGTTTTCTGGCGGTTCTCCCGGGGGAGCGTTTTGCATCGCTGGCTCGCGTGACATCGGTTGTATCATGCTTGGACCGTTCATGGCTCGGTTTCCCGCGGGGAGCTTCCTTGGGTGTTTGGAGTTCGGCGAGCATGGTGAGCATCATCTGGCGCAGGGCCTCCGTTCGTTCGGACCACTCGGGGTTGCCCGCGGTGCCGCCCGCAAGATAGGGGAAGATGCCCTCAAGGAACTTGCAGATGGCGCTGATGCGCTTCGAGGGGGAAAAGCCCTCGCTTTTGCCGGAGCGCTTCGCTTCCTCTTCCCAGGTGGCCAGCCCCTGCGCCACGCGCACCAGCATACGGGTGGAGAGTGGAAAGTCGAGATCGCCTTTGGCATACAGTTCCCGGGTGGCCAGCGCGAAGTCCACTAGGAACTTGGCTTCGTGTTCCTCAAGGCCCCAATCGGCGAGAATTTTTCGTTCTTCCTCCGGGGCGGGGTAGGGGACATGCAGGTGGATGACGAATCGGTCGAGCAGGGCCTCAGGGAGATCGCTCGTTCCGATCTGGCCGATGTTCGCCGCGGCGACGAACTTGAGGTTGCCCTTAGGGGCCTGGAGGGTTTCGCCGGTGAGGTGATTGTAAAGCACGAAGTGCTCGTCGTCGTAGTCGTTGATGGCCTCGATGAGGATGTTGAGCTGTTTCGGAGGCATTCGGTTCACCTCATCGAGGAAGAGAATCACCTTTTCGCCTTCGGCCGCTCCCCGGAAGGCCTGTGCGAGAGGACCGTCCACCCAGCGGGTGGATCCCCCGTCGAGAAGAAGCACCCCGAGAAAGTCCTCATCGCGCATGGATTCCTTGCAGGTCACCATTCGGATACGCCATCCGTGCTGGCGGGCGAGGTGTCGCACAAGGAAGGTTTTCCCCGAACCCGGCGGTCCGAAGAGGAGCATCGTTGGTGCCCCGAGGAAGTAAAGCGAAGCATCCCTGAGGATGCTTTCGTTGCGGTACTGCTTGAGTTCGGCCATAACCCGCGACCTCCTCTCTGGGATGCATTTGTTTCTCAGAAGGTAACCCTTTGAAACGGGTGTTCAGGCGGTTTTGTGCTGACTTGCGTACCCTCATGTACCCTCATTCCGCTCCTTTCGAATCCTACGGTGTAGGGCATGGTGCATGGAAGTGGATTCCCGACTCGCGCTCTTCCTCAGGTTTTTGCTTCTGAGGCGTGAGAATGGGCGAAGGCTCCGGCTGGTCCTTTTCTTCGACCTCGAATTTTATCACTATGCCCGAAAGGTCCGCATAACCCTCGGGTACAGACTCATCCGCGGAAAACCCGGCATTCATCCATAGACCGCCCGGGAGCACATCGGGATGACATTTGCGGTCAAACTCGCTGAAAAGCTTGGTCAAGCGGTAGTGATCTTTAGGGTTCACCCGGGGCCAACCTATGATTGTTTTGGCCCGGTCGAAATCCACACCGAACACCTCGCGATAAAGGGTTTCAAGTGCTTCG
This sequence comes from Thermosulfurimonas sp. F29, assembly GCF_019688735.1. Lineage (NCBI taxonomy): Bacteria > Pseudomonadati > Thermodesulfobacteriota > Thermodesulfobacteria > Thermodesulfobacteriales > Thermodesulfobacteriaceae > Thermosulfurimonas > Thermosulfurimonas sp. F29. The sequence continues at coordinate 70,397 of NZ_JAIFYA010000004.1, forward strand.
CGCTGATGAAGTGCCTGTTCGAAAATGGGTTCAATGTGAGTTTCCCACCGCAGGGGCACCAGTCGCTTAATGAATTCCTTGCGCCCGGTCTCGGAGAGAATGGCCACATCCCGCCAGTAGAGAAGCGGCAAACGACACCGCGCGAAGTAGTCCGCCTCAAACTGATTGGGAAAAACCAAGTAGTTCCCCCAAGGGAAGTCTTCTTCCCACGGGTTGCGGTAGAGAGGAAACATGTATGGTCTGACTTTGTTCTCGCCCGGGCGCTCCTCATTCCACTTGCGGTGGGGTACAACTCGGCTTATGGCGTCCCCATTAATGAGCACCAAGTGGCGTTCCCTTTCGTTAAAAACGCGTCGAAAGCCCTCAAAAATGGCGGGCATTTGCTCCGTGAGGTACTCAATGGCTTCCTCCTGGTGATCGCGCTTTTCGAGGTCTAAGTGGCGCAGGTTCAGGTCTTCCTTTCCCCACCACTCGAACACGAAGTGGCGCAATTTGTCCAGCTTGCTTCCCGCCAGAAACACATCGCCGTCAGCCATGGTGTGTACCAAGAGAGTGGCGAGAACAGCACTCTTGCCTTTTTCGCGCAGGATTTTGGTGTAGAGAGGGGATTCGAACTTGGCGTATGCAATGGGGCGTACATTGCTTTCGGCGGTGGTGAGGTAAACCTTACCGTCCCTGATGGACACGGCACGGATAATGGTGTAAGACATCGCATCCCTCCCTCCCATCCAGTATTTTGATCCTCGCATGCAAACTCTGTTGAAAAGAATAGCGCTTCACCCGCAACCACACCGGTTTTTGTAATGCGAAAGGCATCCTTGTCTTATCGGCGAAAGATTGTTAACATAAGTATTAACAAACTTACGCCAATAAAGGGAGGAGTGATGGTGATGAGGCGAGGGCATGATTCGGAGGGCGTGCAGGTTCGGATTCAAAGGGTGATTTTGTGGGCGCTTGCGGCCAGGGGGTTTTTCTCGCGGTATGTCTTCCATGGTGGATCGTGCCTCTACTTCTTCTATGAGAATGTGCGCTGGTCGGAGGACCTCGATTTCGTAAAGCATCGGGGTAATCCCGATCATCCGACAAAAGATCTCGCCGCGATAGAGGAGGCGCTGAGGGAAGCGGTGCGACTAATCCCTGTTTTCATCGAGGAAGTGGAATCCGCTGAAGTCAAGTGCCAGAAAAGGACGGGAGATGTCCTGCGGTTCATCGTGAAGGTCTCGGTGAGGGGCGAACGACGCAAAACCCGCGTCAATGTCGAGATCGCAGATGTCGCCGCCTACCGCATCATGGTGAAGCCTTTCGAGCAGGCTCTCATTGCGGTGGAAGATCCCCTCGAGATCCTTGCCGACAAGATGGTGGCGCTTGCGGCCCGGGCACATTCCTGGGGGGAACCTAAAGTACGCGATGTACTCGATCTCTACTTCCTGGGAGAAGGCAGGGGACTCCTGCGCCCGGAAACCCTCTCTGAAACCCTTGACATTCTTGTCGAACTCATCGTCCGCAAACTCAGGGACTATCGCCTGAGCGCGAGCGAATTTCAAAAGGGGACGGAACACCTCAAGAGGTGGCTCGACCGTCCTGAGACCCTTGAGGACCTCCGGGTAACCTTCATGAGGTATGCGCTTCCGTCGCATCGCGCAGGCGAGCTCGCAATGTATGTCTATTGCGAGCAGACTCTCCGTTTCGCAAAGAAAGCGCTTTCGGGAGGAGGACTGTTCGAGATCCTGCTCGAGAGGATGCGCACCATGGAAGCTGAATCCAGTAAACACTCGCGGAAGGTATCGTTTTCGCCGGGTTCTGCGCCCGTTCCTGGGTCCTGAAAAGAACACCGAAAAAGCGGAGAAACGGAGGAAAGATGCGATACAGGGAATGGATGGAGTTCGAAAAGATCCTCGGCGGCCGCCGGGTGTTTTCTTTCCGGGATCTCACCACATATTTCGGTGTAACCGGGCGGGCGAACCCGCGATCCCTGCGGGTGATTGCACATCGAGCGGTAAAGGATGGAATCCTGTGGCGCCTTTGCAAGGGGTGGTACGCCTTCGCGGACGACCTGCCGGATCCAGAGGAAGCCGCAGTCACCATTGCCTGGCCGGCCTATGTGAGCATGGAGCGGGCACTCTCTCTTGAGGGTGTTCTTTCGCAGGGAATCCACACCGTCACCATTATGACTCCGCGGGCGTGGCGTTCAAAAAGGTCTTTCACGCTCGAGTATCCCGACGGGACGAGATACCCGGTGGAGGTGCGCTTCCTCGGCAAAGCGCCGGCCGATCTCTTCGGCAAGGTGGCCCCGCCCGAAACGGCTCTTGCGGACCTCCTTTGCGTGCGCGGAGGGATTGAGGGAAGGTGGAGCTACCTGAGACAGATTGCGGGCGATATTTACTGGGATGAGGTGGACCTCGAGGAGCTCTTCCGGCGTCTCCGCAGTCATCCTTCCGGACGCGGGGGAAGCGTCCTGCACTTTCTGAAAACGCTGAACATCCCCGCAAAGGCGACGGAGAAGCGAACTTTTCCGTCCGAACGGCACAATCGAACCGCCGGTACTTCGCCATCGTTTTGACGCATTTGACGCGCCGGGACCCCCGAAAGTTTCTCATGTGCCGTTTTCTCGCCGTTATTTTTGCGATGAAGAGGAGCGATGCGCCACTTGGACCTCTTTTCGGGCATAGGCGGGTTCGCTCTGGCCGCCCGGTGGGTGTGGGGCAAGGCCCACCGGGTGCTGGCTTTCGTGGAGATTGATCCCTTCTGCCAAGAGGTTCTGCGAAAACACTTCCCGGGGGTGCCCATCCATGACGACATCCGAACCTTTAAGGCAACCCACCTTGTGGGACGGGTTGACCTTCTCACGGGAGGCTGGCCCTGTCAGCCATTCAGTCACGCCGGGAAGCGAAGAGGCAAGGCGGATGACCGCTACCTCTGGCCGGAAATGCGCCGCATTATTGAAGAATGTCGGCCCCGCTGGGTTGTTGGTGAAAATGTTGCTGGAATCATCAACCTGGCGCTCGACGATGTGCTATCTGACTTGGAAGCCCTCGGTTACGAAGCATGGCCGATTGTTGTTCCGGCTTGTGCCGTCAATGCCCCGCACCGGCGAGATCGAGTGTGGATTGTCGCCTACAATGTGGCGGACTCCGCAGGCTTGGAATGCACACCAAGGGCCGAAGAGCAGGGAACTTTACGAGGAATGCCTCAAAACCGGGAAAAGCGCCATCACGCTTGTGGATCAGGCGAGGCACTTCTGGCCGACGCCGAGGGGTGGCGGGATGGTGAACGGTCCAAGCCTTGCGGATCTGAGGCGGGGCAAAGCAAAGGGTCGCCTAGAAGCGGAAGTCATGCTGAGAAGCAAAATGTGGCCGACGCCGACCTGGGCGGATGCGAACAACCGCAAGAGGCATGTGGGAGGCAATCTTTCTCTGGCCGGGGCGGCCTTTCTCTGGCCGACGCCGAGAGCGCAAGACAGTTACGATCGGTGCAACATGAAAACCATGGAACGGATTTACAATCAGGGGGGCGATCTTACGCTTTCCCGAAAAGTACGGGTGGAGGCCAAATGGGGCCTTTGGCCAACCCCGACCGGAAGGGACTGGAAGGACGGTTCGAACACGACCGTCCCGACGAACTCCCTTCTTGGGCGGGAGGCGGTCTCCCGATGCCATGGCCAGTCACGGAGTGGATTGAAGGCGAAGAAGGAGAGGATCGGGAGGTTGAGCGTGTCTTTCGTGGAGTGGCTGATGGGGTTCCCCTTGGGCTGGACGGATGTGGAGTAGAGTGCAGGCCGCACCGCAACCGCAGACCGAGGCTTCAGGCTCTGGGGAATGCCATCGTGCCACAGGTGGCGGCTGTGATATTCGAAGGGATCAAGAAAATCGAGACTGAAACAGCCAAAGGAGGCTTATCGTGAAAATTTTTCTTGTCGGCGGTTATGTGCGGGATCTGTTGCTTGGTCGCAAGCCATCCGATCGCGACTGGCTCGTGGTCGGGGCCACGGAAGAAGAGTTTCTGGCTAGGTTCCCCGGCGCTCAAAAAGTGGGGGGCCACTTTCCTGTTTTTCTAGTAAACGGCGAGGAATACGCATTCGCCCGCATGGAACGCAAGGTGGCTCTTGGGCACAGAGGCTTCGAGTTCGAGTTCGGTCCTCATGTCACCCTAGAAGATGACCTGCTACGCCGTGACCTCACCATCAACGCCGTAGCCATGGATCTGGAGACTGGGGTCATCTTCATGGCCCCCGGCGCTTATGAGGACTTTCGGCTTAAACGGCTTCGTCATGTATCTGAGCACTTCGCGGAGGATCCTCTGCGCGTGTATCGCGTAGCGAGGTTCGCGGCTCAGTTACCGGACTTTTCGATTGCATCCGAAACCATTGCGCTTATGCGCAAACTGAAGAGAGAACTTCACACTTTGTCCGCCGAAAGGGTCTTCATGGAGCTAAAGAAAGCCCTGGCCGCTCCAGCTCCGCGCCGGTTCTTTGAAGTGCTTCTCGAAGCTGATGTTCTTGATGTTCACTTCCCGGAAGTGCAAGCTCTCGTTGGAGTTCCCGCCGGGAAAAACAAACATAAGGACGAAAAAGACGCATTCGAGCACACCATGAATGTGCTTTCGTACCTGAAGGAACCATTGCTCAGGTTCGCCGCTCTTTGCCATGATCTCGGCAAAGCTCTTACCGACCCTGACCTCTGGCCGTCCCATCATGGTCATGACAAACTGGGCGAAGGACCTGCTCGGACTCTTTGCGACCGCTTGCGAACCCCTGCAAGGTGGAAGAAAACGGCGCTTATGGCTACCACACTTCACATGAAAGCTCATCGTCTTCCTGAGATGCGAGCCGGTAAAGCGGTAAAACTGATCGAGGTGCTTGCCCGTTTCCCGGGTGGGGGTGTGCGCGGTTTTTTAGATCTCTGCGTGGCTGATGGTATGGATGCTGATGTTGCTGAAAATCTGGTGCAACGGTCTCAAAAAGTTCTGGCCATTCGATTGCCAGAAAGATATCACGGTCTTGGGCCAAAGTGCGGTGAGATACTTCTCAATCTGCGAGCGCAGGCGTGGAAGCGTTTCGATTTGAAAGGAACTTTAGTAACGACATGGCGAGTTTCATTCACTTTTTAAACGAGCTTGAAAGAAAAGGGCAAGTCCGCATGGCTTATCAGAGCGATAATTGTATACTCTTGCACGGTGACTCGCTGGAGATACTACCGCTTTTGCCTTCCGAAGCATTTGACGCCATAGTAACCGACCCACCCTACGGAGTGAACTATGCGCCTTATGACGACGCCGAAGTGTTTTTCGAGCTCGAAGACGAGTTCCATCGCCTTCTGAAAAACTCGGGGTGGTTCGTTTTCTGGTGGTCCACCAAGAAAATGCCGGCGATAGGGCGCATAAAAAGGTTCGACTATGTTTGGATGCTCTCCGTGGTTTTCGCGCGCACCGTTTCGAGGTGTGTGCTCGGCTGGCGCACCTTCACGCCGGTGCTTGTTTTCTCAAAAGGCAAGCCCACCGTCTTCGCAAAGCGCCAAGACGCCATCCCCGCGGTGGAACTTCCGCAGTTTTTGGCGGATCCCATCAGGCAGGGAGACTTCAAGCCCACCTACGCTCAAGCCTGCCTGCTCGAGATGTTCGGCAAGAACGGAGTGGTCTTGGATCCTTTCGCGGGTTTCGGTTCGTTGTTGGTGGCCAATGAAGAGACCAGAATAGCCCGGTTGGTGGTGGGGATCGAAAAAGACGATAGCAGGGTCGAAAAGGCCCTTGAGATTCTCAAAAAGCGGGATCTCAGCGTTTTGGGTAAGGGTGAATCCGGTTCCGTCGACCAAGGACTTGAGTCTTTGCCGCTCTTCGGGGCGCTTCAGCTTCAGTAAAAGTCCGGTCGTTTGGGTCTGAGTGTTACTGTGTATAATGGGAACACGAGGTGTATAAAGACAACAGAAGATGATGTGGAAAGCATGGAAGAAAAACGCCGGCTTGAACAAAGCTGGATAGCATTTTTTTACGAGCCGCAGACACTTAAAGTTTTATTAGCGTGGGATTGTGACATATCCCCCGAGGAGCTTGTCAAAGCGGTTCGGCGAGGACAATCCCCTTACTTTGAAAGGGCATTACAGAAATTAGGATGGTTTTCTCTACTTGCCATCGTTGGTGACATTGCGGTTTTGCATGCCATGTTGAGGCAAAAGGAGAGATTCCTTCGCCGAGTTGCTGATCGCCGCTTACGGAGACATTTGAGTGACTATCTGGCGCTCGCTGAACATCTTTTGGGACAGAAAAGCGATGGGAGAGTTGGCAGAAGTAACCGCCATGGTAATGGATAGGCGTATACAGCAACACATCAAAGCTCTCGGGCAAATCCTCAAAAAAGCTCGAGAGGTGCAACAGCTTTATCCACGAACATTTTTCGTGCTAACTGGTGAAACATTGTTATCGTTTTTCTACTTACATCATCGCTTTTCTCAAGATCCTGATTTTGTAATTTCTGGCGCACCCGAGAGGGAAGAATACCAGATCATTCAAACTTTTTCGCGAGCTTTGCGCGAAATGGGACGATTAGAAGCAATCGACATAAACCCCGAGTTTGGGCATTACGAATGGGTGTTACATCATCCCACATCCGTCTCGAAAGTCGAAGTAACGCGCAAATTCAATCGTGAGGAGTTGCCCTGCAAGTGCGTAGAGGGCTTAAAGGTAGAAAGCTTAAAAGGGGCTCTGTTAGGCAAAGTAGAGGCTTTTATGTGGCGTTCCGATCCGAAGGACTTGGTAGATCTGCTTGTGGCGTATCAACATTACCCGCTTACTGTTATACAAACACTAGAGCATGCTCAAACATGGATTTCCGATTTTCGATATATTGATTTTCTGATTCGTTTGGAGAATGCTGAGCTTAATTTGCAAGGTTTGATATTGTGGAATGTTCGAGAAGAAGAGCTCTTGCATATACGCCATGCTCTTATTGCTCATTTCACAGATCCGCAAGCCCTAATGCGGTTTGCAAGGCAAATCAGTCGCAATATGATCGATCCTTCACCGCATCCTCTTGAGCTTATACAGCAAGAATTATCTTCTATTAATGGGGTCGTCAAACAGGCGACATTTTCAGCCTCTAAAACCTTGGAATCGTGAGGTCTGAGTGTCACTAAATCACGCCTAGGCATTCCTCCAATCATTGAGAACATCTGGAGAGCTGGGGGGTCCGCAGGTGCGAAGCTATCGGAAACTTAATTTTACATAAGATTTATTATCGGACATCGCGGTCGCATCCAGAGAAACGGAGAAATGTCGAACGCTTGGAGCTTGCTCTGGAATTGACGGAGGTGGCCCAAGAACTCAAGCGGGCACGGGAAATGGCCCCACAGAAGAAGACAAGACCCGTGCGTCTGGTGCGGACCTTCTTATTGCGCATGATCCGGCGAAGCGGTACCTGAGTCTGCCGAACCGCATGTCGATTTTCAACGACAAATGGTGCTAGGAAACCCACAACTTTTTAAAGGTTGACCGGATCGGCTTTTGCCTTTCGCCTGTTGTTCTGGTTGTCTAAAAGTTGTCTTCAAGAATATTCCGTGAAGTTCAGGATGGAGCACAAATTTTAGTCCCAGCTCTTTGCAAACCTCTCTGGCTTCTTTCTCATCAAAACCACACCAGTAATCAGGTTTTGCAACAACTACACATTGCTTCAAAGACTCAATAATTTTGTCTCTGTAGTTTTCAACGATATATTGAGCCAAGGGAGTTCCATAGCATCTTCGGTAATACTTTAGATGAACAATGGCCTGCCATCCGACCTTAGCAAGTGCTAAGACAGGAGGATCACCCTCACTCAAGTAATGTTCAATTTGCTTTTTAAAAGCATGTCTAAAAGATTCCTGAGCAAGTGCCGGTTCAACCCAGTAAACAACAGCATTACCCATTCCTCTCTCCACCACCTTTGGATTTTGATAGATGCGCAGGTAGTCCAAACCGCCCGGCAGATCAAACAGATTGTCATATTCCTTCACTTTCTTTCCAAACCTGACTGGAACGGTTGTGCAGAGATATACCAATCCCTGGGTCTCTCTTTCTAGGATTTTCTTAGCTCTCTCTTCCTTGGTCCTTCGTGCGATTTGTTTTCTTTCTATACTTCTTCTGCTTCTTTCCTTTTCTCTCCTTAACTCTTCCCTTGTTACGACCTCTACCTCTAGTCCCTCCTTTTTCAGGATTTCGGGAACATTCCCAAAAAATCGCCATCCCGGTGGAAGAAAAAACAAGTCTGCTTCTTCAAGGAACTCCTCATCCCAATAGGCGGTTTTTAGTTTCTTCAAGACTTCCTCTGGAATTTCTGCAGACTGCGGAGCAAGCCGGTATCTTGCCTCAAACGGAGGAGGACAATTCCATGGTGTCTCGGCTTCCTGCTCTGGAATGACTTCCTCAGGGCTTACTTCTTCTATGAGAATTATCTTTTTCATAGGAAGAACCTCCTCTTTCCGCCTCTGCCGGTAATTCTAACGATACTCCACCGACTACCCAAAGGCTACTCAAGCCACAAAAGGAAGAGCCCGGAAAAGTAATCTCTTCTTTGCCGTTTTCCTCTCCTTCTCTTCCAATGATTCTAACAACACACGACTTCCACTCCGAAACCCTTGAAGAACTCTTTGAAAGCTTCAAAACCGAACCTGGTCAATCTGTCCGGACAGGTGACGGCGATGGCTCTTGTTCCTTTTCGGCTTGCCGTCTTCCTCAATTACCGCAAAAATTTCGCTCTCATGTTCGGTCACCACATCATTTATTGCGACCCAAAGGTTGTCGGCCGTGCCCTCCGCAAGCCAGCTACCGTAGTCTTTCTCCGCAAGCTCAAGTGTTCTCTGAGCGAGTCGGCGGGCCTCTTCATCAGAGAAATTTTCACGATAGTAGTCCGCCACATGAGCCGCAGTCAACCAGTTCGGCACCAAGCTGACCAGTTTCCCATTCTTACGGATGACCACCGTCTCAAAACGGGTCCCGTCCGCAAGCTCAAGTTCAAGCGTGCCCGCATCCAGATCGAAATCGATAACGGCGACCGTCGCCTTCTCCGCCTTCGATGAGGGAAGAAAGCTTGCAACCCGATTCAAAGGGATCACCTTGCCGCGCTCAATTCTGTAGCCCCACTCTTCTCCATCCTCACCACGCTGGTAAAACTCGACGACTTCGCCGGGCTTGATGGTCCTTGCGACGAACTCCGCTAGGAGATCGTCCTCATAAAATTTGCCGTACGCTTCATCGGGCCGAAAGGCCACATGACCGTCCTCATAGCGCAACTCCTCAAGGTAGTATTGCGCCCACCTCGCCCGATCGGGATGCTCGCGACTCACCTCTTCTAAGAACTTGCGCTTTTCCTCCTCGAACTCTTCTTCGCTGAGGTCTGTGGGGTACTCAAAGAGCGTGATCTCGGAGTAATATCCCATGGCTCTGTCCTCCCTCCTTTTTTTCGCCTTGCTTTTCGAGCAACAATTTAGCGCACCTTCCCCCTGGAAAGCGAAAAAAAATGCCGCAACATCGGCGCTACTTTTCCTCCTGCCGTGACTTGGCGAGCGCACAAAACCATCACTTTCTCAATGATCTACCTCATCACGCACTCCTTCCCCGCCGCCTTTATTGCCGCGCTGGGAAGTGTTTTCCCCGACTTCGTCGAGTTCGTGTTCTGGGGCGGGTATGTTCCGCGTTACGCGCATCGCAAGGCGAGCCATTGGCCTTTGCCCTACCTTGTCCTCGCCGCTCTGACCTTTTACTACACGGCGAACCCATTCGCCTTCGCAATGTCGTGGTTCTCCGTAGGGTGCCTGCTTCACATTGCCGAAGACGCTCTAACCGGAAAGGTCCCCCTGCTCTCCCCCCGGCGCCGCTCCTTCGGTGTGCGTCTTTTTCGCACGGGGTCAATGCCGGAAATGATCCTTGCGGTCATCCTTGTCGCCCTCGCGATCAAAACCCTCTTCGCCACACATTATCGATTCACGACGATGCGCCTCGATGCGCTCCTGCATACGACGGGCTTGCCGTAGACAGGTCTCCTTCTTCCCTTGCAGGATGCGGGGCGGGCGAACTTGGTCGGCGAAGCAGGGTTCGCTATCCTTGGAAAACGGAAACACCGAGCAAAAATTTTCGCCAAAAGGAGGAAGAAATGAAAATGGCGAAGTTTGCGAGGACATCGGATCCGCTCGAAAAGGATGTGGATCCCCCTTTCGAAAGTGGCTACTACCTTCCCGGCGACATTCTCGAGCGAGTCGCTTCCGCCGGCGCAGGCGGCCTGGTGCGGGTACGGGGGTTCCTTGAGCGGTGCGAGCGGACGAACTACGACTGTTTGGCGTACGCGCATGGCGATGAGGAAGCGCGAGTCACTCTTACGGGGGAAGCCCTCCGAGAAGCGCCGGAGGGAGCCTATCTCGAGGTGGTGGGTTTCCTCAGAGTATACCCTTACGGGAAGGGCGGGGCCCTCTACCCCCGCATAGAGGTGCGCGACTTGCGGGTGCTTGACCCGCCTTCGAGCTCGGAGGAAACCCGGCGTCGGACGGAACTGTTCGAGCTCGCACGAAACCGGTCCTTCCGCCCTCTCCAGCACATGGTGCGGGAGAGCTTCGAACGACTAGGTGCGCTCACCGTGGGAATAATTCACGGCCGGGGCGCTCAAACTCACAGGGATTTCGAGAGCGGATTTTACGCCACGGCCAGAGGGGCGTTTGCGGAGCGTGTGGCCTTCCTTTACCGGGAGGTTGTGCTCGCCAGCGATGAGGAGCTGGCCCGAGCCATTCGGGAAATGGCCGACCGCGTGGAAGCAATTTTCATCGTGCGCGGGGGCGGCGGCACCGAGGATCTTGCCCGGGTCGGCGGATATGCTTCCGCAAAGGCGGCGCTTGAAGCTCGGTGCCCGGTTTATGTAGCTCTGGGGCACTCGCTCGATCGGGGAGTGTCCCTGCTCGAAAAGGTGTGCGACGGAACATTTCATACGCCGTCGCTTGCCGGCGCCGAGCTGGGACTTGCTGTAGCCAGCCACGAAGAGCGGACGGCGTTCAATGAACTTCAGGAGAAAACGCGCCTCCAGCACGGCGAAATAGAATCCCTTAAGGAGGCTCTGAGGCGACTCGAGGTCGACCTCAAGCGCTCTCGACGGCTCAACCGGGTGCTGGAGATCCTGCTCGCTCTGGGTGCCGTGGTAGCCATCGCGCTTTTCCATTCAGCGCGGATTTTCTGAAAGAACATCAGGAGCGCTATCGATAAAACTTTGCGTAAGTCTTATCGATAAGGTTTTTCTTAAAACTTATCGATAGAGGGGGTCGGAAATGATGGGGCTTGAAGTGCTCACGCGGTTCCAGGTATGGTTTCCGGCGCGGCTGGTAAGGCGCAGGGAGAAAGGGAAGAATGTGGACCGCCACATTGTGCAGGGCGTGGTGAATCGAAACTTCCTGCCCCCCGAAGTGTCGGCCTTCCTGCACTCGAGCGGAAACGGTAACGGGCGCACATACCGTCCTTTGGTGGTGAGCGACATCAGATTCCCGCGAGAGGGAGTGGGCACCCTCGTCTTCGGACTTTTTGCGGACGCTCCGGTCCAGCGGGACATCGAACTCTGGCTCAAGGCGCGGGAAGTGCCCTATCGGCGCTTCGATGTGAGCATGGAGCTTCTCGCGAAGCGCGATCGGTTCGCCCTGCTCTCTCCTGTCCTTTCGCGTACCGCCGACGGGCGCTATCCTCACCCCGCAAGGGAGAAGGAAGCCTTTGAAGAGGCGCTTACGGTCAACCTGCGGGGTAAGCTCGTTCGCTACGGCTTCGTCGAGGATGCCCCCCAAGATGTGTGCGTGGAGCTTCTCAAAGGACGCATTGCTCGGCGCGATTTCAACGGAAAAGCATACCGGGGGTTCCTGGGCTTTTTGCGCATAAAAGGCGCCTGCGGTTTAGCCGCCATCGCCGCTTATGCGCTGGGCGTGGGCGTGCGCAACGCACAGGGGTTCGGTATGCCGGCATTGCCTGAGGAACTGAGGAGGTTTCTGGAGCCGCTGGAAATGGCAAGGCGACATATATCAACTTCTTTTATTGCCCTCTAAGTATAAGGACTTAGCGCAACCAAGAGTGGTACTGCCTTTTCTCATGCTCACCACAAGGAGATCATTTCTGTATTTCTTTATATTTTACTGTCTGTAAACGCAGACTCGATCATAAATTGTCCGTTGCGCACAAGACCCTTCAGAAATATACAAAAGCTGGTCGCTACTTATTTCTATGTATCCATTACAATTGACATCAAAATGCACAATAAAACCGGGTAAGCTCCAACTAGAAAAAGCACAACTACCAGTTCTATTAGCAAAACATGTTTTGGGATTACGCCAGAGTACTGGAGCTTGCCAGACCGCTTTACATTTTCCTTGAATATCAACATTACTTCCTATATAAGAGGGCTGACTCGAAAGAGCATTTTTTGTGGCGAAGAAAATGCCTGCATCCAGAGTGGCATCAGTTTCCCCCAATGCCCAACAGGAAGGAAGGAAGGAAGGAAGGAAGGAAAATGCCCAAACTAAAAGAAAAAGTTTAAGCCACTTATCTAGTCTTCGTGTACGCATACCAACCTCCTTTATTGTTTTCTATTCGATGGACGATCTAGTTGCCATGAAAGCATACCCCTTTGCTCGTGACTCCCGTTCCAGATGCATGAGCCGACAGACAGATGGTTTTTGAAGCGCGCGATACTTGCAAATAAATATCATAGGGGCAGGGCCAGCCTCCACACGCTATATGAGCTATTCGCCCGTTATAATCTCGCCAAGTAGCAGGTTTGTCTAAGTTGTAAGTTGCTTCAAATTGTCCTGATCTTATTCGTACTACAACATCATTGCGGTTTTTCTCGAAAGCGAAAGAAGCCCCTGGTGTTCCATAGCAGCCACCCCAACTACAAGAATATGGAACATATAGTGTAATGAATTGACCAAACCTCTGCGGATTCGCCACCCCTGGATGGTATGCAGTACCAAGACGCAACCAAAGAATCTGTTCTCCATTAACCATCCAAAGAGAACTTTGGGAATCACTTCCCCAAGGCCAGAAAGGAGGAGAAAACCAAGAACCCGTATAAATTTTTAGAGCATTGTTGCCACCCGTAGCTAGGCCGCTTCCCTGCGCAAATTGTATGCTCGCCCCTCCGATTCTCGCGTCCGTTTCCCCTAATGCGTGGCAGAGGGGAGGGGAAAGATGAGCTAGAAGAAACACCATTAAAAGCACTTTTGAAACACATTTACGAACACCCATGACTGATCACCTCCCACGAAAGGTGTCGAGCGATTAAGGGAGGTCAGGTAGGGTTGACCGTCGGCGCCGAGGAGCATGACGCAGATGCGGTAATTGGTACCCACCACTTCAACGCGCACATCAATAGCGTTTACAGGGACGGCCCCTGCTCCTGAGGTGTTCACTATGGCGAACCGGTAGGGTTGCACATACACCTTCGGGGCACCGGCGCCGCAAGTGATGATCGGCACAACGGCGCATCGGTAGTAAAGACTATTGCTCCCCACAGTATAGCGCTGGACCGAGAAGGGCGAAGTGTTGTCGATCACAAAGGTCGAAGTGACCCGCACGCTAGTGCGAACATCATCGTAATCAGGAGGCACCAAAAGAACAGCCGCGCACGCCGACGAAAAACGAAACGCAATTACGAAAAGACTCAAAAGAGCGATCATCGTTAGGGCCAGAGGCATTACCAACTTGCCACGCCCCGGCCTACACATACCCACCTCGATTTTCTCTGGATTTTTCTGGAATTTCCTTCTTTGGAGCTAAAATAGCCTGCGCAAGACCGATGCTCCCGCAAAACCCCAAGAGGGCCAAAAGGTGTCCCCTACCCTACTCCGCTACTCCGCTCCGCCCCGCTCCGGTTCACCATCCTTCGGGGCTTTCCAAGCGCCGTCGAAGGTGATATGCTTCCAGCATGGAAGTCGTCGCAAAGCCATCGCACAGAGTCAGAGTGCCTGCACAGCAAAGCTGTCCTTTCTGCGGTGCGCGAGCCGTTTTAAGAACAATCAGGCGCCGGATCGGGCTTTACCCTCGCGTGATCGCCGAAGAAGAAAAGCGTCTCTACGAATGTCCCGCCTGCGCGCAACAGTTCTGGACCCTCACCCGGAAACTCGCACCCTCTCTCAAGGTGCGCTCCAAACGAATGCGTCGCAGGTGAGCCCTAAACCTCTTTATTGCGGACTCACCCCTAGCCCGGTCTGTTTGGATCTCCCAGACTCTGGATTGGGCGCCTTTCTGCAAGCGGAAAGCCTCTTGTATGCCAATTCCTCCACTTCGCCCGAATCTACATTCCGCAACATTTTGTCAAGCGAGAGCTCACTCCACGCTAAACGGTACTTCCCGGCTTTTAACGAAGCCCACGCCGCTTCCCAGATCCGCGCGGCGATACCGGGATCCGCCATGTCCTCTACAGTATAGCCGTTCTCTTCAAGAAGATTCTCCACCGCATCCGCAAGATCTCGAACAAGGTCCGGGCTAATCTTGACGACCTGAAAGTTTTCAAAGCCGTAAAACTCCCAGCTCGCCTGGTCTGGATCGTCCGGCTCCCCGTTCCAGGCAACCCAGAAGGTTCCCTCCACAACTGAACCGTGCGGAACACCCAGAGCCTCTGCGAACTCATTCATCACGACGGCCCGGGCTTCGGCCTCGTAGTAGTGCTCGCACCCCACGACCTCCTTTTTCCTCCACTCTCCATAGACCGTCACATCTCCTTGTTCGAGCAGGTCGTAAGTTTTCATCTTGGCCCTCCTTTTTCTAAATTCTCCTCCCAATTGTAGCACCGAGCCACCTCGAATCGGGCTACTTCACAAAAAATCCGCACGCCGCGAAATCCGCCGTCCTCCACGATCCGTTCCACGCGAAATCCGGCACAGAGCGAATTGCAGGGCAACTCCCCGTACGGACAGATGAGCGGCACGCAAAACTCCCCCGCGGGGCCCTCGCTCCTCTTCTCAAGCGCCCAGATCACTCCTCTTTCGTCTTTGCGAACCACCCGCTCGGGAACCTCCTCCACAGGGCGCCACCTGCGAGAAAGCATCCCCTCCTCGGGGGGCACCCTGCGCTCTCCACGCTTGGCGCACCGGTGACCACTCGGCCCCACAAATCGACCGCACTCTGGACACCGAGGATTCTTCTTCGCGAAAGGCCGGGGCTTCCGCGTAAAACCCGTCTCCCTCTTAACTTCCTCTGGAAGCCCTATTCCCTCACGAAGAGCCCTGCTGAAGGCCTGGAGCATCGCTTCCACATTCAGCTCTCCCCAGTCCACTCCGCTTCCCCCGCGGCCGAACAATGTCAACATTCGCGCCGTTTTACCCGCCAAGCGCCACCCCCTCAACGCCGACGAATATTCCGGGATCGCTCACCACATACTCACACTCGTTATGCCCCACGATGCGAAGATAGGGCCCCCACACCGAACGCGGCAAACGGTGCATCACATTGGTCACCTTGCAGGCCTCCGCGATGCTCACCGGCTCCCCGGGACGCACCATTCGGCCGAGAAGACCGCGACACACCCGCAATTGCATTCGCAAAAAAGGCATTTTCCCGGCAAACACCTCCCTCCACGGGAAACATCGCACGGCCTCCTCGAAGCGCGTCGCCGCGTTCTCCTGCACCACCACCGGCAGGTAAAACCCCTCCGGTCCCCTGAGGCTCTCCCCGGAAGCGCCACGGAAAGAAAACCCCACCTTCCCCATCCACACCAGCCCGTCGCTGAGCACCGCGAGCAGAAAGGGCGTCTTCCCTTGGTTGTCGTAGAAGGTGAACCGCACGAACAGCTCATTGCGCCGGCCTCGCACGGCCGGGTCCGCTCCAGCGAGCACAGCCTCGGGCAATCCCTCCGCGGGAAACTGCAAGGGGTTAACCGCCTTCTTCAAGGCGTGCGCTTGGAGGCAAGCCGGACACACCGCATAGTCCGCATCGGCGTGGGCTTTCGGGATCTCCCAGAAAGAGAGAAATGCATCCGAAAAGATCTTCTTGCCCGGGACGAAACACAATGCATCGGACCAGCATCCGCAGAGATCGCACACTCCGCTGGCGAGTTTGCTTCGGTGCGTCCACCTCTCAATGAGATGCTCCATGTCGCCTTGAAGTGTTTTTTCTCCAGAAGGTATGCGCGTCAGAATTGCCGCCCGCCCTTCATTCTCAACGCAAAGAAGATAGAGCCGAAACGCTCCCCCCGCGACCAGCCGCTCATAAGGACAAAGCGTTGCGGCGACAAAATCGGTTTTCGCCGTTTTCTCTCGCGCGGGAAAAGCACACTTCGGCGGCCTTCCGCTCTCTTTCGTCACGACACCGCACTCTTCCCGTACCGAGGAGGCATAATCCTTAAAGAGACTTAGCTGTTCCCCCCACGCTTCCATGGCCGTCCACCCCTTCATTTTTAGTTCCCTCTCGCTTTTCCCCTCACTCCTTTTTCCTAGTGTCGTCGGAACCCCTTTCAGTTTCCTCGGTTCGCTTTTTCAGATTCGCCACCACCGCTCGCGCGGCCTCGACCAGAGAACGGTGCGGTTCGGTGTTCACCCAGCGAATTGCCTTCTCGGGATCGCTCAGGCTCGCCCGACACCGTTCGTAAGCCTCCCGCAAGACCCGCGCTCCTCCACTTTCATCGGTCCACACAATTCCGAATCGCCCCTGCAACCCGTTCCACACGAAGTAACCCGCAGGTTCGAAAAACCCGTCGTCCTTTCGCACGGCCAGCTCGAACACCCCGGCGGTCAAACCGCCGACAAGCGCGTTGCCACCGCCGAATCGGGGATCCCGCCCGAAGGCCTCAAGGGTCATGAGAACAAGCCCCACCTGTTCGGGGAGAGCGCCCACCACGCGCAACATCCCGTAGAAAGGCATCCCGGGCGGGAGAAACCGACGACTGATGATGTTCGGGGAGAGCGCCCCGTACAGCACCTTGAGAGCGCCTTTGAGCGACGGATCCACCTCCTTCTCAACCTCGGAAAGCTTCCTGCCCCAGCCGCGCTCGATCAGCTCGCGCACCTCGGGCTCGATACCCTCCCAGAGTTGAGGCATTTGCCTCAACAGGTCGGTCACCACCCCGCGCAGAATGGCTCCGTTTTTCGTGACCGGGGACGCTCCACCCTCCTCGTCTCCAAAGGTGAGATCCTCAAAGTCCACAACCTGCTCGATGCTTCGCAGGGCGGGAGGAGCGCTGATGTACCCTTCCACGGCCCGAACCGTCGCCCTCATCCATCCGGCGGCACCATCACTCAGCAACACCCGCCGCACTCCCTCCCATGACTCTTGATCCGGTTCCAGCGCCAGCACCCGGGTCTCCTGAAGATACGGAAGCACCTGCGTCCGCACCCGGGAAGCCACCATGGCGTAGCGCTCCCGACCCGTTCCGCCTCCCCAGAGGTCAAGGAAGAGGTCCCGTCCCGCATCGAAGTCACCGACGCAAGTGTTCACAACAGCGGAATCCCTCCTGGAATTGCTTCCCCTTTTCCCGTCATTTTTTCTCGCATCGCCATCCTTGGCCTCAAGCGGCACCCCTCCCTGGAAAAGCACCTTCGCCACGAAAAAACCCCGCCGTTCCCGCGGAAGCGCATTCCACACCAGCTCCCCCGCCAGATCGCGAAACCGCCCGCGGAAGGTGCCCGGAGAAATGGTGGGCGCCAGAATCACCCTGCTCTCTCCCTCATGCCCTTCGTCCTGCACCACCACCGGCAGGTAGTAGATCAGAGTCTCCTTTTTCTCCCTCTCGGAAGCACCCTCCCGGGGAGGCCGGTAGTTCATGGCCGGCGTCTGGAGGAAGAAAAACCCGCTTATCTCGACATCCATCCTTTGCTCGGACATACGCCACCTCCTTCCCTTTTGTTTTTCCGACACCGGGCGCATTTCCCTAAAGGGACGAAAACTCCTCGGGAATGCGCCCGTCCTCGTCAAGGGAAAGCGGACGCCCGCCCAAAGTGAGGAAAAGCAGGGTCCGCCTGACGCCCTTGAGCGATGAGGAATGCACCCGATCGTCCAAAATGGACACCACGCCCCGATCCTCAGCCCTGCGGCGCAAACGCCCGATGCCCTGCCTCAGGGTGAAAAACATTCGCTCGCCCTGAAGCTGAAAGAGCGCGCCTCTCATCTTTTCGAAAGTCCTTTCAGGATCCATACGGTATGCTCCTGTGCGGGCAAGCCAGCTCTCCACCGCCAGGAAGAAGGGGTCGTACGGGAAGAGGTACGGCAACCGGGTCACCACCACGCCCTGAAGCGCGCGGCCGGGCACATCGAGCCCCTGCCATGCCCAGGATGTCGCGAGCAACAATCCGTTGCCCGCCTCCACGAAGCGGTCCTTCACCTGCCGGTGAGAAAGCCGCGGGCCGCAGAGATCGAGCTCCCCTTGATCGTTAAATGCGTAAAGCTTGCCGCCGCGGCCCACCGCGAGCACCGTGCGCTCGCCGTCGGGCGTACGCACACGCAACACTTCGTCGCCCGGTTCCACCGGGGGAAGCAGGCGCAGAAGCTCCCGCAAAACCTTTTCCAGAAAGGCGTAGGAGGTGAAGAGCACCAGCACGCCCCCGAGCGGCCTTCCGTCCACCCGCACGCGCAAAAGGCTCTCCACATGACCGGCCACCCGCCGCGCCATCTCCTCCTCACATTGCTCCTTTTCCTGGGGAGAAAGGCCGGGATCACTTACAAACGACCAGTCAAAGACGCCTTTCTCGGAAACGGGTGGCAGAAACACTCCGACCTTGCGATCGTACGCCCAGGGCGAGAGAACCGCGATCCCCTGAGCGACGAGGTCGTACTTGGCGCTTCGCAGGAGCCGGGGCAAAGCCATGGTCCGGCTGAGATACCGCGCTTTGTTCGCGGCCCCGTTGCCGTCGTAAACTACAATGTTCGCTCCCTCTTCGCCTCTCTTTCTGCGGCGAGAACGCCTGCGCCGCGCAAGAACACCCTGCTCATCGCTTTTTCCGGCCTCTTCGTATTTTTTCACGAATTCGCGGGACGGTTGCTCATAGAGGGTGGCGGAAATGAGCAAGAACTTGGGCTTGACTCCGTGCTGGACGGCCCGATCGAGGAAGCGTTGCAAGCGGTTGGCGTAGCGCGACCGACAGATGCTCGGCGCCGCATAAATAGGGGAGAAAGAGGCGTAAGGCGGCGTCTCGGTATCGCCAGCGAACGCCGACAACGCCAAAAAGTCCTGCGATCCTAAAAGCTTGGCCCGCTCATAAACCTGCCAGAGATTGACGAGCATGTTCCAGCGTTCCAGCATGTCGTGAAGCAGGTAAAACATCTCCTGCGCATCATCGTCGTCGCCCGGGGAGGTAACGGCCAGCATGCCGGCCACGGAAAGATCCCCTCTGGATGCGAACAGAAAGTGCAGGTGCGCCATGAGGAGCTTCCAGAGCTCAATGAGCTTCTCCCGGAGCACGCCTTCGAGGTTTCGCAAACGGGGCTCAGCGAAGGATCCCCGGGCGATGTCCCCTCCCTCGATGAGAACGAGTCTCGTGTCCGGCGTCATGTCGAGGTACTCGCGCCCGAGCCTTTGCACCTCGTCAAGCATCTGGCGCAACTGCTCAAAGCGGTCCGAATGAAGAACAGGCGCTATCCCGCGCGCCACCCAGACCGCCCCCTCGGGTTTGCCCTTGCGGAGCACCCGGTCCACGACCTTCCGCAACACGCCCAGCAACCGCACCGTCTCCGCTAGGGAAATGCTCCCCCCTTCAAGAGTGAAGAACACCTCCGGGAGGAGATGCGCCTCATCCAGGACGATGAACGGATGCGCCGAAGCCAAGAAGGGGTTGCGACTTCTCTCGGGCGCCTGCCCAAGGGAGAAAAGCGAATAATGATTGGTCACCACCACTCTGTAGAACTTGTCCCTGAGCTGTCCCCTGAGCGGAGAATCCTGCGCGGCCTCGCGTGCGCGCCGGTAGAACTCGAAGTGTCCGCCGCTTTTATCGCCCTTCACGGAGGCCGGCGCACACACGGCCGCGGCGGGAATCATACCCCGCACGCGGTCGCGTTCCTCCTCCGGAACGCCGTGCGCTTCGAGCACCGCTTCGAGAGTGAGATCGAACACCCCCCAGGTTTTGAACTTCACCCTGCGGTCATCGACGGTAACTTCCACCCCCTCCTCGCTGGCTTTGATCCACAGGTCGTAGGGCGGAAAGAGCTCCCGGGCTTCCTCGCTAAGGGCCTCATAGAACCGCACAAGGCGTATCGGCGAAATGTAGTTGGTCTGCCCGTAAAGGAGTACCGGATCGCCAAAGACGGCCGCGGCTTTTTTGCGGTCTTCCCCGGTAAGGTGTTCGTGCGGAAATCTGCGCATTTCCTCCACGATCTGAGCCTGAAGCACCCGGGTCGGTGCGGAAACGATGATGCGGTCCGCCTTCCCCATGCGATAAAGCTCCCATCCCACGGCAAGGTAGGCGCGGGTTTTGCCCGTGCCCGTGCCCGCTTCTACCATGGCGAAGTTCCAGTTGGGTTGACGGGTGAGTTCCTCAACAAGCCGCTTCTGCAACGGGTAAAGGTTGACAAACATCGCACCACCTCCTAATGCTCACTTGCGTTTCGGCGGAATGTCCTTGCCCCTTTCTTCAAGTTGAAGGCACTTCACCGCGGCGTACATGCGGAAGCGCTCGCCCAGCACGGCACCGTTCGGCAGGTAGCAAAGCTCGCTCCGCGCCCCGTACCAGTACGGGGGAAGCCAGCCCGCCGCATTAACCACGCTACGGGGCTGACCCCATTCCTTTCGCCAGAGACGCACCGGGTAAGGACGCAACACATAACCGTCTTCCCCCAGCGGCCACCTCGGGGGATGTTCCAGGGGCAGGGCAAGCACATCGAGGAATGCGCCGTAGCCGAGGCGAGTGAGCTTCCCCAGCGCGCCGACCTCATAGTAGAGAAGGTCCTCAAAGTCCGCGAGCAACTCCTCGTCCGAGCGCCCAAAGCGTCTCTTCAGGCCCACCACGAACTCGAGTCGCGACACGAACACTCGGTAAGGCACCACAAAGCAAAAATCGCGGTTGACCCCCGACTGCTTGTTCCAGAAGATGTCGGCCCTCACTCCCCGCGACACCTCTTTAAGAGCCTCCTCCCGCGCCGCGCGGGGCAACACTATGCCCTTCAAAATGACCTCGCTCAGGTTGGGAGAGGTCAGAACCGCTCCCACCAGCGCCCCGCCCGTCTCCTCCACAACCTCAAGCGCCCGTCCCCTGGAGAGCGCCGGGAGAAAGGCGCCGGTTCCCGTCCCCTCTTTCACCGCCGCGTCCGCAACGGACGCGGCCACCGGCGAGGAAGCCAGGGGGATGCCGTTGACATCCGTCGCGATGGGGCTCGCCTCAAGCAATTGCTCGAGGTCAAACGAACCGGTTTCTTCGTCGTGAAATCGCCGCGCTACCGCCCAGAGCACAGGGGCATCCAGAGTGATAAAAGGATAATTCAGCAGGGGCGGCACCTTGAACTCAAGCACCACTCGCGCCCAAAGCACCCCTCTTTTCATCGCGCCTCCTGAACGCCGTTCTTCCGCAAACCAGTATAGGACAAGGGACCCAAGCGCCCCAACCCCGGCAAACCCTTGTCCCCCAAAGGAAAGCGGGGATGTCTTGCACGATCCGGTGGCGGACCTTTTCCGAAAAACAAAAAGGGCCCCCGCCAAGCCTAGGGCGCTACTTTGGAAGACAAAATACTGAAAGGATAAAAACATGGGGGGACGCATCATGAAGCAAACGGCCAAATATCGGCGTTGGGCGGAGAAAGCAATGGGAAACTCCGTATTAACGGACCTAGTGGAACAGGAGCATTTCGCGAAGCTCAAAATGAGGAAGCAACACCGACGCACGGGCATCGGAGCGGCAGGCCCCAGGGTGGTGGTGGATCTTGAACCGGTTGACTTCCAACCCGTTCCCGAGGAAGAGGAACGGGAACGGAGAGAGGTGCTCGACCTGGTCGCTTTTCCTCTGGCGAGGGCGACTTTCGAAACCGGCCTCGACGAGCATCCCCTCCGCTTGCGGGGCGGGCGTTTCTATCGGGTGCGAGTTTACTTGGTAAATGAGAAGGGGGAGCGCCGACCTTTGGTCACCAAAACCATACACATTCCGGGCTCTCCGCAGGAGATCCTTGCGGGGTTCGTAGGGCTCCGCCTTAAGGACGGAAAGCCGGTACTCTACCTCGGGTTCGATAAGGGTTCTCCCCTGGCGCGGGCCGTCGCCGTGCAACTCTCTGACAAGGAGCGCGGAGCCATTCTTCGGATCCTACCCGACATTCCGCCGCTTGCTCCGAGCGAGGCACGCGCCCTTAAAAACGGCGAGGAGGCTCAGACGGAAACAGCGGAAGCGGGAGCGGAAGTGCGGGAAGCGCACCGCAATACTCTTGGCGTCTCTGGGGAAGCGATTCCCGGCACAATTGAAGAAACTGCTGCCGGGGAAGAAACGCTTAAAAGCGAGGGGACTGAACCGGAGTGGACGCCTAGATCGGACCCCGAAAAGGAAATGCGGACACAACAAAACAGCGCTCCAGAAGAAAATCGCCCCGCAACGCGCTACACGCTCTCTCTAGCGCTTTAATCCGCTTCAATCCTCCACCCAAGCGCGAGCCTCGAGCTCGTAATGACCCTCTCCGAAAAGGGTGGAGAGCACCCGTTCCATGAGCTCGCGCTCGATCTTCCGGCAGGAAGACACCTCAAGCCGGAGGAGTCCTCTTTCCGGCCAAGTGCTCGCATTGATGTGACTCTCCATCAGGATGAGCGAGGCCGAGGCCGCAAGGTATCCCTCCTTCACAGGGAAGGTAACCACGCGCAGGGTTTCGGGAAAAGGGGTAAGCCCCAGCGCCCTGGCTATACGCAAAAGCGCATTCCCCACCTGCCAAGGGTCCATCTCCGCCGGACGGTAACGCACATTGATGAGAAAGGTCACCCCGCGGTAGGGTACGCTTTCCATGGCGGAACGCTCGTGCAACTCTCTCTCTCCGAAAAGGTCGACCTCCTCGGCCACGCGCATGGCGACCTCCACGGGATTGCTCCCCGCGCCGGAAGTCTCCCCGCCGGCATTGTCCGCATAGGTATCCTCAAAGAGATCCTCAAACTCGCCACGACGACCCCTCGAGGCATTCCCCGGTTCTCGCCGGTCCCGACGAGCCGCCGTTTCTTTCGCCATCTCGCACCCTCCCGGTCAAAAAGGTTTGGGCCTTGTTAATCAAAGTAAAGCGCGGTTCCCCTTTCCCTCGAAAGAGAAATCGTGTCCAAGCGGAAGAG
Organism: Thermosulfurimonas sp. F29; assembly: GCF_019688735.1. Taxonomy (NCBI): domain Bacteria; kingdom Pseudomonadati; phylum Thermodesulfobacteriota; class Thermodesulfobacteria; order Thermodesulfobacteriales; family Thermodesulfobacteriaceae; genus Thermosulfurimonas; species Thermosulfurimonas sp. F29. The sequence goes on from NZ_JAIFYA010000004.1 coordinate 93,588, forward strand.
CCCCGAGTCGAGCACGCGTCTTACCACCCCCAGCGTGACGGCGTTCAACCCGAGACCGACAGCCTTTTCCCAAGCCTCCTCACCGGAAAGATGCACATCCACCTGCTCGCGCTCACCGCGCTCGCCACGAGCCCGCACGAACCGCTTCTCCTCCTTGCGGTACACCTTGCGCTCCACAAGCGTCCCGTTCCAAGAAAAGGTCCAGCCGCAAAGCACATAGGCGGACCAGTCCCGATCATCCTCCCGCCCGCTTCCGCCTTCCCCGCGAAGAAGCACATAAACCCTCTTTTCACCGGCCATCACATCCACACCAAGCCCAAGCCCCCTCACCGCGGCGATGAGAACCTCATCCTCCGCCCGGCGCTCCTTCCCGGAAGACGGGACACCGCCTGAGATCTGGCGCAAGGCCCGTATTGCGTCCGCGGCGAGCAGAGCCATCACTTCCTCCTCATCCATCCCCAGAAAAGCCTCAAGCATTTCTCCGAAAAACTCCACATCTTCGCGCGAACTTTTGGTGAAAAAGCCCGCATAGAAGCGTGAAGGGTCGGTGAAGCCCCCGGGCGTTTCGAGCACCGAGAAGGTGGCCTGCGAGAAGTTGCTTATCACCGAAAACGGCTCGTCCGAGCCGAACTCCCGCACCATGCGCGGCAGGCTGTAGTCCACCCATTCCTCAAGAACCCCGTCCACCATGACCGGGTATATCTCCGCATTCCAGAACCGTAACTGATCCACCAAGAACTCGTCTCCCCGAGCCACTCTCTCACCTCCCCGGTTTTAACTTCGTTCGCCGCCAACCGCGCTTTTCACTATCCATTACCGGCCGTCCCGGAGGCGAACGGCCGCTCCTGCAAAGCTACGGAGCACCCAACCCCGAACCTGCCGGGCTCGCTCACGGCCATTCTGCGCACCCTAAGGTCGTATCCCACGACGCCCCAGATGGGGATGCGCGCAAGCTCCTCATCAGGCAAAGTGGGAAGTTCGTCGGCGAGAAAGGCGGTAAGCGCCGCAAAACGCGCGCCCTCCCTTACGAAGGTCCCGGTCGGTTCGGCCGCAAAAACAAACCGTTCGCCGGTCTCCGATGCGTAAATGATTCCCACATCGCCCATGCTCGGCATGGGAAGCCTCAAGGGTAAAAGAAGGCCGAACCCCGCCTCCTGCAGGGTGAGCATGACCTTCCGGAAGACATTGGGTGAGTGCCAGACCGAAGTGGCCTGCACGCTCACTATGCCACCCGGCGCCAGACGCGCCCGCACCATCCGGTAGTGCTCGACGGTGAAGAGCCGGTTCACCTGATCGGAGGGTTCCAGGCTCGGGTCCGGGTAGTCGAGCACAATGAGATCGAATCTCTCTCCCTTGGAAGCGAGGTAAGCGTGGGCATCGCCCACCTCAACCCTCACTAGGGGATGTCGCAGGCTTTCTCCGTTCAGGGCACGCATAACCGGGTGCGTGCTTGCGAAAAAGAGCATATACTCGGATATGTCCACCAAGGTGATCCCCGCAAGCGAAATCATTCCCCTGCGCTCGAGCTCGAGCAGGGTTCGAACACCGAGGCCGTCTCCGCCCCCGCAAACGAGCACCTGAAGCGGACGGTCCTTCGGCTTTGCCCGAACGGGGCCCTCACCCTGAACCGGCTCCAGCAGAGCGGGTAAACCGAAAAGCGCTTCATGGTAGCGACGCTCATCCAGCGTGGAAAACTGCAACCCGCCGTTTATGGTCAGGTAGAGATTCCCGTCCGCTCCTCTAAAGAACACATACTCCCCAAGGGGGTCCCGCCAGTAAGCTAGCACCTCCTCAGGGGCATTCCCCCTGAAAGAAGCGACCGTTCCGCTGAGAATTTCTCTTACCTCGGGAATGAGGGGCATGCCTTTCTCCTCCGCGCTTACTCATAACTCACATCCCAATAGATAGCCCAGCGAGCATTCAGCGCATCGTACACCCCTATGCGGCTCTTCGGTAACACCAAGCCGGCCACGGGATAGTTTGGTTGCGGACGAGGTGGGGGGCACCCTACAGGATTTCCGTTCGCGTCAGCCAAGGGCACAAAGGTGATGGCGTTGCCGAACCCGTCCACCCGGTAGGCGGTTCCAAGTCCCAGGGCACTAAGCACCCTTTGCATCTCGATCGCTTGGTCGACCGTACAGTAGTTCGGGGAAACCTCCCAAGCGGCGAGGGAAGTGTGGTTCAGGCACCCGCACCCGGATGCAGTATCCTCAACGCCGGAACAGAGCCGGGTCGGATTGAGGGAGACCACCTTCCACACCCAGGGCACGACCGCATCATCCCACGACCCGAGCCCTCCGGGAGGGTCGTTTGCGGAAGTGGCCGCGGTGCCGCACACATTGGCGAGCTCCGCATTGCGCCGCAGGCGCACGAAGGACTGGAGAGCTCTTCCCCATTCGGTGAGCTTTGACCGCGAAAGCGCTAGGAAGTGACGCACCACATCGTCATAGGTGAAAATCACATGAAACCCACCCGAGGCCCACACCTCAAGGGTGGGTATCCGTCCGTAGTAGGGAGCGAGGTAGGGTGTGCCTCGCTGATGGCCGTTCGTGACCGCATAGGTCATCAGGCGTCCGAACCCGTCGTAACAGCGCACCTGGAAGTCAGGAGGGGAACCCCGCACCTCGCATCCCACGGCGGCAAGAGCATTTAAAGCGTCCGCATCGAAGGTGTGGAAGACCAGCACCGTACCCGAGGATCCGGTCACCTCTGGAGTAAGGGCGAGCACCGAACAGGTGGGGTCTCCCGCCTCGCCCCATCCGTAGCAATTGTCTTCGGCGTACTTCTGGTTCGCGAACATCACCGAGCGGACCGCCTCGCCGATGGCCTTGATGCGCTCCTGCGTAATTCGGAACCGGCGGTTCCGCTCCTGCGTGTCCACGGCGAGCTTGACGATCGGCACAAGCGCGGCAAGAAAAAACATTGCGAGCATGATCTCGTAGACCGAAAACCCCAGTCTGCGTTGCTTCTCGTCCTCCGCGCACCGTACCTTCATCACCTGGTCACCACCCCGTCGACCGCGCAGGGGTCGGCGCCAGTATTGCCGGGTCGCACATAACGCAATCCGGTCCAGTCCGCCTGCGCCACCTGCGTGCGGATCCAGTACCGTCCCACCAAAGGAAGCTGACTCACATTAGTGAGCGCAGACGGAGCAAGCGCCCCTCCCTGCGTGAACACCTCGGAAAGGGAACCGGAAGCGTTGGGCAGAAACGCCCAGTAAAGAGGACTCGAAAGCGAGAAACCCCGCGCCGAAGAACAAAAGGCATCAGTCGGGTACGGGCAGAAGGTGCGTCCGGTGGCATAGCATTCCTGACACTTGATCACCAACGCCCGTAACATCTCGCAGACCCTGATCAGAGTGCGTTCCGCCTCCTCCACTACGATGGGACGGCTCTCCGCGGGCATCGGAATCGGCGTTTCCCTGCGAAAGGCCTCCGCCGCAAGATGCGCCTTGAGCGGGTACCACCGCTGGGACACCGCGAACACGGTGAGGAGCATGGCGCCCACGAGGAGAAGCAAGACGGTTACAACGAACCCCTTCTCGCGGCGTCTGCGCATTTCGTGTTGCCACTCCCTCTCACCGCCCATAACCGCATGCGGTGTTTACCGGCAAGGACGGTCGTTTAACTGGCAAACAAGGCTCGTTCCGCTCTGGAAGACCGCGTCGCAGGGACGCTGAAACTCCGCGGCAAGCGCCGTGCGAGCCTTGGCGCTGGTGATGGGCGGTGTGGTAATCACCATGGTGTTCGCCGCACACTGGTATTGCCACCCTTTGTTGATCACATCCTGCGGCACATAAGCCTCATTCACATTCCATCCCCAACCGTTGCCCGCAGGGTACGCATAGTTGGACTGGTAGTAGTTCTCGAGACCCGCCATAATGGCGGAGAACTCCGAGCTGATGGTGCTTTTGATCTTCCACGCCTGCACCCGGGGCCACACCACATTGAAAATAATCGCCACAAACGAAGCCACGAGAAAGATCCACACCAGAATGTCGAACACGCTAAACCCGCAACAACGCTTTCGTCCACGCTTTCGTCCGTCCCTGCACTTTGCGGTCAGCATAGGTCACACCTCCCCGAGGAATCGTTTTTTTCTCCGGGAGTTGAAACTTAGCCTTCCTCGGGGATGGCTTTTCGAGAAGCCAAACAGTTCGGTCAGGACATCTCAGGCCGGCAAAGGTGTTGCGGAAACGGAAACCTTCCTGCGTTTAGATGCACGGGTGCGGCGATGTGCGGTTTTGCGCAGGCAGACATCCGCGACCACGCTGTCCGCAAAGCGTTCGGCGATAAGCGAAGTAATGCGCTCGGCTTCCTCGGGAGACGCGTCTCTGGCGGAGGCAATGGTCCGCAGGAGCCAGTCCCGGGAGATGTACTTGCTTAGAAAAGGTATCCGATCGCAGAGATCAGCAATGAGGTAGTCGCTCGCAAGACGCGAAAATTCGTCCGAAAAGTCAAGGCGGTCATTCGAAAGCCGCCCCCACTCCCAAAGATACACCACTTTTCGACCCTGCCCGTTGCGAAACCAGAGAATCTCCTCCACCATGGGGAGCAACGCCTCGCATAGACGCCGCTCATAAAGAGAACGGGTTTTCTCGGTAAGGGTGCCTTTCATCACCTTTTGCTGAAGCCCCCAGGCCGCGCTCCGGAAAGCCCCTTTCCCGGCGTCGAAAGTGCGATAAGCATCCCGTACCGCCTCGAGGTAAACGCGGAAAAAGAGCCTTTGCTCGGGTCTCGGGGGTCCCTCCGCATGAGCTCGACGCTCCTCCCAGGAAAGTTTTTCGACCTGTTCCTCCGAATACCGATCCGTGAGTCGATAAAGCCCGAGAATGCGACCGAAGAAACGAAGCAATTGTTCGGTGCGATTGGGACCGGACACCTGCAAAAGAACGGCGGGGTGCGCGCTGGTGTGCATAGACTCCCTCCCTTCGGTGGTATTTTTCGGGGAATAGAACCTCCCCGATGCTTCCCACGGCTATCTTTTTGCAGGGGTCGGATAAGGGAGGTCGCGTATGCCCGAACCCGAGGGTTACCTCGAGCTGGGTACGGTTTACGGGATTGCGGTCGCCGGAGAGGTGTGGGCCCTCATGCGCGGGGCGGCTTCCTTCGAAGCAATTACGCGCTCCATGGTCTGGAAGTACCTCATGCTCTTCCGAGAAATGATGCGCCACCACCCTTACCCCGTGTACCGAATAGTCATACGCACGGATGCTTCCCCCCGGCTCGAAGTGCGAGGTGACGGTCAAGCGGTGGTGTACCTGCCGGAAAAACCAAGCATGCATCACTCCGGCTCGACGGCGGGAACGATAGAGAGAGTGCGCCCCCTCTTTCACGAACTGGGGCACCTCACGCAATACATCCTCCTCGCCCCTCCTGACGAAAAGAGCGCTTGGCTTTTTGAGGAAAGTTCTCTCAGGGCCTCCTTCAAGGTCCTTGCCGGCATTCATCGGGAGCGTCACCCGTCGCATCGGTTGCAAACGCCTCCCACCGAACACCGGGCACACCCAAAACCGTCAGAACCGCATTCCGATGCGCACACCGACGGCTTCCTCACGACTCTTCGGTTGCCAGATCTCCACGGGCATGCCGCCGACGAAAACGGTTTCTCCGTCCGAAGCGCTCCACTCGCGCGCCCGCCAGAAAACCGACGCCTCGAAAAACCCCACCTTCCAGAAAAGCTCCGCACCCCAGCACCGGGGACCATCCGGTTCGAGGTCGGCGTTCCCTGAACCGGGCGCGACCTCTGAAAGCCTCGCTTCGAGGTCGGTATCCCCTTCCCCGTAAAAGACCTCGAAACCCAGCCGCCCGAGCGAAAAAGCACGCCCCACCACGCGGAAACCTGCGAGCAAGGTGCGCGTGATCCACACTTCCTCATATCCCCCCGGTTCGTCCGAAAGATCGCGGCGCCAACGCTCGAACTCCGCTCCGATGAAAGCCGCAAGTCGCATTGCTCCGAGATTCACGCCACGCTCGAGGGAAACTCGGATGCGCCAGCCGCTGTGATCTCCCGTGCCGGAAACAGGTTGTCCGCTCCAGTATTGTCCGTCGTAGTCGCTTTGTCCGGCATAAGCTTCCCCTCTGAGGTTCAGTCCCAACCCGAAAGGCAACCCTGTCACCAAATCGGCATAAACGCCTCCGCGCAGGCTCCGTTCGTCCACATCGCCACCTCCCTCCTCCCACCGGACATAGCTCCCGTAAACACCCACGCCGAACTCGGAAGCATACGCCGTCTGACTCCAAGCGAATGCGAGGGAGAGAAGAGCAAAAAGGATCGAGCAGGCGATCAAATGATGGAAACCCGAGACCGGCTTCTCGCTTCGCATATCCCCCTCCCCTCTCGCGTCCCGAAGGACGCATCGTTTTCTCCATACTAGAAGAAGGAAATCCTGTCAAGGCGTCCTTGAGGACGCCCTAGTGCCTCCTCGTGCATTCCTTTTCCGGCTAAAAGAGCTGAAAGAACCGCGTCATGAGGAATGCAAGCGGCGCGAGAGCTACAGCCAGACACACCGCCACCCCGATGTAAGCGAAGAGCGGAGCCACTTCGGCCATGGTGCGGCTCTTCATGAGAGATCGTTCGCGGTAAACCTCCTGGAGGTAGCGCCATCCCCGGGAGTCTTCCCCGCGGGAGAGGTAATCCCGCAGGATGAGAGCCTCAGAGACTCCGAGCAATTCGTAAAAGGAGGAAAGGGCCTGGCCAATGGCCTGGAACCGGGCCTCCTCGGCCACCGTCTCGAGGATCTCTCGCATACGCCCCTTCTCCTCCGCGGCGAGCAGAGTGAAGATTTCCTGATAAGAAGCGTTGCTTTCGGCGAGGGAAGCCACCAGCGAGGCAATCCGATACACCGCGAAGTCCAGAGCGCCGACCTTTCTGAAAAGTCCCCAGAGAGAAATCCCGAGCAAAGCGCCCGAAACGCCGAGCAACAGGAGGAAGAAGACCGGCGTGGAAGCGCTGAGCCTCAGGTAGAGGTCCACATACCAGGGCCGTCCGGTTTCGTAAAACCCCAGAATCACCTCGCGCACCTGACCGGCCATGAAAACCGCCGCCCCGGCCGCGAAAACCATCAGGGTGAAGGGCATGACCAGCGTCGGTATGAGACCGGACACAATGCGCTTTCTTTCCCGCAGATCGCTCAAAAACCGTTCCACCATTTCCGCGGTGAGAGCGTTACGCTCCTCAATCACCTTGAGGGGACGGTAGACCTTTTCCGAGAGAAACCCCGCATAATAAAAGGCGTCGCAAAGGGTGTGCCCTCCCCCAATCAAAACAGCCACCTGCGAAAGCATTTCCGCGAGACGCCGCTTGCCCCGACGGTAGGCCATTTCGGTGGCCTCCTCGAGCACGCGCGCCCCGCGTCGGGTCTTGAGCGCCGAGACCATCAGCTCGAGGGCTATTTCCTCATAGCGGGCGCGGTTCAGCATGACGGCGGCTTAAAGGAGGACCGCAAAGGCACTCCCGAGGTCTATCTCCCCGGCCTCAAGTTTTTTCAAGGCCACATCCACAAAAGAACGGGCGCAGGCCGCTCTGCGCAAAAGGTGTTCCTCGAACTTGAGGGCGCTTGTGGTCTCGAGCACCAGCTCGCGCTCCTCCTTCTGAAATTCGAGGTACTCATAGATCACCGTGCGCCCGGCGAACCCGGCGCTCATCACCCGCCCCGTTTCGGGATGAACAATTCGACACTCCGCGCACCCCTCCCGGTTGGGGAAAGCGAGGGCCCTGCCTTCGAGGTCGCGCAGGCGCTCCCTGTCCATGAAACGCAGGTGGTCTACAAAAACGAGGTCCTCCGCGGTCACCTTGCGCTCCACGGCGCAGTTCGGACAAACTCGCTTTAAAAGCCGCTGATTCAGAACAAGAATGATGCCGTTCGCTAGGTCCTCGGGAGCGAGCCGATACTGGCGGATGAGAAGGTTCGGAACCGTCACCACCCGAGAGGCATGAAGCGTGGTGAGCACAAGGTGTCCGGTCTCAACCGCGTAAAGCATGGCTTCGGTGAGCTCGGGATGCTTTCGCCACTCACCGACGAAGATCACATCCGGATCCTGCCGCATGAACTCCCGCACATAGTCGAGGAAGTCCACCCGAACGAACTCGTTTTCCTTGCGGAACTCGAACACCTGGTGCTGAACGGCGTTCTCCACCTGGTACTCCACCGGGTCCTCCACGGTGAGCACCTTGCGCGTGGAGGGAACAAGAGCGAGCAAAGTGTTCAATGTGCGACTTTTACCAGAACCCGTGGCCCCGGATACGATCACGAATCCCTCGCGCCGTCCGATCGCCCTGAGGAGCACCTCCACATCTTCCGGCATGAAGCCCAAAGCCTCGATCGACTCGGGCCCTTTCACGCGCGAGGTCTCCCGGTAGAGGATGCGGATGACCAGGTTCTGGTATCCGTCCACCAGAGATGGAGTGAAGGCAAGGCGCAGGTCGAGCCCGAGATCGGAAAGCACAATGCGAGCGTCCTGCGTGAGACGCCACTCCTCCACATTCAGGTTGGGAGTGTCCTTTTGAGCCATGTTCTTTACGACTTGTTGCAGGACACGCCCCTCGGCAAGGCTCAGGGTTTCCGCCTTGACCATATCGCCGAGAATCCGGTAGCGAAGCTCCACTCCGTAATCGCGCACTTCGAAGTGGATATCCGTGGCCCCCATGGCGAGGGCCGCCTTCACAATGCGAATGAAACGACCGACATACCCTTCCTTCTCTTCGCCGCCTCCCGCGAAAAAGTAGTACGGCACAATGTAGATCTCCGCTCCCGGGAAAACGCGTCTGGCGTCATCGGCCATTTCCGGGTCGAAGATCCCCACCGCTCCGTCCGAAAACCGCACATACCAGTACGACCGTTCGGCCACGATACCGCTTTTGCGCAAAGGAATCCCGCTTCGCCGACTGATGTACTCGGCCACCTCGGCGTAATCCGTCACCTTCTCCACCCGCACCAGCACCTCGAGCGGGGGCGCACCGATGCGAGCGGCTTCCTCCACCACGCGGTCGTAGTCGAGCCCTTTTTCCTCGGAAAACTCCCTCAGGAGCATCGCAAGGCTCATGCGCACCCTCCTTTGTCCTTTGCTCCCGACGCCCCGTCTTCCTTCGTCACTCCTGAACGACGGACCCCGCACCCGCAACCGCGGCTGTCGCGGCCACGGTATTTTCCCTGGGAGCCGCTTCAGGCAACGCCAGCACGGCTTTGATCCGCTCCTCTTTGCCGTTCGGAAACCGCACCGTAAACCCACCGCGGTCGACCGCAACGACGCGTCCTTCGCCGTAAGGCGCCCCTTCAAAGATGAACGATCCGTCGTCGAGCACCAATGTCACCTGACCGGCGTCTTCCAGAATGCCCCGTATCACCACCGCCGAAGGCACGCGGTAATGGTGGTTCTCCTCCTTGGTCTTCTTCTGTTTTTTCCCCTTCTCTTTGTCGCCCACATTGACACCAATGTGGACACGCCCCTCCGCCTCAGAAGAGACCCTTCCCCGCACTTCCTCACGCAACCTGCGCCGCTCCTCGGCAAGCTTCTCCGCCACTATGCGGTCCACAGCCCGCTCAAGCACCCTGCGCAAGTCCTCGGAGAGAAAGGGATTGGCCCGAAGCAACCTTTCGGCCTCGCTGACTTCCGGTTGTCTTGCCGATGCGAATGCCGATGCGGATGCGGAAGCGCTAGAGGAAGAAGCACGCCTTCCCCCTTTTTCCCGAAAGGCAACCCCCGCATGCGAAAGCGGAACCTCTCCTCCCCTTCCCCGCGGAACGATCCCCGAGGAAGCTGATGGACGAAGGGATGTCTTAGTCCCGTTCCCCGTCGTCGCGGAAACGCTTTGCGCGGACCGATGCGTTATAAGAGACGATGTTTTGGTTTCGGAAGGGAAGCGGACTTTTGCGGAAGAACCAGAAGGCGCCGGAAGAGGCGTATGCTCCCGGGCAAATTGAGAAGTCGCAGGAGCATGCGTCAGGGTGCGCATTGCCTGCGGGACATTGCTCTTTTCGGAGCCACCCGCTAAAAAGGCGTAAAACGCCCCCCCAACAACGGAAAGCCCCATGATCCCGGCGAAAAGACCGAGCACCAGCTTTTTTCCACCCGGGAAGGCATCGAGCACTCCAAGAAGGCCCCCGAAACCGGCTTTCTTCGCGGGAGCGGAATGAGTCTCTTCGACTTCGCCTTCTTCATCGTAAAGTCCCTCATCGGCCTCTTCCGTCTCCTCTTCCTCCTCCGCAACCTCTCTGAGGAGCTGTTCCTGTTCCACATCCATGAGTTTTTTTTCGCTCATGTCCCCTACCCTCCTCTTGAGAATTCGCAATGCACCTCCTTCCTTCTGGCAAACTAGCCCGTCCACAGGAGACATTTTTCCGCGTGATGCGCTTCCGAAACGACTTAAGCGTCAATCCTTTGTATCGCAAGGCGTTTGCGGTCTTGGTGCGCGGGTGACCGTTCCGCTACAATAAGCACGGACGAACACGAAAAACAAAAAGACGGAGGTGATGGCCATGAGAAAAGCGAGCATGTGGAGAGTATGGGGAATGGCCCTGGTTGTGATGCTTGCGGCCGCCGGGTGCGTGTCCGTCGGCGTCGGGCGCACCGGTACCAAGGGAGAGATTACGACCGCCAGCCGCGGTTTGCCGGGTGCGCCCGCGCCGGATTGGCTCCCTGGGGTGCTGAATGTGGCCTTTAGCGTGAGAGGCCCCGGGGAGTACTGGATTGAGGGGCGTTTGCGGACCGATTGCCACCCGCTTTGCCGGATCATGGTGGGACCCTTCAACAGAGACCTGCAAACATTTGTAGAGCGCTACCGCAGGGCGGGGGTTGCGATAAAAGCCGGACCTTACAAACGCACCGGCAATCCCCGCTTCATCGAGGCGACCTTTCAATGGAAGGTGCCCCCCGATCTGATCAAGCGCAAGGACGGCGTACTCCATGTGGAGCTGTTTCAGGTGTGCCCCTTCGACATCTGCGCCGTAAAAGTGCCCGGGGAAGTGGTGGAGTCCTCCACTAGGGGCTATGTGCCGGCCGGAGACCCCTCGGTGGTGATTTTTCGTAAAAAGACCCCCATGGGCTTCGATTTCAAACCCAAAGGGACACACCCCGACGGCATCGTGAACTGGAAGCTCATCGAGGAGCTTTAGTCCTATCGATAAGTTTTAGGGCAAAACTTATCGATAAGAGTTTGCTTAAAACTTATCGATAAGACACGCAGAGGGCAAAGGCCGGGCTGATCGGCCCGGCCTTTGCCTGTTTCCCGCTTCCGCAAACGAGTGAAGCAGAATCAGTACGAAGGAGAGGAACCGGTCCGGACGATAACATGTTCGCCGGGAATGTCGTAGCTCTGAAACTGCGTTCTGGCTTCGCAAACCTCGCGCACCCGCTCGGTTACCATGCGTCCGTTTTCGTAGACCCGCGTGAGCACCTTGCGACAGGCGCCTACGCCGCGTCTCGCGCCGGTAGAAGTGTTCGCACCGGCAGGCGACAGAATGTCCTCGGCCACCTGTCCGACGGCGGCTCCGATGAAAGCGGCCAATCCCTTTTCAAAGTCGCTCGCATCTTTTTTGGTAAGCATCGCCCCAGCGGCCGCGCCCACGGCCGGTCCGATGTGGGCCTGCTTGATCTTGTTGAACAGCTCCTCAAAGGTCATGGCCGAAGCCGGTTTGGCGCCGCCCACGGCAGTCCCCACCGCGAGCATCGCCCCGGTGAGAGCCGCAATCACGCCGCGCCTCACCCGCCGCAAAGCTTCCCTGCGAGCCTCATCGGGTGCCTTCCCCTCCCTTTGCATCCGCTCCGCCTCCCTCTCCACCACCCCGTTAAAGGAGATTCTCCCGATGAACATATCGCCCTCCTTTTCCCGCTTTTTTGCTGGAAAGTAGCCTGCCCCTTCCCCTCTCCCCGTAGAAATCCCAGACCTACCCCCCACTACCCACCTGCCTCAGCTCGACAATGCGCAATCCCCACGGGTTCTCCTCGGTGCGCTCGGTTTTGCGTATGCGGAAGACGAAAGCGCGTACGCTACGGGCCACGCCGACCGGACTGCGCTCGCTCCACGCAAGCCGTGCCAAAATGAGAAAGTCCCCGGTTTTCTGATCCTTGGTCACCTCAACGGGCGGCACCACTTCAGCCGCAATCACCACACGCCGCCGCACCATCTCCCGGGCGAGACCCGCCTGAAGTCCCCGCAGAAAAACATTCAGGTACTTCCGATCGAAAAACGGCGCAATCCGCATCGCATACTGTCGCCAACCCTCCTGCGTCAGAAACTCGTCATAGGAAACCGAAAAAGCCCTCTCCACCGCCTCGCGCACGAAAGCCTTAATCTCCGTCTGATACACCCGATCGCGATAGCTCGCCACCGGAATGGGGAACCCCGACGGTGAAAGCGCGAAAAGTTGCGGCTTGCGTTCAAGCGTCCAGAGACGCACCAGCCCGACCGCGCCGACCATCCCGAGCACCAGAAAGGCCACCCCCACCACCGCCAGCGCCAAGTAAGCACGCCTGAGCGACCGCTCGAGCGAACGCACCACATCGGGTATCACCGCTTCGGGCCCCCTCAGGTCCACATTCTTCCGCTTAGCCATTGCCGTTCTCCTCAAGCATGATCCTCACCGGCAACCCCTCATCCACTTCCACCACATAAGCGGGCTTCTTGCTCAGCTCCCTCTCAGGCAACCCCGAAACCACATCGAAGAAAGTCGCCCCCCCTTCTTTCAAGGCCTCCTTCAGACGATCCTCGGACTTCTGCTTAACCGTAACCGAACCCCACTCATAGCCGGTCACCGTTTCGGTGTCCTCCCGGCTCGCCCGAAGCCCGGCGGAGAATGCTCTCTCCAAAGCCCTCACCAGAAAAAGCGCCCGGTCGTACCGTTTCACCCGCGAGGCGATCCCCTCGACGCCGTCCACTCCGTAGACCCTTCCTCGTACGGGAATAACTTTGCCCGAAGGCGTGATCAACCGTGTGAGGCGCACAATGGCCCTCATCCGTGCGGGATTGACCGTGGCTTCACCGACCACCACGCTTCCCACGGGTACGCCGGCACAGTTGTTCGGCTCGATCACTCTGAAACGAAGAAGGCTCTTCTGTCCCTGTATGACCAGAGCATTTTGCATTACCTCGCCCCCGAAAAGACAGTACGGTCTGAACCGCATTCGCCTGCCGCCGGAGACGATACGCCCGGAACCCCCGCTCGCAATGCGCCTCACGGGAACACCGCTGGAAGCGCTCTTTTCCTTTGTGTTTTCCTTTGGAAACGGCATTTGCACGGCAAACCCGCCGAAAAGAACCGGCTTGCGCCATTCGACGCGTTGTCCCCGCTCCCAGTACATCCGCCACCAAAACGCCCGCTCCGCCTGCGCCAACCGCTCCGCGGGACTCATTATCGTCTCTTCTTTCGCCGCTCCCTCCCGGATCGGTATGAGCAATGCCTGCGTCGCTTTCTCCGCTTTCTTAGTGCCCTCCCCTCCCCCGCGCTTGGCGGTCTCCTTCTCGCCCGCTTGAAGCAGGTTGAGCAACACTCCTTCCTTCTTGAGGAGCTCCTTCTCCCTCCTTTGTGCCTCGGCAAGCGCAGGACTTTCCGTGTGCGGATTGGGCGCACCCCCCGGCACATCCACCCGCCGGGGCATCGCCACACGCGCTTCACGCCCCCCATGCAGAAGAAGCGCGAGTACCGCAAGCATTACGCACACCACCAAGCCAATCACCCCGAAAAGCGCAATCTCTCTTTTAAAACGGCCGAGACTCATGGTCCGTCCTCCGAATGCTTCTCCTTCGAGCCTTTCTCCGAGGTTAGCGCTTCATCTTTCCCCCGCATCGCAACCCGAGCCCGCTCGCTAACCAGCGTGGTCCCGAGCACCAAGTCCTGATCGTCGAAAAATGCCACTCCACCTGCGGTGCGTTCAATTACCTGTATGATTTCCTTGACTCGATACATTTCCCTAGCGTAGCGTCTGCGCGACATCCCGCGTAGCCTGCCCGCCATCGCTAACGCCCCCTGCGCCCGACCCGCCCGGATTCGGTCGCAATGAGGTCAAGCAAACTCGCTAAACGAGCAAGGTTGCGCTCATGCTCAAGGAACCGCACAAGCACCTCCTCCACATAAGAAAGCCTCCTGCAATGCCTGTCGCCGTGGTACTCGCAAAGCCCACGCACCAGCCCCTTGCGTTTGATCGAATCAAGCAACACTCCTGTTCCGAAAAGCACATTGTGGTAGGGGCGATAAAGGGTTTCTACCGAAAGCGTCCGATAGCGCTTCCGCCAGTAGGGGTAGTTCACCTGCATAAGCCCCACCGCTCCCCGGCGCGATGTTGCCGTAGGACAGAAGTCGCTCTCCTTCTCCGCGACCGCGAGCACCAGAGCAAGCAAACTTTCCGGACGCTCCACCGGTTTGATCGGCCCCGCATAGGTAAACACCTCCCAAACCGCTCGCACTATGTCCCGGGCCAGCCGGTCGATCTTGGCCTCTTTGGTCCTTCCTGGAGTCGCCCGCAAACACCGGGCCGGAAGGTATCGGTGCGCAATCACTCCCCGCACATAGCGCACCTCCGTCTCGAACCGCAAACGATCCGCTTCGCCCTGCGCAAAAACCGCTCCGCAATGAAGAAATAAGCCGCAAAGGACCAGCGCCACGCCTGCAAACAGGGACACTACGGTCGGCAACAGGGACGAAAACCGCACAAACACCAACAACAAAACGGCTTTGCGCGATGCTTTGCTTTTTTCAGCGGCGTTCGTCTGACAGGCGGCGTCCGCCGTTGCTATCGCGTCCTTCGCCGGTGGAAAAAACAGATGCCCGCCGCGAGTATGCCCTCCGCGCGGGCATCTTTGGTTCTTTCGTCCGCACGGTACCGCGAGCGACCTTCCTGCGCCGCACACGGCCCATCGCCACGGATGCCGCACCCTTCCCGCTCGCCTTTGAAAGTGCGTACTCCTCCACACGACGGCGCAAAAAGTAGCAGGCCTTGGCGAGCACGCGCAGCATCCTTTGATCCACCGACATCTCCCTCATCTCAGAAAACCGGTGCAAAAGACACTCGGGCCGCGGTCTCTTTCATTCGTTTTTTGACCTCCGCCGCGGCGGAAACCGGCACATCCAGTTCCTCACGGTCGCCGGCCTTTGCCCGCTTGAGCACCTCGTCCCGATAAAGCTCCACCGCCGCTTCGGGACGAACCCGTCCGCCGGCCACTTCGTCGAGAACCCGCTCAAGCCTCGAGGAAAAGTCCGCCGAAAGAAACGGATACTCATTCCTGACCCACTCGAACACCTCTCGACCGGTCTCGGTGACTTCAACCGTATCATCCCGGGAGATGAGTCCCTGATCGGAGAGCCCCTCCACCGTCCGCACATAAGTGGAAGGTTGTCCCACCAAGCGGTCCTCCATCAAGCGGAAGAGCCTCTCCGCAGGGGTCTCCACCCGCCCCTCGAGGTAGACCACATCCCCTACCCGGGGGAACCGCAGGTCCTCTCCGGGCACATATCCCCGCCACACCTCCTTAAGAAACCCCTCCCGCCCCGCCTCCGGCCGGAAGCAGGTGAACACCCCCCGGCCGCCGTCGGCGAATTCCACCTCGGCCACGCACTTCTCGCCTCTGGCCGGACGCATCCTAGAAGCTACGAAACGACCGAGCACATCGCGAAACACCTCCTTTTCCTCGCCACGAAACTCGTCCAGCTCGGCCGCGCGGGGAATGCGTACCGGACGAATGGCTTCATGCGCCTCGGCCCGCGTTGTGTCACCGGGGTGGTACTCCCCGGGGTAAAGAGTCTCCACCAAGCGCGCCGCGAATTCCTCGCCGGTCTCGGAATAAGCGGTCGCCCGCGTGCGTATGTAGGAAAGGAACCCCCGATCGTAAAGCGCTTGAAGGGCCCCCATCACGGCCCGGGCGCCCAGCACTCCAGGATAAGAACGCCGCACCCCTCCGGCAAGCGCCCTTCCGGTGGAGAGCCCTTTCGGAGGAGCGAGTTCACCGCGGCTCACGGCCACTTGGCGCACTACGCCGTACCCGCGCCCGACAAACCCTTCCACCTTGCCCTTCACCGGCCAGCCGTACCTCCGGCCGAATCCGAAAGCCACATGTAGCGTCCCGGTGAAGCGAAAATCCCTCGTGCGCGCAAGTTCCTCAGCCAGATCGAGAACCCCCACCTTGACTCGCCCGAGACTCCTCACCGAGGGAAATTGCTCCCGCACCCTCATCGAAAGCACCCGCCCCAGCCGCCAGTCGAGCACCTTGCGCAGGTAAGCGGCCAGAAGCAGGTTGCCGTCGAGCGCCCCGTCGCTTTCGAGAAACGCCCGGGCGACTTCCTCCTCCACCAAGGCCCTGAGGCGCACCCGAAAGGCCTTCTCCGCCACGCCGGGGAAGGCTTCCAGCACGAAGTGCGACATCAGCTCGCCCTCCCGATCGGCGTCAAACGCAAGGTAAACCCGCTCCGCCCGCTTGATGAGCTCGCCAAGCCGCTCATAAATCTTCCGTCTGAGGTCGATCACCACGAGCCCGGGCACCGGCAAAGTGCTGGTTCGGTCAAAGTCGAATACATGCCCCCTAGTGGCGAACACATACACGCTTCCCCCGAGCAAACGCCGGGCAAGGGAGCGCATTACCTCCACCTTCCCGGGGCTTTCCACCACCACCAGCTTCATAGATCCTCCCAGAGGGATCGCATCGGGACAGCCTCCTCGGTGTTCCGCTCGGGGTCTTTTACGGAAAACATAGCTTCCTCGCTGAAGTCCTCGGTAGATTCTGTGCGCGAAAGGTCTTCGCCTTCCGCCGCTTCCTCTTTCAGCCCGAGAAGCATGTTGAGGCGTTTTTCCACAAGAAGGCGCGATGTGACATATATGGTGTCCCCGCGAACCTTTTTTGAGCGGTAAACCGCCCGGTTGCGGTGGAGAACCTCCCCGATGGCGCTTTTCGGAAGACCTCCCTCCCAGAATCGGGCCACCCGCTCATGCACGGCCGTAAGCCGCACCTCCACCGGGTCCTCGGGCGCAACGCCGGGCCACTCTTCCTCAATGACCACCAGCACGGCTTCGAGCACCGCTTGGTCACGACCGTACACGATGGGCATGGTCTCCCGAAGGTCTTTCTGGAAGAGCTCATAGATGGATCCGACCTCGTCCTCCGTGAACCCCACATAAGTGAAAATCGCCTCCATGGCCCGAAAGATCTCCCCCGCCCGCCCGGGACGCTCCGGCACCTGCCGGTAGATCTCCTCCATTTCCGCCGCATCCGTGAGGTAAAGCGCGTAAAGGCTCCCCCTGAGGGAGCGCCAATCTTCGCTGGTCGCGGTGGGGTCGGGATAGAAGCGGTCGGTCTTCACGAAGGGAATGATTATGCATCGGTCGCGCAGGTCGAAGTGAAGCTGGCTCGTTGCGGCGAACACCTTCGGCCCGTACAGATCGAAGGATTGAAGCTTGCGCCGACTGCGTTCCACGGAAAGGATGGAGCGCCGCGCCGTGTCCTGCGTGTAGGAGCCCGCAAGAAAGTTGGCCAGCGCCTCGTATCCCTTGTAACCCAAGAACTCCGCCTGATCCACAATGATCGTCCCTCGAAAGCCGTCCGCAAAGTCGCCCAACGCCGCCTCCGAAATGCGGTTGTGGAACTGCGCATTGAAGCAAACCCGCATCAGAAACTTGGCCGCGTGCGACTTGCCGCACTCCTTGTTTCCGTAAAGGAAGAGGAAGGGAATGGCGGGAAAGACCCGATGGAAGTAGGTGAGGAAAACATAACCCACGATGAGGTGGTAGTACTCCTCCCTCTCCAGGTAGACATACTTCTTGAGGCAGTCGAGAAGCTCCCGAAAGACCACCCGCGGCGAAGGAGGTACGCGCTCGCCCCGGAGAAGGGCCCGCACCTCATCCAGCCCCCACTTCTCCTCGAGACTCGGCAACTCGTGAAGCGGCGTGTTGAAGACGAAGACCCGCTCCCTGCCGTTGGGCCCCTCCTCGCGCCACTCGGGTTTAACCCGGGTGATGCGCCCGCGTTCGCCCTGAAGGTACACATTGAAGACCTCCTTGTGCCCGAGAAAGAGCTTCTCCACCCGAAAGCCGAGGAAAGCCCGTCCGGCCTGATAGTCGATGGCCGGGTGAATAAAGAAGGTTTCCTTGGGATCGTCGAGGGCGAGGTCCTGCGCCACCTCCCGCAGAACCGCCACCAGCTCGTCCACCTTGCGGTAACCCTTCGCCTGCGCCACCCTGCGCAGGTAGTCCAAGCGCTCACGGCCGGTGAGCCGGTTGGCCTCCTCAAGCACCTCCTCGAGGGGAAGATCCGCCAGCACCGCGTCCTCAGCCCGCTCGGCGGCCTCCTTCACATGCAGGTCGCGCACCCTGGCCTCAGGGGAACATTTCGCTTCCCTGATGGTTTTTACATACTCGTCGAAACGAAGGACGCGCATATCGGACACCTTCACCTTATCACGAAGGAGCACCTCATCCACATCTTTACCCTCGGGAAGGTCGCAAACATACACATTCTCACGACCCCACTCGGCAATGAGCTCCTCCGCCCGCTTGAGCACGCCTCCCTGACCGGCGGGATCGGGATCCGGCACCAGCACAACCGTGTCCGGGGGACGCCGCGGAAACATGTCTCGGCGCACCTTTGAGGGTATGCCCCCCACGGCGATGGCCTGCTCGCCCTTGAGGCAAAGGGCCAGCGCATCCCAGGGCCCCTCACAGACCCAAACCGGAGCCTTCCGTTCCGGGTTGTAACGGTCCAGAAATACCGGCAGGACCTTCTCGGAGAAGCGAATGTAAAGGTTTTTCACATCGGGTTTGGCCGCCTCCTCGGGGAAAAGCACCCGTCCCCAGAAACCGTAAACCCGCCCCTCATAGACAACCGGTATGAGCAGGCGCCCCGTGAGGGCGCGGAGCTTTTTCTCCGTCAAACCCACCTTGCCCGCGACCCGGTGCACCTCCTCAAGCGGGAGAAACCCCATCTTGAACCGCAAAAGGTCCTGCGCCGAGAGCACATAACCCTTCTCCCGGTGAAAGGCCTCCATGATGCGATCGTAGTGCGACTGCGCATAGCTCACCAGCTCCCGCGCAAGCCGCCAGGCCAAGTCCTCCACGGTGCGGCGCCGAAGGCGCGTTTCCACATCCTCCGGTATCGCAATCCCGTAACGCCGGATCATCTCCCGCACCGCCTCGCTCAGAGAAGAAATGCCCGAAAAGTGCATGAACACATCGAGGCTCGAGTACGACCGCCCGCAACCGAAACAGTACGCCCCCGTGTCGCCGGCCTTGATCTTGAATGAGGGGTTACGCTCCTCGTGGAAAGGACACAGGAACTCGTAATAGTTGCCGGACCTGCGCTCGGGCCGCACCCCGAAGGACGACAGCACCTCCATGACCGGCACTTGCTCGCGCAGGTACCGGCAAATCGAGGCCAAATCGCTTCCAACGGAAGTCTTGGCCGCGACCGCTTCGCTCATGGCTTACCCCCTCCCTTCGACGCTCGCATGCTTATCCCCGACTATCCCCGACGCCTCCCCAAGGTAGAGCACATCCCTCCGAAAGGGGATGTCTTTTCGCAGGAAGGCCGGCAAGCTTACGCATCCGAAACGGGCGCGCGGTGCTCCCGCAGGCGTTGCACCCATCCCTCGAGGAACACCCGAAGCCTCTCTTGGGTATAGCGTCCTCGGCGTTCGGCCTCCCAGAGCATACCGATCAGGGTGCCCAGCATCTCGAGGATCCGGTCGCGCCCCTCCACCAGAACATCCCGATCCTTCTCCCTGCCCGCCTGGAGCACGAAAGCATGGAAGGCTTCCCCCAGGCGCCAGATCGCATACTGGGCCGTAGCAAGGTGGAAACCCAGGGTGCGTTGCTGGCTTCGAGCGCGCACCGCCCGCAGAGTCTCCTGAAAGACATTCCAGCCGAACCGGCTGGCCCGCTCGAGGCGCACCAGATCGCTTTCCGTGAAAAAGATCAGCTCGAGATACACCTCGGGGAACACCCGCACGAGAAAAAGCGGGTTGATCCTGAGAAGAAGCTCCACATGCCTCTCCCCCACTATGCCCTTACGAGCGAGCCTCTGGAGATAACGCTCGATGCGCTGGTACATCCGCTCGTAACGCTTGGCCTGCTCCCGCACCGCCGCGGTAGTCTCCGTGCCGGATGATACGGCGCACTCACAACCGTCCGTCACATTCTCCTTCAACACATCCGCCGAAGCGGCGTCCGTTTGGGACGCCGTTTTTTCAGCGACACAGACGGTGCCGGTTTTCTTCATCGCATCCGTCCTCCCTGCCAAATGAGTCGTCCTCAAATTCAAATAAACTCGACAAGCTCGGGTATGGAGTAAGCCAGCGACCGAATACGAGCTATCTCATCCCGGGTGAAGCGCCGAAAAAGCCCCGGGATCCCATCCGACCACTCCGCCTCCTCGAGGAAGCGATCTATTTTCTCCGCCGTGTCCGCCGAGCCCATCTGCCGCAACCGCTCCTTCAAACGCTTAATGCCCCGGCGCAGACGCTCATAGTCCATGCTCCGGTCCACCTCTCCGGCAACTCCGCGCACCGCTTCCTCGGAAAGCACCTCCTGCGCCGCAAGCTCGTCAAGGCGCTCCTCCGTAATCATGTTCAGGTTGAAGGTCCCATCCTCAGGGCGCTCCCCTCCCCTGCCCTCCGTGAACGGCACAAAAATGGGCCTCGCGGCGGAAAAGGTGTCGTCCACGAAAGCGCTCCTCCGCGCCTCCGCTTCGCCCCCTTCGGCAAACAAATCGACCTCCGCACCCTCGAGAACATCTCCGCGAGTCGCTCCTTGGTCGGAAAGAGCGGCGCCCTTGCCGGGTGACCTGCGACCAAGCCCCCTCGCGACGCCCTGCCGGATCCAGCGCGCCACATAAGCGGGATTCACGCAATTCAGGTGGTCCAACGCCTGCCAGAGAGCAATGCGGGCCCGCTCACGAGCCGCCTCGGCGAGGTCCTCCTCCTCGCGGGGCAACAGCCGCTCGAGCAAGGGTTGCCAGCACTCCACGACTAGGTGCTTAAAACTGATGAGCTTGCGAACCTCCTCCTCGAGGTCAGGACACCGCTTCTGACAGAACTCGAGCATCTGGTCCACAATGGATTTAAAGGGAAGCGACTGCGCCCGGAATCCCCGCGCCTCGAGGAGGGTCAGGAGGTGGTTTTTCTGCTCGATGAAGAGCTGAGTCAGAGGATACCCCTTTCTTCCCACCAACCGCTTCACCTCTTCGGGGCTGAGCTCCCGCTCGGGGTCCCAGAGAGAGGCGACATCCCCTCCGTCCGCCTTTCCGTCGTTCAGCGCTTCGTCGACAACCTCATCGGCGAACGAATGATTCACGCTCCACCGCATCGTTCGCCTCCGCACTAAGCGTCCTGAGCGGACGCATGGTTTTCGCTGTGCCTGTCGTTTCCGCCGTTGGGAATGCCGAGACGCCGCCTCAGCCTCTGGTATTCCGTTTGGGCATCTTTGAGGTAATACAGAAGGTTGTTAATGCTACGCCCCACCTCCTCCACCGCCTGCACCACCATGTCCCTAGGCAACACCTCGAGCATCTCTTCGATGTGCTGTGAAACCCGTGCCACCTCGGCAAATATCTGCCCGGAGGTGCTTTGCAATTGTTTCACCTGAGCGGAAGCGATCCAAAGAGACTGGAGCAAATCCTTCGCCCGTCCGAGGAAGACCTTTTTCTTGAACTCCTCAATCTCCTGCCGGGCCTTTTCCTGCGCCTGGCGCTCGATCCTGCTTTTTTCCTCCCTTAGCTGACGGTGCACCTCGTCGCGGACCTTCCTCTTGATTTCCTCCTCCTGCTTGCGCAGGCGCTCCTCAAGGACCTCTTTCTCCCGCACCAGATCGCGCACCTGGTTAAGCGCCTTCCGCAAACGCTCCTGAGCGGCGTCGAGCTGACGCTTGAGTTCGTCCACCTCCTCGGCGGCTTGCGCCCTCTCATCCATTTCGTTGAGCCGTCCCTCGAGCTCCCGCACATAGTTTTCGTACTGCTCAACCTGGTCCTGCAAGTCCTCAATCCTCCGGCGATACTCCTCGATCTGCTCCTGCAACTTTTCCGAGTCCTGAGTCAAACGCTGAATCTCGGTGCTCCGACTAATCTCCCGAAGGGTCTTTTCCACTCCCTCCTTCACCTTCTGTGCCTGAGGATTTTCCTCATCTTCACCCTGCGTAATCTCCTCAAGGAAGGACTCGAGGCGGTCTTCATCGCTTTTCTCGAGAGATCCCAGCACGCAGGCGCAAACGGAGGAAATCACCTCCACTTTCACGATCGGCGGGAGGTCGTCGAAGAGCATCCGCACTTCGGGCGGCAACTTCTCGATCAGGTTCTCCACTTGGCGCAGTCGCTCCTCGAAGCTGGGCTCGTCCGCCTCGGAGGAGCCTCCCCCTTCCCTCTCCAAGAGAAGCGCCAGGCGAGCCCTCTCCCGCACCCGGGAAAGTGAGGCGATCTCCGAGGCATCAAGGGGCCGCACATCCAGGTTCTCCGCAAGGATGGCCAGCATCCGCTCATAGTCGTTCCGAAACTTCCGGATAAAAACCGGGAACTTTTGCCACCCGAGCTCCCGGCAGGCCCGCAAACGGTTTCGTCCGCAGAGAAGCCAGTAGCCACCGCCTTCCTTTGGCTCCGCCACACCGGCCTGAAGAAGACCCGATTCCCTAATGGACGCCTTGAGCGACTGAAAAGCGGGCTCCGGCATATCGTGAAAGAACTTCAGGTTGAGCGGGTGCACTTCAATTTCGTCGATGGGTACCCATTCGTAAGCTTCGGGAAAATCCTCCTCGCCCTCCGGGGACGGCCCGTAATGCGCGAAGGAATAATCCCTTCCTTCCGTGAAAACATCCTGCATCTCCATGCCTCACCTCCGTGGTGTTTTTTAGCGGCTCTCCTTCAAGGAGCCGCGTTTAGCGCCGTCGGCTTGCATACCTCCTCGAGGGAGAACATCCCGAGGGGTAAAATTCGCTTCTGAAAGCTCCCGGCAGAAAAACCGAATTCCGGCAGACCCCTTCCGTAAAACCTGCCCCGCTCGAAGGCTTCCCGCAGGGCCTCCTCAAAGGGGTGCGGGCGCTTGGACCGCCCCACCACCTTGACGAGCGAGAGCACCTCGTCGCGCGAAAGCACCGCCACCCTGTTCATTTGCAAGAGATCGCGATAGTGAAATTCTCTCCTTCCGCAAAGCCCCTTCCGCCGTAGCCCCCGCAACCCGATGGAGAGGTGCGGATCCCCCATACGCGCATAACACTTGATCCCCTCCCGAACTTCGCTTCCGAGAGGAACGACTTCTCGGACGGACTCTTCCGCAATGAGACACAATGCGAGAAAGACCCTCGCCTCCCGCCCGGAGAGCGAATGGAAAACCAGCGGTACCCGTACCGAGCTCGGCATCGTTTGCGGACGGTACACCTTCCGCTTGCGTTTCCGGCGCACCACTCGAACCGCGTACCCGAGCTCCCGCGCCACCCGCAAGCCTTCCCGCGTGAGACGACTTGCTCCGCTCATCCTCGCCTCCCTAATGATGCCGAACCTCCAAAGCAGGCTAACTTGAAAACCGGAGCGGGACGCCCGCTCCAATCTTTAAAATATCCGGTGCGCCTGGAGGAACGAACAGTCTGAAACCCGCTTGGGACAAGGGTTTCACGACTTGAACATTCGACGGCGTCCCACGGCTCGCCGTCGCAAAGAAGGAAGCGAAAAAACCGAAAAAAACCAGGGGGTAGTTGTTAGGCGTGATGAGCGGGCTTGAGGAAATTTTTCTCGGCGCGGAGAAGGGTGCGGCTTCGTCAACGCTGGAAAAATTGCTTTCCGTTTTCGATCGGGGCGCCTCGGACCTGCACCTGGCGCAGGACCAGCCGCCGTACGCCAGGATTGAGGGACGATTGGAAGCGCTTGGCGATCCTCTCGGAAAGGCGGAGATGGAGGAAGTGGTGAGCAAGCTGATGGGCGAGGACGCGCTTGCGAGCCTCTACGCTTCGCGGGCGGAGGTGGACCGCACCGCGGAAGTGCGGCGTCCTGATGGGACGCGGCTTCGCTTGCGTTTGAACCTCGCTCTCTATCAGGGACGCCCCTTTCTGGTGGCCCGACGCCTGAGGGAGGTCGAAGGCGATCCGCGCGGCCTGGGAGTGCCGGAGGAGTTCCTGCGGTTGCTCGAAGCGCCGCACGGTCTCGTGCTCGTGGTGGGCGCCACGGGTTCGGGCAAGTCCACCACGCTCGCCCACTCCTTGGCGTACCTTCTGCGGAACCGTCCCAAGCGGGTGATCACCATAGAGGACCCCATTGAGTACCTTATTCCGCCGGGGAGGGGGCTCATCACCCAGCGCGAGGTGGGCATGGACACCGAGAGCTTCGCTACCGCTCTGAAAGCGGCCATGCGCGAGGATCCCGATGTGATCATGGTCGGCGAGATGCGGGATGCGGAAACGGCGCTCGCGGCGCTCGCGGCGGCTGAAACCGGACACCTCGTGCTTACCACGCTTCACGCTCGCTCCATCACCGAAGCCGCCGACCGCCTGACGGGTATGTTCCCCCCGGAAGCAATGCCCGCGGTGCGCTACCGCTTCAGCCGCACCTTCCTTGGAGGCCTGGCGCAGACCCTTCCGCGCGACCGAAACGGACGCAGAGTGCTCGCCTGGGAGTTCCTGCGGGTGGAAAATGATGAAGAGCGCGAAGCCCTCCTGCGCCCGGACGGCGAAAGCGTCCTGCGGACTCTCATGGCCGAACGAGGCTGGCGCATGGCGGATGTCCTCGCTCGCCTCGTCCGCTCCGGACGCCTCGCCCCTGAGGAGGCCCTTCGCCACCTGAATTGCCCCTCCGAAAGAGAAGCCCTGTCCTTCTGACCTTCACCTTTTTCTCGGTACCTTTGATCTTCCTTCTCTCTGATGTCGATTGAGAGAGAGTCGAGAGAGAAAGAATAATGTGAGTTTACCTGTCAGGATAAGCGTTCGGTTTGCGGAGAAAAATGCGAGGAGACCGCGAACGCCTCTTGACATCCGCATTTCGGGTTTGCTATCCTCGAACCACGGGAAGGGGGAGCTTTCGGAAGGAAGGAGGCGAGGGTCTTGGGAGAGGAGGTCCGCGTCAACCTGGGGAGCCTGCACCCCATGCTGATCGGGGCCAAGGTGGAAGTGGAGGACGCCTGCGCGGTGGTGCGGGTGCCGGGTGCCTTCGTGCTGGAAATCCTGCAGGATCACCCCGAGGTCTCGACCGGCGTGGAGAGGCTTCTTCGAGCGGAGGGGTACCGAGTGCGAAATGTGGTTTTCCTGCCGGGAGAAGCGGCACCGCCGCCTCCTCCCGACGACCTCCGCCTTGAAGAGGAGCCTTCTTCCCTCCGGCCCACGGGGAGAGTGTTCACCTTCCGCAACCAAACCCTTCCCGTGGGATACACCTGGGACCGGTATGTGGTTTCGGAGTTCAACCGGGATGCTTTTGAAGCGGTGGTCGATGTGACCCGCACGGTGGTGAAACGGGGACGCGCCGACCGGCTGAGCAGTTACACCGTTTACTCCGAGAGCGGCATGGGCAAGACCCACCTCGTCATCGCCGCGGCATGGGAAGCGCTCCTCAGCGGACGCAATGTGGCCTACTTCCCCGGGGACCGCTTGCGGGCCTTCCTCATCGAAGAGGTGCTCGCCGGGAAAACCCGCCTGAACCGTCTCCTCGACCCCTCGCCGAACATCCATCTGGTCATCATCGACGACCTTCAGGCCCTTATGTACCATGTCTCGCGGCGGATGACGGGAGTGCTTTGCAACATGCTTTTCAGCATCATCGATACCTACCTCAATCGCGGCATACCCGTGCTGGTCACCACCGATACACCCTTCGAACATCCTCTTTACCGAGAGGTGCCCCTCCGGGTGCTCGACCGAATGCGTCTGCGCGGGTTCTATGAGATCAAGAACCGTCTTGATCCTCCCTTTGTGGATGCCTATCTGGACACGGTTTCCGAAACGGAAGGAGTGATTTTCGAGGAAGACCTGAGGGAGTTCCTCCGGGAGAACCTGAACATCCGGTTCCGCAATGTGCGCCAAGTGGTTTCCTTCGTGGAGATGCTGGTGGCCCGCGCTTCGAGCAACGCCCGGGAAAGAACCGTCACCCTCGCGGACGCCCGCAACCTCTGTAGCCACTACAGCGGACAGGACGCTCTGGAGGCGCTTTTCCGTCAAACCCTCGCCTTTCTGGGCCTTTCCGATGAGGACGGCCGAACCATCCTCGGAAGCCAGCGGGTAAAACGGCGAGACTACAACCGGGCCCTGAACCTTTTCTGTGCGGCAGCGCACCTTCGGGGACACTCCCTCTCCGAGATCGCCTCTTTCCTCGGCAAGAGCAGGGAAAGCGTGCACGCCCGTGTCCGCAAGGGACGCAATGAGCGTCTCCTTCGTTTTCTGACCGGTGAAAACCGCGGAGGGGAATGACGACGCCATGAAAAGCACGCCCGAAATCAGCGACACCGTGATCCTCACCTTCTGCAACAACAAGGGAGGAGTGGGGAAGACCTCGCTCGCAATCCTTACCGTCCTCTACGCCCTCAAGCGAAATGTAAGGACCCTCCTCATCGACCTCGATCCGCAGGGGAATGCCACCCGGGCCCTCCTGCCGGATGCGGTGAGCTTCGAGCAGGAGGGATTCTTCGGAATACCTCAGCTCGCCCGGCTGGTACTCGATCGCGTACCCACGGAGGATCTCATCCGGGCCTTTCGCGAGAACATCGTGGTCGCCGACGGCATCCCTTTTGTGCCGAACGACATCCGATCGGCCATCATGGAGAAGGAGCTCAATTCCCTCGAGGCGGTGCTCTTTCTGAGAAAGATGCGCGGGGCCCTTGAGGATTACCGCCTCGTGGTGGTGGACACCCCTCCGCACCTCGGCGGGTTTCTCTGGAGCGCCCTTTGCGCTTCAACGCATGTGATCATCCCGGTGGACCTGCACTTCTTTTCGTTCTGGGGCCTGCGCAATGTGCTTCAGACCATAGAGGACGCCCGGGCGGTGAATCCTGAGCTTAAGCTCGCCGGCATACTCATCAACCGCTACCGCAAGCGTCTGCGCAACGCCCACGAGTACCTGGCCCGCTATGAGGAGACCTTCGGACCGAAGCTCCTCAAAAACCGTATGCCCGACGCCGCGGGCGTGGAGGTTTGCATCAGGCGCAGGGACATCCGGCAATCCTATCTCGGCAAGCTTTATGAGCGGACCATGCGCGTGTTGCAGGAAATCCTAGAAAGGACGGGCGTGCTATGAGAGACAGGGAAGAAAACCGCGAGAGCCCGGTGGACTTTTTCGACCCGGAGGACTTGGTGGCGGGAGAAAGCCCGCCTTCGGGGAAGGACTTGGGCGATCCCTTAATGCGGGTGCGGCGGGCGGGTTCGCCGTCGGATCCGGATCCGCGGGACGAAGATCTGGCGTCCGAAAAGGACGCCGCCCCGAAGAAGACAAAAACAACTTCGAAGGAAACCGTTTCCGGCGCCGGGCACGGTGAGCGGAAACGCGGGCGCCGCGGGAAAAGGGTAGGGGATGTCATCGAGAGCCTTCTTCGGGCATCCATAGACCTTCCCTCCTTTCTCGTGAAAGGAGAAGCGTCCGTTCCGGACGCGCAACGAGGGAAGGGAATGGTGCTCATGGAACTTCCCATCGAAAGCATCGAGGTCAGCGAGCAACCCCGAAAAAAGTTCACCGACATCGAGCGCCTCGCCGAAAACATCAGGCGGTGCGGCATTCTTCAGCCCGTAGTGGTGGAACGCATTGCTTCGGAAAAAGGCGTTTCCTATCGGTTGCTTGCCGGGGAAAGGCGCCTGCGAGCGGCCAAGCTCGCCGAGATCGAGACGGTACCGGCGGTGGTGTTCTGCGGTCCTCTTTCTAGGGAGACCCGCACCATACTTCAGTTGGTGGAGAACCTGCAAAGGGTCGACCTGCGCCCCTCGGAGCTGGGGCGGGGGTTGATCGCGGTGTGCCGACGGGTGGCCGAGTCGCTTCCCGAGGAGGAGGTTCCGGAAGCGGTCCTGCGGGACGAACGCGAGTTCGCGCGCTGGGCCGAAACCTTGCTTAAGAATGCTCTCGATCGCAGACGAAAACTCTCGCCGGCCGGCGAGGCCTTCCTTAATGTTCTTCAGGAGGTGGGGCTCACCCCCAAGCAGGGGGTGTATGCGTTTCGGCTAATGCGTTTCCCGGAGTGGGTGCGGGAGCTCGTGGATGAGGGGAAGGTGTCCATCAGCAAACTGGAGAACTACCTGCGCTTCCTGGACGATGAAGAGGCTTTGCGAAGAGCGATTCTGGAGAAGAAAGCTTTTCCTCCCGACGCCAACCGCGCCGCAACGGTTGTCGAGCGTTTAAAGCGCGCGCAATCCGTTTTGCGCCGTTTGACCCGCCGCGGGATGGACCTCGACCTTTCGTCAAAGGAAGAGAAGCGCCTCATGCGATTGCTCAACGAGCTCGAGTGGCTGGAAAGGGTGCTCGAAAAGGCACTAAAGAAAAAAGAGAAGCGGAAGAAACCTTAGCTTCGGAGCGAAAAAAGAATTCTCTCCCATCGCGAAAGGCGACTCGTCCAAGGGGAATCCAGAACCGCTTACCAAAAAACTAAAAATCCTCCCGTAAAAAGCAGGGGTTCAGGCGATCCGAGGTTATCTTATCTGGGTAAAAAACGGGAGGCAGGCGTCCATGTTGCGTATGCGGAAGGTGTTCGGCCCTGTGGTGGTGATAAAGGACCGAAATCTGGTGCTCGAGGTGGCCCGCAGGGCCCGGGAGGAGGGTTTCTTTGTGGTGGAGCTCACCAAGTTTGATCTTCCCGCAAGAGGCGCTTCAGTCGCGGTGGGATTCGCTTCGCTCGCGGTCCGGTCCGGGCATTCCGAAGATGTGCTTGAAGAAAAGGCCCGCCGGTTGGCCGAGGCCCTCAACCGCGACTATGAGAATCGAGTCTACCTCGTGAACCGGTCCGCCGAGGAGTATGTGCTTACCGTGAGCCGCACCGCCGAAAACGGCGTTCGCACTTCGCCCAGAGCGCCACTCGTTACCGCACCAAGTGTTTAAGTTTGCGCCGCTCTTCGGCATGGCTCCTTACCATTGGAAGGCGCTAAACGCCTCCTCGGGGTAAGGGTCATTTTCACTTTGAATACCGGGAAAGGCTTTTGCGATTCCTTCCGCAATACATACGGAGGTGAACACCATGACCGAAAGAAAGGTGAGGCTTGACGAGGTGCACGCCCTCGGGGTGGACTTCGGGCGCCTTTTTACCAAGGTGGCCACTCCGGTAGGGGTGGACCTTTTCCGTTCCACCGTGCTCCGGGGCGACTTCGCCTCGCTGGGTATGCGCACGCCGGCCGTCGCCCCGAGGAAAGGCGCGCCGATTTTCTTTCGGTACGAGGGACACGGCTACCTCGTGGGTAGCAACCTCTCGGACGATTCCCTCCCCCCGATCACCAAGGCGGCCTCCAAGGCCGTGCCGCTCACTCTGGCGGCGGTGTTGAAGGTCTTCCACGACAGGATCGTGGAAAACGGCGGCGGCACCATCGATGTGGCCGTGGGGGTGGCGGTGCCTCTTTCGGAGGTGCAGAGCGGAGCCGAAACCATCAGGGAGATGCTCGAGGGCGACTTCTCTCTCGAGTACATGGAGCATCCCGTACGGGTGCGCATCGTGCGCGTGGCGGTGACCGCCGAAGGGGTGGCCAGCTACTTCGACCGGCTCTACTCGAACGGATACATGGATCGGGAGCTCTGGGGACAGACCGTTCTCATCGCGGATCTGGGAAGCAGAACCACCGATGTTGCGCTCATTCGCCCGGGTGCGGTGCTCGACTGGGATCGCTCCGTCTCCGTGCCGCAGGGCATCTGGGATGTGCTGGAGATACTTCTGCGGAAACTCTCCCGCAGGCTGGGGATGCTCACGGCGAGCGAAGCCGCTCGGGTGCGTGAAGCCGTAACCGCGGGACACACCCGGGCCAAGATCAGGGGAGAGGAGGTGAGTTTCGGCGAGGAGCTCGTCGAAGCCCGCAAGCAGGTTGCTGAGGCCCTGCTTCACGATCTGGAAACCATCGTCAGGGAGGCCTCGCCGGACCGGGTTTTGTTGGCCGGGGGAGGAGTGGACTTTTTCAAGGAGGAGATACGAGCTGTTTTCGGCGACAGAGCGGAGGTCATCAAGGATCCAATCTTCTCCTGCGCGCGGGGGCTCCTCGTGGTCCTGCGCGCCTCATGCTAACCGGCCGGTTCCCCCGCGCATCATGCGGTCACACCCCCTCCTCCCTCCCATGCGCGATCCTATCGATAAATTTTACGAAAACTTTTATCGATAAAATTTCTTTCAAAACTTATCGATAGAGGGCAACGGAAAGGGTGTGGAAGAGTCTAAGGTTTGTTGTGGAACAGTAAGAAGAAATGCGAGTGTTTGTAACCTCTTGACATTCGTAGGGTAGCGTGGCGTCCCTGATCCTTTGATCGTCAAACATAAGCGCCGGATTGTGAGCCGCTGGACCCCGTATGGTTTTCATTTAATTCGGGGTTTAGCGGCTGACCACAGCGAAAGCGATCAACCGCCCCCCGATCCATGAGGACCGGTTCTGCCGGATGAGATGGCTCTGCCTGATAGGACAACCCCGGAATGCGTTGATAGCCCGAGGTTTTCAGGGGTTGGAGTAGAGTATGCGGGGAGGGTATAGAGAGGGTAGGGGTTGATCTTTGACAACGGGTGCCGCCGGATACCCCGGGGATCTTGCAGGATTCGGGGTCCGACGGCGAAACGGGTTGAGCGAAGGGAGTTATGTTGCTCGAGAAGAAAGAAATCTCAAGGGGTTGAAGAGTACCCCCTGCATGGGTTTGTAGTTCCCCTATAAGGGTTGAGAAGCCGGCGGAACCGGCCAGGATGAACAGTTTCGAGGAGGGTTTGTAGTTCCCCCTATAAGGGTTGAGAAGTGGTCTTCCCGCACCGGGCGCAGCTCGCCCGGGGTCGTTTGTAGTTCCCCCTATAAGGGTTGAGAAGGAGAGCTATGGGAGTGTACGGAATGCTCTCCGCGCTGTTTGTAGTTCCCCCTATAAGGGTTGAGAAGAGGAGGGCGCGCATGGGGCGCACGGCCCGCAAACTTTTGTAGTTCCCCCTATAAGGGTTGAGAAGCGGACAAAACTTGCGGGCAAAAAGGGGGTGCGATCAGGTTTGTAGTTTCCCTATAAGGGTTGAGAAGGTTTGAAACGGGCGAGCCGGACACGCTCCCTCCGGGGCCGTTTGTAGTTCCCCCTATAAGGGTTGAGAAGGGGGCGCACCAAGTCACACCGGACACGCCGCCCGGGTAGTTTGTAGTTCCCCCTATAAGGGTTGAGAAGAAGACGCCTCCTGCAAGCTCGTCAGTTACTACCCCTTGGTTTGTAGTTCCCCTATAAGGGTTGAGAAAGGGATTTTTTTTGATCGTCTGGGATTGGGGAGGAGAAGTTTGTAGTTCCCCTATAAGGGTTGAGAAAGGGATTTTTTTTGATCGTCTGGGATTGGGGAGGAGAAGTTTGTAGTTCCCCTATAAGGGTTGAGAAGTTGGATTTCTCCTGTCTGAGGATCCACAAAGTCTTTCGGTTTGTAGTTCCCCTATAAGGGTTGAGAAGGTTCTGTAAGAAGACGGGGCATATCCCTTGTTGCCTGAGTTTGTAGTTCCCCTATAAGGGTTGAGAAGCAACCGGGGGCCGGGTGGAAGTTTGGCATCACCTACCGCCTTGTTTGTAGTTTCCCTATAAGGGTTGAGAAGCATGGCCCGCGGGTGGGCGCGGATCGTTTTTGCGGGTTTGTAGTTTCCCTATAAGGGTTGAGAAGCCTCGACCTCGCCGGGCGAAAACCCGTGCCGGACTAGGTTTGTAGTTTCCCTATGAGGGTTGAGAAGTGGCCTGAAGCTCCGCTTTTAGTTTTTCTATGGTCTGTTTGTAGTTTCCCTATAAGGGTTGAGAAGGAACCTAGGGAGGATGGAGATCGAACCGCTAGTTTGTAGTTTCCCTATAAGGGCTGAGAAATCTATCCATCCTGACTTGTTCGGTTTGTAGTAGGAAAAGCGGCAAAAAGCACCCGTTCCGCATCGAACGACTGACGCCACAGGTAATCAGGAGCGAAGCTTTCCGTTAAGTTGCGCAAAACCGGACGGTGAGCCCGATGCGTGAACCTGCGCCGCACGCGCAGAACCTCGATGACGATGCGGACAATGCCCGCCAGAAAAATCGCCACTCCCGCTGGAGCCAGAGGTAGGCCGGTGAGGGCCTGGACCAGCACCATCAAACTGAAGATCACCGACAAGATAATGCCCGCTCCGAGAAGGATGATGGCGTCCTCGAAGGGGATGTCGAGAATGGGCAGGACCGTGGGATAATTTATCCTTCCGTGCGCTCGAAAGCCCCGGCGCACCTCAATCGCCTCGGCTTTGGTTGCACCGGGGCTCCGCGGCGCGCCGGACTGCGACATGGGGCTCCGTGGCACTTACTGAATGGTGCTCAGACTTTCAGGACCGCTTTCGAGAAAGCCGGGCACCACCGAAGCCTGCTCGTTCTTCAGAACATATATCTTGAAGAGGATGATGAGAGTGGGAATGATGATCCCCAGCGCACCCCAAATCAGCTTCTTCCAAGCGCCGCGTCCCTCCCCGTACTGCCCGGAGGACAGGACCAACTCCTTGAGCCCGGCGGCCACTCCGACGAAGCTGATCGTGTAAATAAAACCCAAAGCGCTCCAGAGCACGAACTTGAAGATGGTCCTCGCCACATCGACGGCGGTTACGGCGTAAGCCGGACCGGCGCCGTAAAGGGCCAGAAATACTGCGGCGCCGGCGGCATCCCACAGGCGCCCGAAAACATCGGTCACCCTGCGCATGGTTTACACCCCCTCGGGCACGAGTTTTACCTCAAGAAGGTAGCCGTTAAGACGCAGGCGTTTGCGGCCACCCCGCGTTGCAAAGAGGAAAGTCTGAGGAGGTATCTCCGCAAGCGTTCGAAGGACCCGGTTCTTCGCGAGAGGGTCCCTTTTCGGAAAAACAAGCGTTACCGGCATACGCCCCGCCACGGGCAACCCCACGGAAAGCACCCCGCCGCTGGCAAAGCGGAAAGGAGTCGCAGGTGAAACCTCGCCCACGGCTTGAAAGATCGCTTTCCCTTTGGCGTCGAGTATTCGAATGCCCGCGCGAAAGACTCGCAGGTAACGCTTTTCCAGACGCTCGAGGAAAAGCCGTATGCGCCGATGTCCCCGCGGCGAATCGCACACGATGGCTTCACCGGTTTCGGGGTGCAGGATTATGTAGGCCTTCGGGTTGACCAGCAACTCCCTGAGGAAGGCCTTCGCCTCATCCGGCGAGCGGGAGAGCTTGAGAAGAAGGGTTACATCGTAAGTGCGCTCCGCGGTCGGAAGCACTTCGGCGTTCTTCCCCCGGAGAAACACGAAGACATCGCGGGTTTGCTCCACATAGCGAACGAGATCTTCCGGCGAGGAGAAGGATGCATCCTCTCGGAAAACAATTCCCGCGGCCTTCTCGGAAGCGACCCGGTACCCCGCTCGACGAAGGACATCGGCCAGAGTGTCTCCCGCATGCACCTTAACATGTCCGAAGGCGGGTTCCCCCATACGGAAAAAGCGCGAAGAGAGAAGCTCATCTTCTCTGGAAAAGGAATCCCCCTGGAAGCGATGGGGCTCCATCTGGTCCTGGTGCTCCGCATACCCCGCGTGCCGCTCCCTCGCTTCGTCGGCGAGCACCTCCGCCCGTAAGGCGGAAAAGAAGTCTCTGATGTCGCGCTTAAGTTCGGTTATCTCGGAAGAGGAGGGCGTCAGCGTCGTATCCCCTTCATTTTCACTACCCGCACTTCGCTCTTCGGATGTCGAAGGATTCGCATGTGCGGACGGTGTTGCGGTGTCGACTTCATCCTTCCAGAAAAGGTCCGCGTCCGTTCGGGACGCAAACATTTTTTTCCGACCCGGCTCGTCCTGCGTGCCGGATGCCGGGACACGAATGTTCGCCGCGCCAGGGGGTTTCGCGGTGGAAGCGCATCCCGTAATGAGCCCGGCGCAGATCACGCTTCCCGCAATGCCCCCGATTAAACGGCGAAGCGTTCCGTCCATCATGGCGACCTCCCTCGCTTTTTAGCGGTGTTTTCCTCCGTGGTTCAAGGAACTTCGGGCAAATCCGCGGGCACAAGCACCCAGCGCCCGTCGATCCGGTTCAAGGTGTAGCCTCTTTCCGTACCGTCGTTTCGCAACACGAGGGCCGGTTCTTCAAGCGGGCTGAAGCCGATAGCCGTCCGGTCGCTCGCGGGGAAGTATGCCCTGAAGGTGCATCCCCGCCGGCACTCGAACCGCCCGTCAAGAAGCACGACGACATAATCTGGATGCCTGAGACGGCAGGTGCGCAACACGCGTCCACCCAGGTGATCTGAGCAAACAAGCTCCCGCAGGGAAGCCACGGCCGGCGGTAGCCAGCCCTCAAGGGCGAGCCTGGCGAGGTCGCGCGGGGTGAGGCGCCCCTTTTCAGGCGGCAACACCTTGACCACATAATCCGCCCCTTTTCGGTCCTGCGCCTCCTCGAGGTAGAACGACGCCGGCTCAAGGGAGGGATCTTCCGGCACGAGAATGAGGTTGGAAGCGGCAAAGTATCGTTTCGGGAAGATGACCACTCTTTTGCGGTCGGGTAGCGTGAAAACCTCAAAGGCTGAACGATCGCCCACCACGGCGATGCTGTCCTTGCTTGCGGCGATGCGAAAGGGCACCTGCACGAGAGTGGCGTATCCCACCGCGAGACGCAGGCGTTGCGGGTACGGCGTGTAGGGCACCACCCTGAACCGACCGGGGTGCGGGGGAAGAGGCTCCTTGGCCGCTCGCTCGTAAGCGAGCGCTTTCTTGCGGATCGCGCGCACTTCATCGGGAGAGAGCACTCCGTAAGGGTAGGTCTGCTCATTCTCGCCTTCCTTGCCGGAGGAGACCGCGCCCGTGCCCGTCACGCCTGATGCTGAAACAACCCTCTCCCCTCTTCCCTCTCGTTCCAGAATACGCAAAGCTTCCCCCGTCGGAGAGGGCGAAAGGCGTCTCTTCGCGATTGCGGGGTTCCGTGGAGGAACGGTGTCCACCGAGGCAATGTTTACGAGGTTTTTCGTCGCAGGCGAAACAGTTGCCGTGGCTGTGGCGTTGCCATCCGGTTTCGCTCCAGAGTAGTCGGGAAGAGCGAGAGGGCTTGTGAAGGACCGCTCCACGATGCGCAAATCTTCGGGGCTCATTCTTTTCAGCTCCTTGTAGAGGTCGTAAGCCTCGACTTCGGTCAGCCCCTCGAAAAGAGGCTTCAGCTTGGGGTGCTCCCTGAGGAAGGAGCGCACCTCGGCGGGAAGCGCCTTTTCCGGCTTTTCCGAGGTGGTATTCGCTAGCGCCGTCGGATCGCCGTCGGCGTAACCCTTTGCAAGCAATATGCTCACTCCGAACAAACACGCCGCAAGAACAACCATTGCGAACAATCTCATGCCCATCTCCTCACGCGGTCTTCATGATTTTGTTCGCGTGCGAATAAGGGAACACTCGATGTTGAAGTCGTTTTCAGGGCGGCCTTTTGCGGTCACTCCGTGGTGGGCAGGTTCCCCTCGAGAGAAATGAGGGTGAGGAGGCGGGTCATTTTCCTGTAGTCGCACACGAAATCATCCGAGCGAGGAGGCTTTGTCCCATGCAAAGAAGAATGCGCAGGTTTGTGGCCGGGCTTGTCGGTGTCGTATTGCTCGGCATCACGACGGGATGCGCCACGACGGAAACGGTAAGCCCCGACGCCAAATTGCTGAAGGAACGCTACCGAGCCGGATACGAGGCGGGTTTTCAGGAGGGGTACCGGAAGGGCGTGAACAAAGGCAAAGAGATGTGTTTCGAGGAGGTAAAGCGGGCCCTCCGGAACGACGCCGAGGTGGTGCGCAACATGGCTCTCTGGCGGCGCATGGTGCGGGACGGTTTGCTCGTACCGCCGGAGGTGGCCATCATTGAGGAAACACCGGGAGTTTCGCCCGACGGGCGGTCCTTCAGCCCACCGCGTTACACCCTGGTGGTCACCGCACCGGCTCGATTTAAGGCTGGCACTTGGGAGGACTTCCTCGAGGGGAGGGGCGGTACGCTCTATGTGCTCGGGTTCTACAATGACTATGAGGAAGCGGTCAAGGCCAAGCTTGAACAGATGGAAAAGGCGCCCCTGGCGGATCACTTCTATGTGGTGCCCGTGAAAGGTGCTCGGTACCGGTATGCCCTCATCGTGTGGTCCAGAAGCGGACGGGACTACCGGCGTGAAGGTGGGACACCCCTGGTCGCTTCGGGTCCCGCCCGATACTGATGGGAAAGCGGGGTAGGGCGGCACAAGGGCGACGGGCATGAATTACCGGGGCCACTCGCAGGACGATCCGGTCCACGACACTATCCTGATTCTGATCTTCTCCGTAGCTTTCATCATTCTCCTTGTGCTCGCTTTTGCGCTCATTCCTCCTCTGCGGTGCGTTCTCTATGCAAGTGTGCTCCTAGTCAAAGGTGTCGAGGCGGTGCTCGCTTTTGAACCGGATGTCGCGCGCACCTTCCTGGAAGCAACCTGGTATTACCTGACGCATCCATCGGCGGCCATGCGGATGCCCGTCACGCAATTTTTCCGAGCGGTCTGGGAAGCGCAGGCCTCACCTTTGCGAACGGCAGTCGCCGGTGCGGGCTTTTGCGCTGTAGGGTGGCTTGTGCTGAGGCGGCGCTTGCGGCGGATCCCCTCGGAGAAAAAGCTCCTTCAGCGCATCAAAAACACGCCTCCCGAAAAGGTGCTCGAGGAGGACTTTGGCGTGAGGGAACGCCTCAACCTTTCCGATCCGCGCAAAGCGGCGGAGAGCTTCGCCCGGATACGGATGCGCGCCAATGTGCCTCCCGCGGTGGTGGCCCGGACCGTCAGGGATCGGCGCGTGCGTCTGGCTCTGCTCTACTATCGAGACTTTCTTGAGAAGGGCAGGGTGCTCTGGCCCGTGAGCGATCCGGAGAAGCTCAAGCGGTTGCGCGAACGCGAGCTGAAACGCAGACAGCAGGCCGAAGAAGAGTAGGGCGAGGCGGCGAGAGGCCCTATCGATAAAACTTAAGCGATCTTTTATCGATAAGCCTTTCGTTAAAACTTATCGATAGCGCCGCTTGCGCCGGGGGTAGCCGAGTCGCTCGAGCACGAAGCGGAGCCCCTGCAGGTGAGCGTAAAAGGCTTTGGGGAGGGTTGTTTCGCCTTCCCTGGCGCGGCGCAGAATGTAGGCGGGATGAACGAAAAAGGCGATGTAAAGGCGCTCGCCGTTATGCTCGAGGGTGTAAGCCTGACCGTTCACCCGGGTGATTCCGGGGAAGGGCTTGTCGAAGACCTCGTGCAAAAACTTCTCCCACACATATCCTGCCGAGAAACGCCCCAGCGCGAGGATAATGTGAGGACGCGCCGCTTCAATTTGACGATCGAGGAACGGCGCACAGGCGACGATTTCCTCCGGTTGAGGATCGCGGTTCTGCGGCGGACGGCACTTAACCAGGTTGGTGATGTAAGTCAGATGCGCGAGGTCGGCCCGCTGGAGCATTTTCCGCAGGAACTTGCCCGCCCATCCGACGAAAGGCGCCCCCTGAAGGTCCTCCTCTCGGCCCGGGGCTTCACCGACGATCAAGAGGGGTGCCCGCTCCAAGTCGGGAATCTCGGCGATTTTGGACCCGGGCACCGGAAGCCGCGCTCCACCGCGCAGGTTGCAGGCGTGGCAGGAAACAATTTCGTCGTGCACCCTTCGCAGGGCCTCCCGCACATTAACCCGCTTTGTTTGTTTGTTTTGCGCTTCCATGGTTTCTTCCTCGCACCCGCTTCCATTTTAGC
The DNA here is from genome assembly GCF_019688735.1 of Thermosulfurimonas sp. F29. NCBI lineage: Bacteria > Pseudomonadati > Thermodesulfobacteriota > Thermodesulfobacteria > Thermodesulfobacteriales > Thermodesulfobacteriaceae > Thermosulfurimonas > Thermosulfurimonas sp. F29. Next base: position 131,324 of record NZ_JAIFYA010000004.1, read on the forward strand.
GCTTTCGTCTTCTCAGAAGGAAGCCCTCGAACACCGCGTCGTTTCACGCTTTAGAGAAACCCCACTAAGCCGCTTTCGATTCGACGGATCCGAATGCCGCGTAGCGTAAGCGATTCATTTCTGTTATGCTAACTTCGAACGCAAAAAACGGAAGGAGGGATTGCGCATGACATACACCGAAATCGTGCAGACCATTGCGAGGCGGGAAGGGGTGTCCAAGGATGTGGTGAAGCGGGTGCTTGGAGGATTTTTTGAGGAGCTTGCCGGCATGGAGAAAGACGAATCGCTGGTCTTGCGGGGATTCGGCACCTTCACCGTGCGGGAGCGTGCCTCGCGCAAGGGGCGCAACCCGCGCACCGGCGAGGAGATTACCATACCCAAGCGGAAGGTGCTCGCTTTCAAGCCTGCAAGGGGATTGCTAAAGCGCCTGAATGCCCAAAGCAGGCGCCGGAGGAAGAAGTGACCGAACACGCGGGCGGGCGCATTCTCCATCCAGACCGAAAGGTCGGGTGGAGTCAGCCCGCCCGGTCTTCAGCTATGCAATAGCACTTCGCCAAATGCTCCGCAGATTCTTTTCGCAACCTTCTGGAACCCGCCGCCCTACACCCCTTTGCAAATTGCGCTTTCGGTTCGGGTATTCGACTTAGTCATGCCCGCTGGAAGCGCGCCCCGCAAGTTTTTCGAGGTAATGCAGGGCTCTCATGAGGAGTTTCTCCGCCTCCTGCGGTGCGAAGACTTCGTTCTCAAGTAAGCGGTCGATGTCGGTTGCGAGCGCATTCGCTCCGTTGCCGGTTACCACGGCGAGAATGCGGAACAGAGTCGTCAGGCGCGCAAGGGTCATATTGAGAACGAACCCGAGGTGACGGCGTTCCTCGGGTTCATCGGTTTCTTTGAAGCGCCGATACTGGTCCATTCCGCGGCGAATGAGGCGCTCGGCCTGCCGAATGGCGTCGGTATAGAGTTCGGCTTTTACCTCCTCAGGGGAGAGTTCGCGCTCCATTTTGTTTGCCTCCTTCTGCTGGTGTCTCCGAAACGGCTTTAGGGTGAAAAGTTAGCTTGCCTTCGGAGTATCGTAAAGCCATACCTTCGGAGGGGCACAATGGGTGAGAGGTCACCGCTTCATGTCTATCGCGGAAGGGTATCAGGAGGAGTGCTTTACATAGAAAAACGCACCGAGATGCTCGAAGCGTATGTGATCAAGGGATCTTTTCTGCCGCATGAGGAAGGATTTCTGCTCCTCTGGGACGGAGGGGACCTCATCTGGCGTCCCTTAGCGCCGGGGGAGCGGTTTCACACCGTGCGTAGCCTGAACGAAGCGACGCAGGTGGTGACCGTTCCTCTGGACCGGTTGCTGGCCGATGAGCGGGTAGTCGCCAGCGTAAGGGCCATGATGCAGACGGCCGAGGAGGCCTTCGAGGAAGAAGATGCACGGAGCGAATGAGAGAGGCTGGAAGCATAGGGGAGGTGGCGCGTGGCGAGGAACGAGCTCATCAGGGCGCAGATTCTCCCCCTGATAGGGGACCAGCACACTCTCGCGCACATTTTGCGGATGTCTCTTAAGGAGAGTGACTTCCTTTTCACCTACCGCTTCCCGCATCGAATTCGGGACGAACGGGTGCGTCTTGAGCGGATCTTCGACCTTTTTGAGCTCGGCGAAAGCGAGCGGCGCCTTGAGGTGGTGAAGCACATCGCAGGGGTGGTGCTCGAGAGCTGGCGGGTGTGGACGGTGGAAGCGGAGCAGAGCCTCTCGCAGGGGCGTCCCCCGGAGCGAGTGGTGTACGACATAGTGCTGGAGTATCCCGATCCCGACGGGAGCCGCGTTCATGTGGCGCTGGAGGTGTTCGGAGCGCTTATTAGCTGGCATGAGGCTTTCAAAGACACGCGCGGAATGGGGCGATTGGTGCGGAGTGGCTTCGTGCAAAGGGCGGATCTCTTTGTGCTCGCAGTGCGTCAGGACCGGGGGAGCTACCTCACCTTGCCGCGAAGTGAGTGGGAGAGGGTGCTGGCTTTTCTCGAGGAGGCCGCGCGGGAGGCCGTTTTCGGTTCCGGGAGGCGGTAGGGCGGTCGCGACATGTTTGTGCTGGATGAGAGCATTTTTCGCTACGATCTCGGCGGCATTTTGCGATTGCTTTCGCGGGTGGACTCGTTTGTGGCGCACACGCCGGGACATTGTTTGCGTTTTGCGGCGTTTGGACTTGCGTTGATGAGCGAGTGCGGCGATTTCGAGCTATGGGGGCGTGTACCCGCAGGAGCGCTCTGGCTGGCTTTTCAGTTGCATGATGTGGGCAAGATCGCTGTTCCCTGGGTGTTCTTAGCGGAGAAACGCCGTCTTACGGAAGAAGAACGCGAAATGGTTGAGCGCCACACCGAGTTCGGCGAGGCAGTATTGCGCTTTTTGAGGGAACGCGAGCATTTCGGACATCTTGCGAGTCCGCTTGGTGGCCTTGAAACCCGAATCGGCCTTCGTTTGGCGCAGGAGGTGGCCCTTTACCATCATGAGAACTGGGATGGAAGCGGTTACCCCCGGGGCTTGCGGGAGCGCTCGATTCCGTTTTTGGCGAGAGTGGCTCGGGTGGCGGATGTGGTGGACGCTTTGCTTTTCCCGCGGGGTTATCGCGGTGGCGGCTGGCGTCCGGAAAAAGTGCTGATTTTTTTACAGCGGGGAAGGGGAAAGCTTTTCGATCCGGAAGTGGCGCAGACGGCTCAGCGCTTGCTTGCGCCGATCCTCGCCGCGGCCTGTCCCGAATGCCCCTCATCCGCCTGCCCGCTTGTCTCAACCCGCGCCCAGTCTTAACCCTCATCCTCACCTATACAGTAACGCAAACCCCTGTGGCTTTCGGAAATCTTCGGACTCATTCGGAGAAATTCTGAAAATTTCTGGAGAAGCGCGCGGGGAATCCGCTTGATCATCTCGAAGTTTTCCGAAGAATTCTGGGAAGTTGTGAACAATGCTGAAATTTTCCGAAGCCTTCAGAGAGTTTCAGAGAAGGTATGGAATGCGGAAACTCGGGGAAACTTCCGGTGGGAAGCCGAGGGATGGAGAGAGCTAGCGCGATGGTTTAGCGATGGGAGTTGTCATCACAGTCACGCGGAGGGAGAGGTCGCGTTCGAAGGGGTTGCGGAAGACGACATTGCCGTGGACTTCAGCGGGGCAATCGGCGAGGGTGGCGAGCAGGCGGGCTGTTTTTTCGGTGGTGTAGGTGCCGGTGAAGCGCAAAATGAACCCGGCGGCGGATTGTCCTTCTATGTCGGGGTGATAGCGGACGAGCCGGGCGAGGCATTCTGTGGGGGAAAGCCTGCCCGGATTGCAGGTGGCGGGAGCGGTTGCGGTTGGTGTAACGGTGATGGTGCGCACATAAAAGTCGTTTGCGCGTCTGGTGTGGGTGAGGGGCAGGAGGTAGTAAAGGCCCAGGCGTCCTCCGCCGTCAAAACCGATGTCACCGAGAAACCCCATGTCCCGCTGAGCCCGCAGACCTTCCCTGAAGGCGCGAAGGATGATGGTTTTCGTGCGGCATACAGCGATCAATCGCGGATCGATGGCAGGCTGATGCGTGGTTTGCGTGCCGGGCGGTGGGGGAGGGGGCAGGTTGGGCGTCTCCTCACCGCCGCCTCCGAGGAGGAAGGAGAGGCAGAGGATGAACCCGGCTATTGCGGCGACGATGAGCGGTTTGCGGGTGCGTGGCTGGACGAGGGTGATGGCTTTTTCGAGGGGGATGACGGCGTATTGGACGCCCTGATAGAAGTTGGAAGCGAAGCGGTCGAGGGCTTCCCTGGCCTCGGCGGGATCGCGAGGCAGGTGCACCACTTCATAGCGGTGTCCCAGGCAGGCGATGGCCATGGCCGGCGTGGTGAAGAGCACGGCGCTGATCTGACGGTGGTCGGTCACGGCGTCGCGCAGGAAGGGCAGGGTGAGGGTGGAGGCCATCATGTAGCGACCGTCCCGGGTGCGGTAGGTGTACGGGAAACGCCCCGCGGGGCGGTCGCGCACCACATGGGAACGGACGGAAGTGACATGAAGGATGCGATAGCGTCCAGCTTCGGTGGGGGGGATGCGCTCGCCGGTTTCCGCGCTGTAAAGGACGCCTTCGTGGTCGATGGCGAGGGGTTTGGCAAAGATGTTTTTCAGGGAGAAGCGCTTCCCGCGTTTCAGAGGTTTGAGAGAAATGCTTTTCAGCATTTGCACCTCCCCGTCAGGCGAGTCGATTCAGGGCAGGCTGGTGTAAACCTCCCTGTGTAGCTTTTCGTTCACCTTCGCGCCTTCGGTGATGGCGACGGCGGTGTTGAGCCGGGTCAGCTCATCGAGGATGCGCGCCTCGAGGATCATGCGCACATAGTTGATTTTCAGGATGTCCTTAATGGCTTGGGTGAAGTAGTAGTCCTTGTCGACGCGCTTGAGGTAGTCTTGCATCGCTTTTGGGTCACCGAAGTTTTTCAGGATCTGGTGCGCGGCCAGAGCGTTTTGAAGGGAAAGGTCCACGGACTTTCCGAGGTAGTCGTTCTGGATGTTGGCGACATTGACTTCGTGGATGATGTGGCCCAGAGTGGCGTCGTCGGCGTGTTCCAGCAGGTCCTTCATGTCGGCGGGCGAGATGGGGTCTCCCTTGAAGATAACGGCCAGAGCGCGGTTGGTGCGGTCGAGCTTTTTCCGAAGCTCCTCCTTAGACCGAAGGCTGGACAATTCGGCCCCCGTGGGGATGGTGGGTGTGTTGGCGGTGACGGCCTTGAGGGCGGTTTGGGGGCCTTTTTCCACGGCGATCCTTCGCACATTGTGCGCCACTTCCTGGTAGGTGTTGCCCCAGGCGGGATTTCCGGTGACCTGGTAACCCGCCTTGGCGATGGCGGCGGTTTGGTCCTCATTTTTCGTGGTGTAGACCAGGGGGGAATCCTTGAGCATGCCGGTGACCTGTGCATAGCGGTTGCGGATGGTGGCGAAGACTTGGCCGAGCGAGGTGTGCTGGAGGAGAGAAGAGCGGCCGAGGGCCGCGAGGTAGGCGGTGGGGTTGTGCAGGAAGTCGGTCCCCCGCTTGTAGATGTTCAGGATGCGGTTGTAGACGCTTTTCACCCAGGAGAAGTATGTGTTGAACACATTGTTGATGGCACTAAGCGTGCCGAAGATGTGCCGAAGGGTGACGAACAGTTTCCCCAGTCCGACCCAGTTGCCCCACCAGTTGGTGATGGTGCATGTAACATGTTCGCCGCGGGCCTCTTTGGGGACCAGCTTTACGGCGGGTATGCGATCGGTGTTAGAGGGAAGGCACACGGGCGCTCCGCCGGGAGCGACAATGGTCGTCGTCGGTTTGCGGGAGACCTGGAGGGCGTAAGGGGTCAGCACCAGCATTAGTGCAAGCGTGATGATGAGGCCTGCGGTTTTCTTGCGACGGAATATGCGTGAGAGAAGGTTTCTTTTCGGTTTAGGGCCGATCCAGATCTCGATTTTTTTGCGGCGTCGCTTGAAAGGAAACCGCATAGCTTGCCCTCCCTTCGGTCTTCTAAAAGAATTTTAGCAAGGCGGATGAGAGGATTCCCCCGAGGAGTCCGCCGATCACCCCGGCGATGAGCGATCCGAGCAGAATGAGGGTGTAGTTTACCCTGGAGGCGGCGGGCGTCTTAGAGGTGGCGGTTTGCTTGCGGAGGAGCTTTTTGATCTCGGCGAGGTCGCCTGAGAGGTCCGGGGTCTTGCGCATCGCGTCGAACAGGGTGCACACGCTCACAAAGAGTTGCCGCGTGGCGAACCCGAGGTTGGCGAGTCCTTCTTCGAGGGAGGCGAGCTGGTCGAGTTCTTCGGCGCTTTTGCGGCGCGGGGCCGTCTCTCGGGAGGCGATCGGGCGCCCTGTGGGGCCGGGCATGCGGCGTCCCGTGTCGTGTTTAGGGGGGTGCAACCTTTTAGACTCCTCCGCGGGCTCGGCGGGGGAGTCTTCCTCGAGAAAGACGACCTCCTCGGAGCGGAGCATTTCCTCGATGTAGCGGTCGAATTCCTCCTCGATGTTCGGGGGATTCCCGCCCGATGTTTCTTTGGTTTCCTTCTCCTCAGGCATGACGGCCTCCTTAGCTTTTCGCCCTCAAGGGAGCAATTGCTTCTGTGATGAAAGGTAGCCGGCAGAGTTCGATGTTTTGCAATGCGGAGGAACGGATCGAGGCAACCCCGGAAGGGGTTGGTGCTCAAGGGTTTTCAGGGGTTGGCGTGGGTATTGTAGGGAGGGTATAGAAAGGGTAGGGGTTGATCTTTGACAACAGGTGCCGCCGGATACCCTAGGGATCTTGCAGGATTCGGGGTCCGGCGGCGAAACGGGTTGAGCGAAGGGAGTTATGTTGCTCGAGAAGAAAGAAATTTCAAGGGATTGAAGAGTACCCCCTGCATGGGTTTGTAGTTCCCCTATAAGGGTTGAGAAGAATCTCTGTTAAATCCGGGGGCTGTTCCTGATTTTCGTTTGTAGTTCCCCTATAAGGGTTGAGAAGATCCCCCTCGGGATAACCGCGCCGGAACTCCTCAATGTTTGTAGTTCCCCTATAAGGGTTGAGAAGAGCAACCACCTCTCCCAGCTAAGCCACCACAAACGCGTTTGTAGTTCCCCTATAAGGGTTGAGAAGTGGAAACAAACGAACACGACCCTCTTTCTCCGCACGGGGGAAAAGTTTGTAGTTCCCCTATAAGGGTTGAGAAGCCGGGCGCGTAATCAGCGAGGGGCGCCGATCCTCAGTTTGTAGTTCCCCTATAAGGGTTGAGAAGCTGTCCACCCCCAGCGCGGCCGAGACCTGGGCGGTCGTTTGTAGTTTCCCTATAAGGGTTGAGAAGAAAGCTGGGGTTTTCCTCCTGACGAAAGGGGGAATAAGTTTGTAGTTTCCCTATAAGGGTTGAGAAGTGAACCTCATCTCCGTTTGGTGTTCCCCTATAAGGGTTGAAAAGAGAAGGGAAACAAGGAAGGGAAGGACGGGTTTGGCGCCCCCCTATAAGGGTTGAGAATGGAAGGCTAGTTTCCAGCTTGGGGAAGGATTGAGAATGGCTCGCGGGAAATCTATCCGCAAGGTGAGCTTTGTCCTCTATCTTCCAGAGGATGAGGAAGTCTGGCGTATGCTGGAGGCGCAGAGCAATCGCTCGGAATTCCTGCGGACGGTTTTGCATCTCTTCGCCGACTTCCTCAAGCGAGAGGCCGCGAAGGGTGAGGGGGTGCTATGGTACACGCCGAGCGACTCGGACGGCCGCATTCGTTTTATTCCTGTTCGAAACCCTTTTGTTGCGAGCGGGGGTGTTTCGTCTCCCGAGACGACAACGGATACATCGTTTTGCAGGGATGAAATAGGGGCGGATGCGGAGCGTGGAGAGGAGGAGCGGGAAACGGAGCGGGTTGAAAGCGATGAAATGCTGATGAGTTTGCGTAGGCTAATTTTTTGAGAGCGATGAGGGCGGTATTCCGCGCGCCGACGCGGTTTGACCGGTTTGAGCCCCGGGATTGGCGGACGCTTGCGGAGTACTCTTCTCTTTTCGGTCTCGGGTGTCTTGTGGGGTGGCCGATTTCGGCGGCGCTGGGGTTTCCCGTGCCCGAGGTGTTCGGACTGGGCGCGGTGCTCGGCGCGGGGTTCTGGGCCCTAGGGGTGAAGAAGGGACCCGGGCCTTTCTTCCGGGTCGATCCCAAAGCGAAAGATCCCCAGGAACGGCGTTTCCTCGAGCTGGGGACGGACGAATTCGGGTGGCCTCTTCAGGTGCCCCTTTCGGAGCTCACCCGTCATGTGCTCCTCATCGGAACCACGGGAGCGGGAAAGACCACGGGCATACGGAAGCTCCTCTTTTCGCACATGCTCTGGGGCGGCGGATGCACCTTCGTGGACGGGAAGTCCGACACCCGGGACACCTTTTACATCTTTGCGAGCATGGTGGCCGAGGCGGGGCGTCAGGAGGACTTCCTGGTGTTGAACTTTCTCAATCCCGCCCAGTCAAACACCTTCAATCCCTTTTTGCACGGCGACGGCGACTTTCTGGTGGAGTTGCTGGCGAACTTTCTTCCAGAAACGAGTGGCGACGGCAATGCGGACTACTTCAAGGGCCGCGGTTTGGTGCTCATGCGGTCGGTGATGGCCATTCTGGTGTGGATGAGGGATGAGCTGGGGAAGGTGTTTGATGTGCGCGATGTTCAGCGGGCCCTTTCGCTCAAAAATGTGGTCGAGTGGGGCATGAAGATAAAGAGCGGCGAAATTCCCCTCTATGTGACCCGCGGGGGAGCGCGGGTACCGGTGGGCGAGCGTCTTATGGCTTACCTTTCGAATCTGGGGCCGTGGGAGCAGGTGTACGCGATGTATCAGGGGCAACAGGTGGACACGATGCTGATCGAGCAGGTGGTCAAGCAACACCAGTTTGCGGTTCAGCAGTGGGACGAGGCGCTTGACCTCCTCGGCGGAACCTATGCGCCGATTTTCTGCACGCATGAGCCCGAGATAGACATGGTGGATGTGATTCAGAATTCGCGCATCCTTTATGTGCTCTTGCCCTCGCTGGAGAAGTCCGAGACCACCCTTCAGCGCATGGGGAAGATGATTCTCGGCGTGATCAAAACGGCGCTTTCGACGCTTCTCGGGCGTGATGTGGTGGGAAGTGCGGACGAGATCACGGAGAGGGTCGAACGGAACCGTCCGGCGCTGTCGCACATAGCGGTGCTTGACGAGTACGGTAGCTATGCGGTGCCGGGTTTCTCAACGGTGCTCGCGCAGGCGCGCTCGCTGGGCTATGCGGTGATTATTTCGGTGCAGGATCTGGGGCGTTTGTACCGGGCCTCGGAGGCGGAAGCCGGAGCGCTCATAGGCAACACGAACATCAAGATCCTGATGAAGATCGAGGACCCGGAGAAGACGGGGAAGATCGTGCTCGAGCGGGTGGGAAAGAGCTACATGCTGGTGCCTTCGACGGTGATGGCGAAGAAGGGGGTGTTACCGGGGTACGATGTGCGGGCGGAAAGTTTTACGGTGCAGGAGCGCGAGCGCATTCAGCTTCTCGACCTCTATGCTCTGAAAAAGGGCGAGGCGTATTTCATCTATGAGGACCGGATTCGCAAGTTCCGTTTCCGGTATGAGAAAGGGAAAAAGGTCAAGCGGCTGGCACTTCTGGTATGGCGGAAGGTGGCGCAGGGGAAGGAGGATGAAGATCTTGTGGTTGAGGTGAGGGGCAGGAAGTTCCTGCGGCTCACGCGGGATGTGGTGTTGCGGGTGCTGGATGAGATTCGGGCGAGGCTCAAGGAAGATGAGCGGAACCGCTCGCCCTTTGAGGCGGCTTTCGGGCGTCTGGTGAGGGTGGATGAGGAGCTGGTGCGGGGGTTGCTCATCCGTTTGGGTCCCACGGGAACGGCGCTTCTTTTCGGGTTCGATGTGGGAGGAGGCGAACCCAGCCGGGTGCTCGAGCGCGAACTCGAGGAGAAGGTGGAGGACATGTATCAGAAGCAGTTCCCGTTGCTCGAGATATACGCGCCAGAGCTGATCCGCCCGACCGACACCTACATGGAGCTCCTTGAGGAGATTCGCCGGGACCCCTCCGAGTGGCCTCCCGAGGAGGACCCCCTCCTCGAAATCGCCAAGCGCGTAGGGGGCGCCGCCGATTCCGCCCGCGCCGCCTGACCCTGCTTGATCCTATCGATAAGTTTTTGGAAAAATTTTATCGATAAGATTTTTCTTAGGATTTATCGATAGGAGAGGATGGGGAGAGGGGCTGAGGAGTTTTGTGCGGGGGGATTGCGAAGAAGGTGTTCAGAGTGCGCAGACGGTGAAGCGCGCCGATGTAGTCGAGGAGGATGCGTCCGAGGAGATAGAGGGGTTCCTTGATGCGGGTGGCGAGTTTCAGGACGATATTGCCTGCGGGCTCGACGAACTGAGGAATGCGGTCCGGGGGCGCGATGTTCCAGTAGTTGATGAGGCTCCAGAAGACGAAGCGGTTGATGAGGAGCACCTCGCCGCGTTCGGTGGCGAGGCGCTTGAGCTCTTCTCGCCAGGCTTTTTCATTCTGGCCGGTGGCCAGCCAGAGCACGAAGGCGGCAAGCGAAGCCGACCGGGAGACGCCGGCTTCGCAGGCGAAAAGCAGGCGTAGAGGGCGGCGTCCCTCCACGAATCGGTCGGTGAGGAGGGAGGCCAGAAACCTCTTGAGGGCGAGGATGTGTTCGTGCTCGAAGGCCTTTCCGTTGCCTTCGGGCCGCTCCGTGTCGGGGAAAACCAGCCTGAGCACCTTCGGAGCTCGGCTGAGTGTTTCCTTCAAAGCGGGGCGTTCGAAGACGCTCGGATCTGAGGCCACGACCACCATGGCCGGTGGAGAAACGGCGCCATCGGCGTAGGGGGCGGAAGCGAGCCAGCGCAGGGAGTGCACTTCCACCCGCAGTCTACCCGCTCGATAAAGCGTTTCGAGCCGCTTGGCGATTTGCTTCTTACCGAGGGTTCGGGAGGCGGGTTTTCTTGCCATGCATCCTTCCTCACCGGAGAGTTCGAACGAATCGGGGGTGTTTTCAAAACTAGCCGGGTACTCTCATTTGCGAACTTTTTAACCGATCCGGAGTGCGGACATCCTCCCGAAGCCTTGGCTTTCAAGGAAAACGAGCATTCAGGAGTCCCGATGGCGCTCTGCTAACCTTTTTTACGGAAGCGGGAAGGGCGCGGGAGGGAAAGATGAAGGGAATCCGATCGCGCTTCATTGCCGTTGGGGTTGTGCTGGCTCTGGTGGGTCTGGTGGGCGCGACGCGGGCCCTGGAGGCTCTGGATGTGCCGCGCATCGTGGTGATGAAAAGCGAGGCGGGAAGGGTGCGCTTCCACCACCTGAAGCATGCGGCCGCAATGGGGTGCGATCGGTGTCATCATGCGGGGCGCGGGGTTTCCCTAGTGCGACTCCTCGAAAGTGAGGAAGACAAGCGACACCTGAGTCGTTATTTCCGGTGTCGTGAGTGTCACTATCGGGATCCAGAGCGGGTGCGCAGGGGGTGTTTAAAATGCCACCGGGAGAGGTGGAAGGAGATATGGAAAAGAGAGCGTCGACGCGGTCTCGACGCGGAAACGGCGCGGGAATTCGCCGAGGAGCGGGTGCCCGTCACCTGCACCGGGTGCCACCGCGGTGCGAGGGCGCAGGCGAGGTTGTTAATGGAGGTTCTTCCTTAGAGAGGGCGCTTGCAGCGTTTCCGGCGCTGGAGGTGAAGGGCACCCGGTGCTGGCTGGTCGGCGCGGCGGGGCTTTCCTTCAGGGAGGCTCTTTTTCGCCTTCGAACGGGGCGGGACTTCCGGGGCGAGGAGCGGGCCTTCCTTTTCGTGCCTCCCTTTCCCGGGGGGATACTCAGGCGGGACGAGCGGGGGTGGACAGAGGTTATCACCTTTCAGAGCTATGCGGAGGCGGAGAAGGCTTTGAGGCGGTATACTGCCGACCCGGGCTACCGGGAGTGGCGGGAGAAGGGCGATCTCGAGGAGGAGGAGCTTTTGCGGGAGATCTTTGCCGGCGGGGTGATGCGGGAAGAAGAGGAGCGCCTGAGAGAGCTCGAGGCGAGGGTAGAGGGACTGGCGAAGGAGCTCGAAGCGCTCAAGCGAGAGGTATGTGAGCTGCGCAAGGGTATGCGTGAGGAAGGGGAAGCGGAATTGAAGGGTACGATGAGATTGCGTCCTCGTCCCGAGGCCGCTTTTGATGTTTGGACCATCGTGGGGAAGAAGCGTTCTTAAGTTGCGCCTTCTTCCTTCCTGCAAAACGAACGGTTGGACGGCGTCTCCAGGGTTACCTTCACCTGTGCCATGGATGTGGTCACCTGGGATCCGAAGCGGCGGAGCTTTTCTTTTAGTGCGAGCTTCGGAGGCGAAGAATTGCGGCGGTTTGTGCTGGAGCATTTCCCGGTGAGGCGGTACTTCAACATGGGGGGCGTACGGTTCTGGACCGTTTACATTCGCAACCCCGGACACGCGAGGAGCGCCGTTGAATTGCTCGAGCGGTTTTTCCCCGGGGCACCCGTTGAAGTATGGCGGAGGGAAAGGGGCGAGAACGGGATCGAGCGGTCCGTAAGCGTGCAGGTGGATCGGCGCAGGGTGCTCGAAGCTTTGCGCCGCATGGAGAGGTGGCCGTATCGACCGGCGTGGGACCTTCGTCAGGGTGATCTCATTGTTGTCGAAGGGGAGCGTCGCGGCCTGATGGAGGAGATTTTCGGTCCCTGGGAGAGGGAAGGGGAGGGGGAAAGGTTCGCGCAGGGTGAGGCGTTGCGGGTGAAAGTCAGGCGTGGCGGAAGGTCCCTAGTGAAAGCGATCCTTGTCCTTTCCAGAGTCGCTCCTGAGGAGATCTTGGCCGATCCCTCCGAGGACTTCGCATTTTTCCTCTCGCGCATCTATCCGCAGTTCACCCGCACGACGGCCCTTTTGGGGCAGTCTCGGAGGGTGCTTCTCGAGCCGGCCGTATATGTGCTGGCGGCAAAGGGTGAGGCCGAGGAAGTAGCTGAACGGTTGCGGAAGGTGTTCGAGCCCTTTGCGGGACAGGTTGAGGGGGAGCGCTTCATTTACACCTCGAAGCGTTTCGTGCGGGCTTTGCGGGTGGTGGAGCCCGGGCGGGAGCCGCTTCGGGTGTTTGGAGAACTCGAAAAGAGGGTGAACGCCGCTTTCGTTCGTGGCCGAGTACCCGGACGGATTGTGTCCTCTGTGGCAAATGCCCATGCGGTTTCGCCTTAATCCGTGCTCGAAAAAAGGAGTGGCGCATACGGTTAATTAGCTATCTTGGCAGAAAAAAAGGAGGTGTCTGATCATGGCTAGGGTGATGGAGAAAGCGTACATGAGTCAAAAGACCCTGCTTTCCTTTGAGCTGGACGATCGGTTCGGGGCGCAGGTGCGGATGTGCTCCCTGGTGCGTGGGAAAGACGGGAGCGTCAGGCGCGGCGACGACACGGTGCGTTTCAACATGAAGTCCGATGAGTTGCGGGTCCTCACCAATGCGCTTGATGCGTATGTGCGCGGCGGCAAGGAGGAATTCGACGCCTATGCTCAGTTCGTGATGCGGGAGCACTTTGACAAGAAGCCTCCCAAGACTCCCTTCGTGGCGCTCATTCACCAGCGGCAGGACGGACGGCAAAGCGTGTTGCGGGTGATGCCTAATGAGAAGGAGTACGGGGTGATGTTTCGGTTGAGCCTCTATGAGGAGGTGAACGGCAAGCGGCAGGAGGTGCAGGCGCACGCTTTCTTCGTGCCCAATGCTCAGATTGAGGGATTGCTCGATGTGCTTGATCGAATCCGCGAGGCCCAGCTTGTTCGGGAGATGGAGCCGTGGAAAGGCGAGGAGGAGGCTCCTGAAACATCCGAAGAGGTCTCCGAGGAGATCGCGCATGAGGCCGAGGAGTCCCGGGAGGAAGCCGTTCATGAGGAGCCCGTGATGGAGCCGGAGGACGCTCTCGGTTTCGAGGAGGAGGATGCGCCGGTCGGTGGGGAGGAAAGTGAAGAGGAGCAGGCGGTTGAGCAAAGGCGGACGCAAACGGCTTCCCCCCGCAGGAGCGCTGGTACCGGAGGCAGGCGGAGTTATGGCGAGAGACGCCGAGTGGCTCCGGCGCGATGAGGCCGTGAGCAGGGAACGGTAGGAAAGGCGGATTTTCGCGAAAAGTTGCCCCCCTTTCCGCGGAGGGGCGGAAAGGGGGGCTTTTTTTGATCTCGGAAGAGGTCTTGGAGAGAGGCCATCATCCTTTTTCACGCATCGCACCGCACATGCAACCGCAACACCGGCTGTCGTTCATCTCGGCCTGAGACCGGCAGTAAACGGATGATGCCTAGATCAAGCTGAAGCCGGTCCGGCTAGACCGAAGGCTAGACCGAAGGAAGCCGGACTGGAGAACCGAAAGGAGGGGCAACTCTTGATCCGTCACGACAAAATCACGGCAAAAAACAGCGCTAGGAAGCGCGGATGAGGAAAAATGCGGGAAATGGCCTGAGAGCATTTTTTTTTTTTTTTTTTTTTTTTTTTTTTTTTTTTTTTTTTTCTCC
>NZ_JAIFYA010000005.1 GCF_019688735.1 Thermosulfurimonas sp. F29
CCCGAAACCAATGACCGATTTCGAAAAGGAAGCCGCCTAACGGTTATCGAGAAAAATATCTTGAATCTCATAGAAAAGCGAGAGCGCAAAGGGAATGGCCGTCCGCTGTTGTCTTTCAACATGGTGGCCTATCCGGAAATAGAGGACAGGGAGATCGAAATCTATGTCAGACGTTGGTTGCCTTATGCTGTGGTAGTGAGCATATCCCGCTTTCGTCCTCTGGGCTCCAGACGTCTTCTCTCCCCGGAAGAGCGCACATGGATAAAACCCCGCCCCTGTCCGCTGCTTTATCGCCAGATGGTTATAGCCTGGGACGGAACGGTGGGCTTGTGCTGCGAAGATATTCATGTAGAGGTTCCTTTGGGGCAAATAGGGGGAAAAACATTGCTCGAGATATTCAACGGAAAGGAGGCCCGACAGGCGCGTCGGTATCATGAAAGCGGACGCGCTAAAGATCTATCGCTCTGTAGGGAATGCGATGTCTGGGCCGCGGATATCGTTTTGAAAGAAGAAATCCTTCGGATCGAGGACCTTTCCGTTCGTAAAATATACAGGCCGGCGGGTGTTCTTTATGAGAAACTTTAAGGTCCCATTTCTTCTGATCTGGCCCCACCTGGAGCCTCCGGAAGTTTACGAAACGCGCTTCAGTTATCAATATTGTTTTCGCAAAACCCTTGCAGCCCTGAAAGGGACCTGCATTAAGATATCTCCTGATGGCAAAGTTGCTGATTTGCTGGACCGGCTTCCCACCGAAGGCCCGTTGCTGGTGGTTACGGATCCGGAAACGGTGATCCCCTCCGCGGCACTGAGAATCTTTTACGAACACTTACAACCGGGTGTACTCCTCGGCCCCGTATTCAATGAAACGGCTTTTCCCGAACAGCAGGCCGCTCTTCCTTTCCCTTATCTGGACTACCCCACCTTTGAGGAAGTGGGGATGTTACTGAGAAATAAAAACGAGGTAAAAGAGGTTTCACGACTGGATCCAGCTTGCTTCGTATGCATGGCCGATGATCTCCATCTCTATAGGGACTTACGGCTCCGGGAAATACCTCTCCAAACCCCTCTCTCCAAGCGAGTTCTCTCGGGGGCCCTGGTGCATCGTTTCGGAGACTACTATTCTTCTGCTAGAGAAGACCTGGCGGCCCTCGTTCCGGAAAATGTAAAATATATCCTTGATGTGGGCTGCGCCCGGGGAGGACTGGGAAAAACGCTGCTTCGGCTAAGACCCGGGCTGGTTATAGACGCCGTTGAAATCAATCCTCTTCTGGCGCGGGAAGCCGGCCGGGTATATCATAGGGTCCATGTGGCCTCTTTTGAGGAGGCCGAGCTGCCGGAGAACGCTTACGATCTGGTCGTAATGGGGGATGTTCTGGAACATCTCTATGATCCCTGGAAGGCCCTGGCCCGAGTAAGGACCGTCCTTAAAACCGGGGGATATTTTCTGGGAAGCGTGCCCAATGCCGCCCACTGGACCATAATAGCCCAGCTTCTTTCGGGACGATTCGAGTACATTCCGGTAGGGCTCCTCTGCGTGTCGCATATCCGTTTTTTCACCTTTAGTTCTCTGAAAGAAGTATTGGAGGAAACAGGCTTTCGTCTGGTACGCTGCGAAAAGTACTCCCCTCCCCCCACCCCCAGAGGCCAAAAATTACTGGAAACTTTAAAAAAGGCCGGGTTAGGCGAGGAAAAGGAATTGCTTACCGCGGAAATACTCTTTCTGGCCCGGAGAACCTCGTGATTACCGCGGTGGTAGTAAACTATCATACGGAGGTACTGCTCCGTCGTCTCCTCTCCGTTCTTGTCCGGGAAACCATAGTTGATCGTATTCTAGTGGTGGACAACTCCGACACCATGTCCGCCGAAAGGTTCCCCAAAACGGCCATCCTGAAACCCGGAAAAAATTTAGGCTTCGCCCGGGCCGTAAATCTTGCCTCCCGGGAAATGTCCTCCCCTTACCTGCTGGTGATTAACCCGGATGTCATCCCTTTCCCGGGCAGCATCTCGCACCTTCTTGTGACGGCGCAAAAATTTAATTGCGCTATAGTGGGTCCGCGCTTTTACTGGGATATGCAAAAACGCTTTCGTTTGCCTCCGGCGGAGGGTATGAGTCTTTTCTGGAAAACCGCCCGAATACTGGCCGAAATCTGGCCTCACGAGGCCGAACTTCTCTCCTTTTACTGGCGCTGTCGGCATGAGCGTTTCTGGGAAGCTACCGACCCTTTTTGGGAACCCTTCCTTTCGGGAGCCTGCCTTCTTATCCATAGGGAAAAACTCGGTGGGGAAGAAATATTCGATTCCCGATACTTTTTGTACTATGAGGATACGGATCTCTGTGTAAAGGTCAGAAACGAAGAAAAGCTGTTTCTCTGCGATCCCGGCGCGGAGATGATGCATCTCTGGAACCAGAGTCCTGAACCTCCGGAGGGAAAAGGAAGACTTATGGAAAAAGCGGAGACTTTCTTTTTTCTCAAACACTACGGTTCCCCTTATCCTTCTTTTTCCTTTCCTGCTCCGTCTAAACCCATTATGCCGGAAAAATCCCGTTATATAGAAATTTCGGCCGCTCTTCCGGAAGAAGTCCGTATTCCCGTTCCGGAACCGGGGTATCTGGAGATCGGCCTCAATCCCTATCTGGTGCCCTTCGCCCAGACGGAGGTTCGCCCGCCGGTTTTCGTGTTCCCGGAAGACCCCTGGCGTTATATGCCCCCCGGCGATTACTATCTCCGTCTGTATAATCGACACGGTATACTCCTTCAAAGATTCCGGCTAAAAAAGTCGTAGTTGCCATGGACGAAATGGTAGTGTTAGAAACTCGCCATGGACGTTTTTTGGTCAGACCTTACTACGAGGGGGACGAAAGCGCCATTCTTGAAGGATGGAAACGGGCTTTCGGTAAAGAGATGTCGCCAGAGGAATGGCGCTGGAAGTATGCGGAATGTCCCGGAGGATTTCGTTGTCTCTTATGTTTGTCCGAAAACGGGGAAGTAGCCGTCCACTATGCCGCCCAGGTGTATCCTGCCGTTTTCCGTGGAGAAAGAATTTTGGGGCTCCACCTCACGGACACCTTCTCCGTCCCCGCTTACCGCTGGGCTATAGGAGGCAAGCACGGTTTGCTGGTGAAGGTTGGTCTTTACTTCCTTAAAACTTACCTGGAAAGCTTTCCGGTGGAGGAGAACTTCCGCCTGCCGGATACCGCCCCGAAGGCCGCCTTTCATTACGGTTTTCCGGGGGAGCGGCATTTCCGTCTGGGTGCGCTTCTACTCCATTACCGCCGCTTCGGCCCGGGAACGGCTTATCTAATCTGGCGTCCCGGAGATTTAACCGACCATCCCCCTGAAACTACCGGTATAAGCGCCTTAAGGTCCCAAGACTTGTGGGCCAGAGATCGGGCTATAGAAGATCTCTGGCTTTTCATCGAAAGAGAGTACCGACCTTTTATGGTGATGAGGGACTGGCGGTATTTCTGGTGGCGTTATCTTGCTTCTCCTCCTGGAAGACGTTATGTATTTTTCTTGCGAGAAAGGGGTCTCCTACGGAAACGCCTTACGGCCTGGGCGGCAGGGGCGCTATCCCGAAAACGAAGCGCTTTTCTGACTCTACTCGACATTATCGCTCGGAATGAGGACGAACTGGAGGGGCTTTTGGCGGAAATTTTAGGGAGGCTGAGCGCCCACGGTCTGGCGTGTGAAGTCTGGCTATCGGGCAATCATCCCTGGATCGGGGCCTTTTTGCGCCGGGGCTTCCGGCCGGCGAAAGAACCCCTGGGCATCGTGCCCTGCACCCGGATAGACCGCCCAGGGCTTTCCCCGGATCTGGGGGACGATTTGCTCTGGACTCTTGGTGAATCCGACCTTTTTTGAAATAAAATGGAAAACATTAAATCGGATATTAAACAGATCCATGAAGAGATCGCACCACGATATGGTCTTATTCCTCCCGAGGGAACTTCTTGTAAGTGGGCACACTTTTTATTTCGTTATACGGTTATAGAAAAATTTCAAAACATCTTCAAAAAAATCAATGTATCCCCAGGAGCACATATTTTGGAAATAGGTTGTGGCAATGGACAAGTTGCTATAGCTTTTAATAACTATCATATAATTTACTCTGGTCTGGATTTTTCTTATAAAATGCTTTTACATGCTCAAAAAAGGCTTACTTTTCTAAATATCCCTGCTTATCATCTAATTCTGGGGGATGCGGAAAAATTACCCTTTACTTCTGGTTGTTTTGATTTTGTTTTCTTTTATGGTGTCATGGAGCATCTTGATGATCCTTTAGTAGTAATTGATGAAATGATAAGAGTTTGTAAGAAAAATGGATATATTTGCCTGGGAGTTCCATTAAAAAATAGCATAGCCTTCTGGACTTTTCTGTTTTTTGGAATATCTCCTAAAAAATGGAACAATCCCCCTTTATTAGACCTGAGTTTTCGAGAAAAACTTAAATATTATCGTTTCTTTTCATTAAAAAAAGTCAAGAAAACTATAGCAGAACAGTTTAAAAATCAAATTAAACTTGTTTTCGAAGAACCAATCTGTTACTTTTATGGCGTTGGAATTTTTGAACTTCTACTAAAATTTTTGTTCAAAAAATTGCCAGAGGAGTTTTTCTATAAAATAGACAAAATCTTTAAAAAATGCAAAGTAGCTCCCGCCGGGGTATTTTTAGTTTATCAAAAAGTAGAAGTATAAATGTTAACCAATTTTTTGAGCTACAACATATATTTCATCTCTCATACCAGGAAAAATGCGTTTGCATATGTTGAAAAATCTCCAAACAATATACCATTGCCTTTTTAAAAGACGCGTAGAAAATACCGGAAGTAATCTAAACGAAAATTTTATAATTTTAAAATACGGTCTAATTAAAGTCTGAACTTCTTCCAGAGAATATTCTCGCAAGTGCCCATATGTTTTGCCGTAAATAGGCTGAAATAAAGGAGGATTCGGAGAGTATCCTAAAAGAAGTTTAAGACGGAGTTCTAGACGGCATAGATTGGGAGTACTCAAAACCAACAAACCATTGGGTTTAAGAACCCTTTTTATTTCTTCGATAATTTGTGGAATAAGATGTATGGGTAAATGTTCTATAACATCACAGAAAAAGACCGCATTAAAAACTTCTGATTTAAAAGGCAATCCATCTATAAGATCCTGAGCAACGACATAAACTTTCCGTTTCCTGAATAAGTTAAGATATTCCTCTTTCCAAAAATATTCTCGCGAAGGATGTTCGGTAACCCATAATTCCCCGGAGATTTCAGAAAGCAATCCAGCAAGTATAGCATAACCTGCGCCTATTTCTAATATTCTTGATTGATCGGGCAAATAGTACTGAGCTAAAGATAGCAAATAATCATAGTGTGAAAGCCACCATCTTTTTATCTTCTCATTACCCGCCAGCTTTAGTTCCGGAAAAACCTTTTCAATTTCTTGCAACAAGGACACCCTGTGTCTACTGTCATTCATCCTCGGCCTCCACCCTCCATCCGATGTACTATGACTCGATCGTTTCAAACTAAAAACGGATGAGATCAGACCGGACATAGGGTATATTGCTTACTACCATGTTTTCCGTAATTGTTCATAATCTTACCAAAGTTTACCGGCTCTATCGGCATCCAGCGGATCGCCTATTCGAAATTTTATCCTCAAGACCCCGGCACACACCATTTGTAGCTCTCAATGAAATCTCCTTCGAAGTCGCCCGGGGTGAGACTTTCGGCATCATCGGCGCCAACGGGGCGGGAAAGTCCACGCTCCTCAAGATCCTGGCCGGGGTGCTGAGTCCCACTTCCGGGGAAATCCGGGTGGAAGGGCGCGTGGCCGCCCTCCTTGAGCTCGGCACGGGTTTCCATCCCGAACTTTCGGGCCGGGAAAACATCTATCTTTCCGCCTCCCTTCTGGGCCTTCCCGAGGATCTGGTCCGCAAAAAGGAAAGGGAAATCATCCGTTTCGCCGAACTCGAAGAGTTCATAGACCGTCCCCTCAAGACCTACTCCTCCGGTATGCAGGTGCGTCTGGCCTTTTCCGTGGCCGTCCAGGTCGATCCCGACATACTCATAGTGGACGAAGCCCTCTCCGTGGGCGATCAACGGTTCCAGAAAAAGAGTCTCGACCGCATACTCGATTTTCGCGAACGGGGAAAGACCATTCTTTTCTGCAGTCACAACATGTATCATGTACTTCATCTCTGCCGCCGGGCCATGTGGCTGGACCGGGGGCGCATTCGCATGCTGGGTCCGGCGGAAGAGGTGGTCAAGGCCTACGAGGACGCTTCCCGGGAAGATACGGAAATAACTCCTTCCCCTGCCCTTCCCTCCTATCCGGTCCGGATCGAAATGAACCTCTCTTCGACGGAAATTTTCCCTCTGGAAACTCTGGAGATTTCCGCCGAGTATGAAGCCGATGGCTCGCCTCTTCATTTTGCCGTGATCGTAAAACGCAACGACGGAGAACTGGTGTTCGCGGAAAGTACCGAAATGTTGGGTTTGCCTCCGATACGAAACCAAAAAGGGAGCGTTCGTCTGCGCCTTCCGCGTCTTAGGTTACTTCCTGGAAGTTACCTTGTGGGGATCATCGCCACCGACGATTCGGCCTCTATAACTATCGGTGAAGCCTGGCAGCCCATAGAGGTAAAACGCCCGCCGGGAGAAAAACATTTGGGCCTGGCCTTACTGGAAACAGAATGGTTGTATCCGGAAAAAGAGGATTGTTAAATCACCCACTCTAGCCCCTATCGACGGTTAAATGGACGAATCCTCCGGCGGTTTTCCACCGATAGAAGTAAGGGTCTTCCAGCTCCTCCCGTCGGGACGCAAACGCGCGTTTTTCCTCCGGGCTGACGGAAGTCTTTCCGCGACTGGTCATGCAAAAATGAACGGCCTGCGCCTCCCAGGCCAGCACCACCCGCCGGCCACTCTTTCGCAACCGCAGACAGTAATCCACATCGTTGAAGTTGAGAGGCAACCTCTCGTCGAATCCTCCGATATCCCGGAAAACTTCCCGCGGTGTCAGGAGCACCGCCCCGGTCACCGCACTCACATTTCTGGTAAGGGCCAATTCCCCCCGCACTCCTTTTTCTCGAATTTCACGCGCTATCCAGCGTGGATGCGTAACTATGCCATTATGCTGAAGAGAAGCGTCTGGGAAAAAGAGAGCCGCACCCACCGCTCCGGCTCCGGTGAGAATCGCCGTCCCCACTAGGGCCGAAAGCAGGTTCGGCTCCGGCGCCAGATCGTCGTTCAGAAACAAAAGAAAATCCTCCCGGGCCTTTCCGGCCGCAAGATTGTTAAAACGGGACCAGTTGAAGGGTTCGTTACCGAGATTGATTACTTCCACATGGGGCCTATGGGGCCTCGCGAGATCCAACCCCCTCAGAGATTTAGCTCCGTTGGACACCACCGTAACAGCCAGACGGGGGTACCCCTCTTTCTCAAGGGCTTTCAGAAGTTGTCGCACCCGAAAGACATTGCCGGGCGTAAGCACTATAACCCTCACGGAAGGGCAATCGTTCCCTTCTCTCGACCATATCTTCCGAAAACCCGTGCCTTCGGGATTGGGGCCTACTTTTACCCTGAACGCCCCGTATCCCGCTTTGCGAAGCCTTCTCCTTAACGCCGCCTCCAGGCACCTCCGGGCTGCCTCCACCGCCCAGGGTTTCTCCCCGGGACGCAGGGCCAGGGATCCCGGATGGGCCCGCCAGCGATAAAGAACCTCCCGCACATGCACCACCTCCGCCTCTTTCAGCAGCTCCGCGGCCCTCAGAAGCAGGTCCCAATCCTGAGCCCCGTCGAACTCCTCCCTGAATCCTCCCAGGTTCTCCCATAGATCCCTTCGGATGACCAGGGGATGGTTGATGTAATTGAAGGAAAAAAGAGTGTCCGGAGACCAATCCGGCTTGGACTGAACGAGCAGGGTGCGTCCGGCCCGATCTATGATCTCCGAATCGGCATATATCAACCGGACTCCCGGCCCGGCTTCCTCCAGAAGTCGAGCGACTCCTCCGGGAACCAGCTCGTCGTCGTGGTCCACCGGAAAGACATAAGGCTCCGTACTCAGTCCCGCCAGAAAATTGTAAGCCTCCGAGATGCTGCTTCCCCAGCGTCTCAGGTATCGCAATCTTCCGCGCCATCCACTACATCTCCTCCATTTCCGCACCACCCGCCGGACCGTCCCGGTCACCCCTCCGTTCTCGAGCACATAAAGAGTAAAAAGTCCCCCGTCTCCGGTTGAAAGGGAAGCGAACAGTCTTTCCAGCAGATCCTCCGGAGTGTCCCTGGCGGCCACCACCACGGCACACCGTCTGTCTCCCGTCACACACCGGGGCGCCGGAGACTTCGCGGAAGGTGGCGTGACCTCCGCGGCTTCCGATTCCCCGGAAGTGGCTTCCTCGGTTCGCCTCCTGCTCTCCAGATAAGCCTTCTTGAGGAGAAAATAAGCCTCCGGCGAAAGGGCCTCCAGAAAGAGACGGACGGCTTCAGGCTCGGCTTCGAGAAACCCTTTTTCCCGATGAACGGAAAGGAGATCCTCTCCGAACACCCGGTATTCGGCGGTAAGGTCGTGCAAAGGCAGAAACTTCAGGCCACGCAAAACCAGTCTCACCAGGAAAACCCAATCCTCGTAGGCCGGAATCCCCTCCGGGAATCTCTCCAGGAGGAACAACTCCCGTCGGAAGAGCAAACTGTTAAGAGGAAGGTAATTTTCGAAAAAAAGTCGGAGGGGATCGAAGGCCTCTCGATAGACTCGAAGGACCCCCAGGAACTGGGATCCGGAATCCCTCCGTTCCCATCGAGAAACTACCGTCCCGGTATAGGCCACGGCGTAATCGGGGCGGCTCTGCAGAGCGGCGACGAGCTTTTCCAGATGATCCGGACGCCACAGGTCGTCCTGGTCCAGAAAGGCCAGATAGCGTCCCGAGGCCGCCTCCACTCCGAGGTTGAGATTGCGCCCCCGGTCCTCCTCCCCCGGAATCAAGCGCAGCTCGAAATCGCGCCGGTCCCGTGCCTCCGGTTCGAAACCCTTTCCGTGGCTCACTATCAATACCTCGAACCGATCGTAGGTCTGCGACCTCAAAGAGGCCAGGGCTTCCCGCACCAGGGGAGAGCCGTCGGTGCGCACCACCACCGAGACCAGAGGGAGCAACGGGAAAAACTCCTGCGGGGAACCGTCCCAGTCATAGGGAAGCGCTGTTCTTTCGTCCACATTGTAGAAGAATAGCCTCATCTCCCGGGGAGCCCGTCCGGTAAGGGCTCTAAGGACGGCCCGGGTTATCCTGCGACGCGGGGGAGGGCTTTCTGGATGCGGCAGAAACACCGCCCAGGCCCCCACATCCCTCACCAGGTCCGCCAGGACCTCGTTCTCGGGACCGGAAAGGGGAACCTCCCGGGGACTCTCCCAGATTTGTTTATAGACGAAAAATCTCTCTCCTCTGAGGAGACCGGTAAGACGGGAAAGATCTTCTTTTAAGGCGAAGAGAATCCCCCGGGGACGAACCATCTTCTAAGGAGCACGAAACTCCGGAGAAACTCTCCGCCACCGGATCGGACTCCGGCGTTTCAGGTCCTCGAGCGTCTCCGGAAAGAGGGCGAACCGATACACCCCGTAGCGTTCTCCCGTCAATGGATCCCTTCCCTCCCTCTCCAGATAGGCCTCAGGCTCGAGCCCCAGCCGCTCCAGAAAACGCAAAAACCGTTTTTCCTCCTCCCGCACTAAAAAAAAGAGTTTCTCGAGTCCCAACCAGCGGAAGGCCCCGTTCACCAGCAACCACAGTGCTTCCAGGCGCTCCCTGATCCATAGATCCCGGAAAACCGCCACCAGCTCTCCCCTTCGATGCCAGTGATCCATTCCCAGTACCCCCATGAGTCCCCGCGGCCGAAGGGCATCCCGTCCGTAAACCCAGACTTCCACCTCCAGGACGGGGTCCAGGTTTCGTCGCCACTCCAGGAAAGCTCTCGTACTCTCCACATCCGCAAGCAAAACCTCGAGGCCCGGACGATAGATCCGAAAGACTCCCTCCCTCAACCAGCGCAGATATAAAGGCGCGTCTCCGGGCACCACCTCCCTCAATAAGACGCGCCTGCCCCGGTAAAGAAAGGCTTCAGTAAGCGCTTCCACCGTAAGGTGAACAATCCTGCACCTGCACCCTTATCCTCACCGGACTAGACACCTTGGCTTCCTCCCAGGACTGATTACCGCCAGGGAAAACCAGTACCTGCAGGTAGTATTCTTCACCGGCCAGGGCGGCCAAATCCGGCGGAAGATGGACCGGAATGATATAACAGGCCCCCGTCTCCTCCGGACTAGCTTCGAAGGGCACTCCCGGACTCGGCCAGCTTTCCGGATAACCGAAGGAAAAGTGGCTCAAAATCATGATATCTCCGCCTATCCGAATCTTGTTTTCGGTTCTTGAAAGTATGGAGGGATCGTCAAGGGCGGTGCCTATCCCCACGAACACTTCATCCCCGGGCCTGAGACCGCCCACTACCAGGTTCAAACGATCGGGAAGCTGGTAATAGCACCCCTCCCCGGGGACATTCAAAACGATCTCCGCCGACGCGCCGTAAGGATCCGCAGCCTCGTAAAACTCCACCCCCTGCGGAGTGGACACCAACCCCACGCCCGGAGTCCCTGAAGCACAGTCCTCCAGGCTCATAGCCTTAGCGGAGGAGACGGCAAACCCGGACACCAGCCCCAGACCGAGTTTCCCCGAAATCAATAGAGAGTAAAAGGTCCTTTTGGTCATAAGCCCCCCCTAAATTTTAAATCTTTTGGCGGAATTTTACTATCTTATCTTTTCGTGTTAATCACTTCCCTTGCCTCAGCCAGAATTGCCCTTACTGGTGTAATGTAATAGAAAAGATTTTAGTAATAACCAGGGAGCTCCCACACAATGAGAAAATCCATTCCGATCTTTCTCGCCCTCCTCCTGGGATCTTGCGCTTCTTCTCCTCCGAAAGAAAAACTCCTCTTGGATCTTCTTTACCACCGAAACATGGCTAAAGTCTCCACTCCTTGTGCCCGAGCTTTGTCTGAACATATCTACCAAAAAAGCAAACTGCATTTGGTTAAAAAAACCTGCACAAAAGGTCTATGTCTTTTCACGGTAGAAACGATTTCACCACAAGTTTCAAAAGCGGCTCTGCGCCAAGCCATAAAAAAAGCCCTGATTGCCGGTCTCGGAAATGCCACAAATTCTAAAGGACACACTCTTTCGGAGCGAGTGTGTAGAATCTTAGCTAGGAATGTAAAAGACATCTCTTTTTCTGGATTCAAAAGACGATGTCTTCGGTTAACCATAAAACAAAACGGACGAAGCTGGAAATTGTTAAAAGTAGAAAGGGCGCCGGAGGAAGTCTGCGAAGGATCTTCCTCCGGCCCGGACTAGATCGATCTGGTGTTTCTTAATTCTTGGCCGGTAAATTTTTAAAGAGCGCTGGATCTTCCGGCCCTACGGGAACGCCCAAGAAGGTCTTCATGGCGCTAAAGCTATTTATGTCGCCGGGACTGGTGGGACCAGTATAAGTATTTACATCCAGAATCGACACATTGCCCTGCTCGTCAATCATAATGTCACAAACCGTCCACACCCAATCGTCACCCACCTCCTGCCCCGGGGCCGGTTCAGGAGGGGTGTAGGTCTTAACCAGCCTGTCGCCTATAAAAATCTTAACCGTAGCCTGGCTCTGAGGGATGTTCAGATCTCCACTATAGTGATGCACCGAGTAACGGTAACGCCCAGGCACGAAATGGCCGTCCACTTTAGTAATGGTGATTGTCTCCGGACCGTAACTGGTGGTGTCGTCCACATCGAGCCAGGCCGGAATGTTCGGGTCGCAGGGACTAGCGTCACAGTTGTTCTTGGCCGCATAAAAAACATGAAAACGCTCCTCGGGATTATCCGCCCGTGGACCGGTCAAATGAGAGTCTAAATCGTGAGGCTCTTCTCCCCAGGTGAGGACGATCCTGATGTCTCCACGAGCCGTTCCTGCATCGCCGGCGGGAAGAAGCGATATGCCTATGGAGGTCATTCCGCCGCATTCAAGGGCCACGGAAGTGGTCTGAGGAAGATACCCCGGAGCCGATACGGCGACCTGCACATTGTCTCCGGGGAGACCGTCCAGAGTCACTCGTCCATCTGTCTGTGTGACCCCGGATTGATCCGCCACAGTCACCGTAGCGCCAGCCACGGGCTCTCCAGTGAGTGCGTTCGTGACCACCACTTCAAGAGAAGAGTCCTGACATACCTCACTGCTCCCTGCGGCTCCTATGGGAATGAGAGCAAAGCGCGTTTGATCCCAGCGCCAGCGCACATTGTAAGAGTCCGTCATGTAGGTGTCTTCTCCAGTCAACGGGTTGTGAACCCTTATAGTCACGGAAATGTTGTTTATCTGGAATGTGTCCGCCCCAGTCCCAAAGCCCGTGCTGGCAGAGAAATCCACGGAAAAATCCTGTTGCGCCCTCCCCTGAAAAGATCCCCATCCCAAGAATACAATCGACACCAAAATCAATAATAACCCTTTGAAAGTTCTTTTCATGATTCCACCTCCTGCAATGAATTATGTTATATCCATTCCCGAGATAAAGTTTATAGAGGGACAAGGACTCCATTTTTCGTAGGCTTGGAAGCCTCTATAGGAGTCTGTCCCTCTGTCCCTCAACTCCCAATTGGTTGGTTGGGCGCAAAAGCCCCTGCCAAACGGGAGGATGGAGCTGAGGGACATATACCTTATCCCAGGAGGTAGCCTATGTTCTACATAGGTATCGATGTCGCCAAAAATTCCTTCCAGTTCTGTATCCTTCACCCACAAAAGGGAAAGCTCGTATCCAAAAACCTCCCCATGTCTTCCAAAGGCTTCGAAGACTTCCTCCAAACTCTCTCCGCCTATACCCCAAACCATATCGTCCTTGAATCCTCCGGACGCTTCCACCTCCCTCTCCTCGCCTTCCTCCTGGACCAGGACTTCCGGGTATCCCTCCTCAACCCTAAAATGGTTCATCACTTCGTCCGGTTCGTCTCCGCTAACAACCCCTCTAAGTCCGATAAAAAAGACGCCTTCCTCCTGGCGCTCTTTGCCCTCTCCAATCCCCACCTCCTTAAACCAGCTACCCTCCCCTCCGAAACCAAACTCCTGGCCCGACAAATCCAAAAACTCAAACAGGAAATCGCCGAGGCCAAAACCCAAATCAAACACTCCCTCGCCGCCCTTTTCCCCGAAGCCGAAAAACACTTCAATGTCTTCTCTCGGGCCTTCCTTGAAATCCTCAGCCGCTACCCCTCCGCTAAAAGAATTGCCAAAGCCGGTTGGGGAAAAATAGACTATATCCTCTCCCGACTGCCGGGCCGTAAACCTTCCTTCTCCGCTCAAGACCTCGTGCAGGTGGCCCAAAACTCGGTGGGGATCTCTCATAAAGGCCTGGAAAAAATCCTCCAAATTTACATCCAAAAGATCTTCTTCCTCCAATCCATGATCGAAAAACTGGAAAAAGACCTCCAGACGGAGATCGAAACTACCATGAAAACTCAGCTGGAATGCCTCTCCTCCATAAAAGGCATCTCCCGCGACCTCGCCTCCAGGTTCCTGGCCGAAGTCGAAAACATAAAACGCTTCAGTAACGCCAAAAAACTGATCAAATATGCCGGAACAGATCCCGTGGTCAAACAATCCGGAAAATGGAAGGTCCGTATGAACATCTCCAAACAGGGAAATCCTTACCTTCGAAATATCCTCTTCCAGATGGCCGTAGGAACGGTCAAGTGGGAGAAAACTTTTCAGCATTACTTCCGAAGGAAATACACCCAGTTCAGAAGCTATAAAAAAGCCATGATAGCCGTAGTTAACAAACTGATCCGGGTAATCTATGCCCTCTCTACTCGTAATCAATTCTTCGATCCTTCTAAACTTGCTCCTGCGGGGGTGCCCCATGCCTAGCTATCAATTCCTGATAGTTGACTCCTTATAAGTTGTGTTTTTTAAAATAAAAAAAACCCTCCTCACCCTGCAGGGTGAGGAGGGTTTTTCTCACTCAAAGCGGGGGGACCAAAAGCCCCCCGCAATTTCTTTATTCAAGGCATACTTCATAGTAAGTGTAGACCACATCGGAGAGGTCGGGATTGGCCGCAAAACCGATGTACACATCGTAACATCCCGTGAGTCCCGAGAGATCCACAGGCTCGGACAGAATCGGGAAGCTCACCACCTCGCCGAGCGTGGTCTCGCCCAGGGAGCCGAGATCACCGCACCAGGAACCGTCGCTCGCGCACACCAGGTAGTAGAGAGTGGCGGTCTGGCCCTGGCGATCCGCCGGAACGACCATCTCGGGAACTAAGGTCACCGCGCTCTTGTCCTCACCGGAGATGGTGAGACTGGTCACGGGCTCCGTGGCCGGGTTGTCCAGGGTGTAGGTCTGCGCAATCGGCTCAGCCGGAGCCGCCGCTCCTCCCATCTGCTGAGGCTCCGCATGGCAGGCACCGTCGTACCAGTAACCGCCAGCGTTCTCGCAGTCGGTCTGCGTGGTGCAGGCCGTAAGGTTGTCAGAAGAGCACTCCTCCGCAGGCTGAGGCGCAACACAGGTGCCGTTCTCCCACACGCCGCCGGCCGCCTCACAGTCGCTCTGCGTGGTGCAGGCCGTAAGGTTGTCAGAAGAGCAGACCGGCTGGGCAGAGACGGTCACCGTGAGCGAACCGGTTACGCCTTCACAGGTGGCCGTAATGTGAGCCGTTCCCTCAATGGTTCCAGCCTGAATCTCCACGGGAACCTCGCCGTCGGCACCAGTCTGGACCGTATCCGTAGCCGGAGCGGCTACATTCTCCGCATCCGTGGAGAGGGTACAGGTCCGACCCGAAAGACCATTGCCTTCACTATCGGTAACCCGCAGGGTAGCGGAAACCGTGCCCTCGGGCTGGACGGAAACGCTGGTCGGCTCGAAGGCCACGCTGGCCACGCTGGCCGGGATATCATTTACCGAACGCACGATGTGCACCGTGGCCGTGTCCGCCACCGAACCAGAGGTGTTCCGCACGGTAAACTCCACATCTCCGGGCGTGTTCTGCACCTCCACGATCAACACCAGTTCGCCCGTAGCCGTGCTCGCCGGGAGCACATCCCCGTGATGATACTCAGTAGTCCCGGTCTTATCGTAGATTTTAACCGCCGACGGATTACTCACCAGCAGAGTAAAGGTTCCACTGTTCCAGGCGATAGGATCGCCATTTTCGTCGTAAGCCTTAATGAGCAGAGGAATCTGTCCGTTGGTAAGGGCGTATTCACGTCCAGGGAGCACCTCTATACGGGAGAGCTTGGCGGATTCCACCACCCGCACCGGCACCTGCACAGGATCCACGCCCGGAATAGAAACCGCAAACTCCAGCGTGTCGTTCCCCACGCTGTTAAAGGTGGCCTTCACCGCCTCTCCGTTATCCATGCTGGTAGCGTTAAGCGTAGCCACCCCTTCCAGGGCATCTACATAGATGGTCTCTCCCGTCTTGACGTTCCCGTAAGCGTCCTCAACCACCACCACATAGTCTCCCGCAGGCGCCGTGGCGTTGTTCCAGAACTCAAAGCTTACTGGAGCACCACTATAGGTAGACTCTATACCCGCGCTCACATCCGTACGATCCGAACCGCGTCCGATACAAGCGTTATAATCAGCGGTCTTTTCTTTATACACCGCTATCCGGTACGCTTCCGCCGGATTGACGGAAATAGTAAAGTTGTCCGACCTGTCCGGCATGTACTGAGTCCCGGTGCTTCCCCAGCGCACCACATAGTACTCTCCGCCATCTCCGGTGAAGGCCTTATTGTAACGGAGATCCACCACACCGATACCCACGATCCGCGAGGTAACCTCACCCACCTTGGTGCCGTTGTCGTAAAGCTCCACCACCACCGACTTGTTAAGCAGGGCACTGTCAGCCTGGAAGGTAACGGTGGCGTTAGTGGTGTTATCCAAGTCTATCACTAAAGACCCGTCTCCAAAAACATCCCAGCTCGTACCCACACCAGTCGCTGTGGACACCACAGTCGTACCACATTTTAGCGTAGCATTAGTAGATGTTCCGTTGGTTACTATCTCCAGCGTGTACGCCTCGTCACACCAGGCCGTGGCGTTAGTGAAGTTACCGGCCACGGTGGCGTTGGCTATGCTCGAGTTACTCGATTTAAGCGTAAAAGTATTGTCTGTGGCGTTGTCCACCAGCCCCACCAGGATGGCGTTCGCAAGGGTCTGCCCCGCGGTGTAGGTGGCGTTGTGCCCGATCACCAGGAGGCCTTTCTGATAAATAGTAAGCTCAAGGCTCGAAGGCGTAACCTCATAAGGGGCCGAAAAACTGAGGGTTGCGGTGACCATCCCGTTGCTGAAGGCCGTGGCCGCAAGCGGAGCGTCCAGACGGAAGTCGCTGAAGGTAGCTGTATTAGTACCATTATTAATGGTTATGGTAGCGGTATCGGTGCCGGCCAGGACCTTGTAGTTGGAAGACACCTGAACCTCAACAGGGGAAGTTACCTCGTCCGTATCCGCAGGATTGCCATACTGATCCACCAGCGTCACCGTAAGCGTGGGGGAGCCAGCATTGGATTTATCGTTGTCCATGTAGTTGAAATCAAGCGCAGCCTGGACCCTGGCGGGACCAAGCGGATCCACTGTAAGAGTGCCGGTCTGCACCTCGTGGATCTCCCCAAGCGTGCTTTCGCCAGACATGTAAATGGTGTAGTTGCCGGCCTTGGTGAGCGTCCCCGCGGGAACATGCACCAGAGCCACACCGTTTTGCATCTCTCCGGTCACCGTAACCACTCCCTCACAATCGCTCGCACCCTGGGGCACAAAATAAATCGTGAACTCTCCGTTCTGATAAAGAGTAGTATTGGCACTCGTGGTGCAATTAAGATTAGCGCAGGCCAAAACCTTCATGGTAAAGGGCTGACCCGCGTCGATCTTGGCTACATTCCCCGTGGAATTGGTGGTGCTGTTGGCATATTCGGCTCCCACATTGTCGCCCCCGGGATTGTCCGGCTCGATGGAGACCAGAAGAAGACCAGCGGCCTGATTGGGAGCCGGATGAACGGTTATGGGGATCAGCTTGGCCGGAAGAGCCAGATAGTCTCCATCCACATCCTTTACAAAGACCTGAACCCTGAGCGTATCCTCTCCCGGAGTATTATAAGTAATATGAAACCGGGCCACTCCATTCTTCACCGCCACCTTCATGGTGTCCGCAGCAAAAGAACCCCACGCATCCACATTAGTGCCGTTTTCTGCAGGCCCATTAATAGTTCCGATTACCGTCCCCACATCCACATAGGCATAATCCACCCCGGATTCGGCGAAGACATCTACCTCGCCATTTTCGTTCAGAAGCTCCACCACCACATTCACCGAGGAACCGACGGAGACCTCCGTGCGATCGAGATTCACCCGAAAATCACTCACCGAAGTATTCACCACTCCATCGCCCGCAAACGCCCCCAGCGCCAGCACAAACACCCACATCAGCGCCAGAAGGGGTACCCCTAAAAATTTAGAAACTTTACTACCCATAAGCCTACCTCCTTCTGAAAAGTAGTCTTCCAGGCCCATCTTATGGCCTTTTTAGCAAATCCATCCACCGTGTCAAGCCCCTTTCACTCTCCCAACCCTCACTCTCCGGAGAAGGATTTCGTCTTTTTCAAGATTTAATGCAGGATTCATGCCAGTATAGGTGCTCCCTCCACTAAGGTAGGGAGACAGGGGACAGGAGAGGGTAAGGGACTTATCTCCTTTCTTAAGGGGGGTAGGAGGGATTGTGGGGTGGCTAAATTCGACCAGCTCTGGCTAAATTTAGCCAGAGTTAAAATCTCAGAACGATACCTTGAGAAGGATCCACCACATAGAGCTGTTCCCCTCCTAATTTGAGCCGGTAAGTCTCCGACAGGGACGGAAAGACAAAGAAGAAACTCCCGTCGGGGAAAATCGGAAGCTCGAAAGCAGGTCCGTACGGAAAGATTTCGAGTGTCGCCTCTTGAAGGCTCTCAAGAGGTGCTCTGGCGATCAGAACACCAGGGATGCCTTCGTCAGACAAAGCAAAAAAAACATCCAGGATATAAGCGTAATATGGACGTCCATCGAACATCAAAATTCCCGCCACCATAGCCGCTCCCGCAGCCCGGTAGAAGGGGAACACCAGGGGCGCGCCCTCCGCCGAACGCATGGCGAGGGCGTCCTCCTCAAGACTCTTCACCAGGATATCCAGCGCCCGCTCCGGGGTTACGGACTGCTCGAAGACCATAACGGCCAGGCTCTCACCCACGAAGGCCGCCGGATAACCCGCGGAAAGCACCCGTTCCATCGGCCCGAACCCTTCGGGACTCACATGCGAGAAGTAACCCCGCTCCAGCATGTCGCGCGCGTGTTCGGCCGCCGCTTCGGCCAGGGCCTCGCTCCAGGAAAGAGGAGGTTGAAGGGCAAGTACGGAAAGCGCCTCCCTCACCGCCGGCGGAAGGTCCTCCCGGGCAAGATATTCCTCCGCCCTGCCGCGGAATTCGTTTATGCGTTCCAGGGCCGCCGACGCAAGCTCCGGAAACTCCAGGAGATAGACCTGAAAGGTCCCGTTGTGACCGGACGCAACCCCTCCGGCCCGGACCGGAACCGGCGCAAGGATCAATAACAGAACGATCAGGCACCTCGCCACCGAAAGCATCCCACTTCAAATATAATGCAAAAACGGTTCCGTTTTCTACCGTTCCCCGGCCCTCCCCTATCCTCCCCCACGGGGGGCTTATCCCCCTTCTCAAGGGGGATCAGGGGTTACTAACTGTTAACCGACTATACAGCTCATTTAAGATTTGAAGTAAAATGGAAGCATGAAATTAAGCTACAAGCTCAAAGTCTTCGCCAATAAGGGTAAAATTGCCGTCCTGGAAAGTTTGGCGAACTTCTGGGTTCGCAAGGTGAACGAGTACATCGTCCTTTACTGGCGGATGCCCGACTGGGAGATAAAGCTTGCGAAACCTCCTGCGGAGTTTCGGGGTTCCGGTTCCAAGCTTGAGAATCTGGCTTCGGTCAAAGCCTGGCAGATGGTAAGAGCGGTGCGGAAGAAAAAAAGAGGGCCAAAGGTCAAACCGGTTTTGAAGAAGATTGAATTTGAGCTGGATGAGACGCTTTTCGCCTTTGGGGACTTCACCACGAAGGAGTTCGACCTCTGGATCAAGGCTTATTCTGGGGAGAAGGGCAAGCGGATAGCCATACCGGTCAAGAAGCATCGGCGGTTGAACTACTGGCTCAAGCGGGGAGCCAGGTTTCAGAAGACGGTGAAGTTCAAGAAGATAAACGGTGAGTGGTACGCGGTAGTGTTTCTCAGCCCACCGCCAAAGGAACCCAAAGGGGATGTTCCGGTGGTAGGAATGGATCTGGATTACACCAATGGAGCGGTGGATTCTGCGGGAAGGGTCTGGTTTGACGAACGCTGGGTGAATCTCAGACAGCGAACCAAGTGGAGGCTTTACCCGGACGGGAACAATCCCCTCAAGCAGGAATTCAACCGATTGGCGAAGAGACTGGTGAATGAGTATGGGTGTCATTTAGCCTTTGAGAGGCTGGAATTAAGGGGCAAGCGAGGGAGAAGTAGAAAGTTTCGCCGGGACTACAAGAACCTACCCTATGGACACTTAGCCCGCCGGGTGAAGGTCCTGGCTGGTCTGGAAGGTTTCCGGACGGTCAGGGTCAACCCGGCGGGGACTTCGCAGACCTGCCCGGTGTGCGGACACAGGGAAAGGAGGAACCGAAAGGGAGAGGAATTTCGATGTGTGAGGTGTGGATTTTCGGCGCAGGCAGATGTGGTAGGTGCGGTCAACATTGCGATTCGGGCAGGCCAAAAGCATGGATTTCGGCCCGTGGTGGTCCGGGCCGTAGCCGAAGGGTGGAGGAGGCGAAGCATTCGGCCACCGGTGGAGCGCTTTGTCGTCTGGACTCTACTCCAGAGTAGGCCACCCGCCGATTTCCGCGGGTGTGATCCTCCGTGCCATGCCTATCCGGTAAGCTACGGATAGGTATGGTTAAAAACGGAGGAACGGTTGAGGAAGAGGTGGCGGCGGCAGGAGAGGTCCGGGCCGCAGAGAAGGATCTCCTGAAGGCCCCTCTCCAGGGAGTCCCCCTCCAGGGAGGCACAATAAAGCAGCGGAGAGGCCCCGAGAGGGCCGGAAAAACTCCAGAGCGTCCGAAAGGAGACCCCCGTTTCGGAAAGGACGGTCTGGCGTAGATAGAGGGAAAGGGAGGAGGTCTGCGGGCTGAACACATAGGCACAGAAGAATTCCGGATGGCCCGGGGCCGGATAGACCAGCGCCTCGGACACCCCGGGGCCGTCCTCCTGCCCCTCCTGCACCCTCACCCTTACGGAGCCGACCTTGAGGGGGGAGAGGCGGTAAAGGTATATCTCCGCCTCTCCGGGGGAAAGACCGCGAAGGATAAGCCGCCCCTCCGAGGGGGAAAACTCCTCCACCGCCACTCTCCGGGGATCCGTAACCAGCACCTCGAGAGAGGGATCGGGGAGAAAGAAGACCGTTCTTTTCTCTCCGGAGCGAAGGAACACCTCCGAGGGGAGCAGGGGAAGATCCCGGGAAAACCAGGCCAGCAGGGCCCCCCAGACCGAAAGCCGGCCGAAACCGTAGTCCGTATCGTATCCGGGAGGGTCGGGATCCCCGGATCCCTCCGCCAGCAGGTAGCGCCAGAGCTCCGGGAAGAGTGCTTCCCCCGAAGGGACTTTCTCCATGAGAAGGGCCAAGGTGCCGGAGACGATGGCCGCGGCCAGAGAGGTGCCGCTCATGTAGGTGTATTCCCCGAAGATGGACGGAACGCGCAGGGATTGTCCGGGAGCGGCCAGGAAAAGCCCCCTTCCCCGGTTGGAGGAAGGGACGAGTTCCCCCGTAGGCCCGAAGGCGGCCACGGATATTACCCCCGGAACGGAAGCGGGGAAGTCCAGTTCCTCAAGCCCCTCGTTTCCCGCGGCCGCCACCACCGGAACACCCTTCCTCAGGAGGTCCTTCACCAGACGGGTCACCTCCCCGGAAGCCTCCGAGAGCACCAGACTCAGATTCACCACCACCGGCCCGTCGATCCTTTCCAGCAGGTCGAAAATGTACGCCAGAGCCCGTTCAAGGGCCGCGGTCTCGAAGAAGGACTCTCCGTCCCGATTGATCTTGAGAGGAACGATCTCGGCGCACGGAGCCACCTGAAGCACCAGACCGGCCGTGGCGGTGCCGTGACCCAGCCGATCGGTCACATCGGTGTCGTTGTCCCCGAAGTCGTAAGCCAGATCGAGACGGAGATGACCCTCCAGGGCCGGATGATCGGGTTTTACCCCGGAGTCCACCATGACGACCGTAACCCCCCGCCCGCAGGCAAAAGCCCGGGCCTCGGAGATCCTTATCGCGCTAAGCCACCAGTCTCCCTCCTGCGTGGGAAGGACCTCGGAGGCCGGAAACCAGCCCCCGGCCCACACCCCGAAACAGCGGCAACATATCCAGAAAACCAGCCACGCCACCCTCCGCCTCATCCTCCGGATTTTTTGCAAATTTCATGCCAGCCTTTTAAAGCCTTGCGAATTAAGAAAGTTTTTATTTTTTTTGATCGATTCCGCAAAAATGTTCACTCGGACCGATATGATGGTCACATTTATGTAGAGTTAAAATAAATTTAATAATTTTTATTAATAAAGTTTATAAAAATAAAAACAAACGAACGACGGGCTGAGAAGGACCGCCGGTAGCACGCGTGCTACGAAAGTCGAAAAAAGTGCCTATAGTTTGTTGTTTGTCTATATTTTGTCAAAAGTTGTCTATATATTGTCTTATTATTTGTCTGTAGGGCGTTCAACCCCTTGAGCATCAAGGGATTCCGGGGATTTTCTGCCCTCATTTCATGATAGTTCTGCCCTCATTTCATGATAGTTCTGCCCTCATTTCATGATAGTTCTGCCCTCATTTCATGATAGTTCTGCCCTCATTTCATGATACCCCTATCATGAAATGAGGACACACCTCCCGAAACCCTTGATATTCCCGGGTGGTTCACTCATGAAATGAGGTCAATTTTATGTGGAGTTGTAGATGTAATATTACATAAAATATAACACAATTTTGAAACCGAAATAAAGTAATTATAACACCGTTTATTTGATAATTACTATTTTACATTTTTGTAAAATTTTGCTTTGCGTAGCACGCTTTCTGCCCAAAATTTCCGGTTAAGTTCGGCTCCCGCGCTGGAGGGCTTCGCCCCCAAACCCCCGGGGTGCCTGTGGGGGCGGCCCTTCATTTTCTTCCTTCCACCTGCACCCGATGTCACCGGGGGACGGTCGGGGGCATCGGGAGCGGGCCCATCTGGGAGAGGGGGAAGTAGAGGACGAAACTGGTTTGTCTCTCCCGGTTAACGAATTCCAGTTCCCCGCCGCTGCTGAAGCCCTCGGCCCATATGATAAGGGCAGGACGACCGTCGGGAAGCTCGAGGAGCCCCCGTTCCCTGACCTCAATCTCCTCAGGGATGTTTAGCCCGGAGAGGGGGCGGGAATCGGGAAACCGATCGGTGGGGAAAAGTAGCAGGGCCCTCCGTCGGGGATCGACGACCACGAGAAGATTACGGCCGGAGGAAACCGCCCGCACCTCCGCCCGCAGCAGGAATCGCATGACCCTTACCCGAAAATCCCTTTCCCCCCACGGGACCGGAAGCCTCGGCAGGACCACCGCCGCAAGCATCCCCAGCAACACCAGTACCACCAGAACCTCAAAAAGAGTCAGCGCTTTTGCTTTTTTATTCATATATGTTGAGACATATTTATTTATTTAAGCGAATTATAAAATTTTTGCACAAAAAAGTAAAAATGATTTTTTATCGTCCGGTCCGGAATTTTGGAGGCCGGCCGGATCCGCGCGGTTAGTCCTGACATGGAGACCGTTCTCCACGGAGGAGGGGGTTCAGAGGACATCGGGAAACCCCTTTTTCAATCGGCTAAACAAGAGGTAAGAAGCGGAGAGGAGAACGGCGCCTTCAGCGGAGCTCAGGAGGATCTCCCTCCACGGGAATTCCCGAAGGATGAGAAGCCTCTGCCAGGCTTCCACCACCGGAGTGTAGGGATTCAGGGCACACAGAAACCGCAGCTTCGGGGGAAGCATTTCCCTGGTGTAGAGGACCGGAGTGGCGTAGAACCATAGGGTAAGGAATAGCGGGATCATTTGAAGGAGGTCCCGTATGTAAACGGAAACGGCGGAGACGAACAGCACCGAGGCCAGGGTGATGAGAAAACCCGGTACGACCAGGATGGGACAGAACAGGAATATCCCGTGAACCCCCTCCCGGTAGGCCATTATGGCCAGCAAAAGGGGCAGGGCGGCGAGTCCCATGAGGTAGGAGGCGCAGGTGGAGGCCATGGGAAGAACCTCCGTGGGAAATCTTATCTTGGTTATGAGATGGGCCTGGTGAACCAGGCTTCCACCGCCTCTGCCCACCCCTTCGGCATGCCAGCTCCAGGGGATATAGCCCGCGAGAAAAAAACGCAGGAAATCCTCCTCCCGTCCCATCAGATGGATCTTGACCTTAAATACCCACTGGAACAGGAAAAGATAGGTTACGATCTGCAGGAACGGTTGCAGAAAGAACAATACAGGCCCCAGTATGGAGCCGGCAATGTAGCTCTTAATTTCGCGCTTTATGAAGGACTTAAGAAGACCTGTCTTCATAAGACCGTTGCAGGAGTCCTTTTCCGCCCGCAGCCTCGTCCCCGGAACCTTCCCCGTCTTCCATTATCGAAAATATCCAGAAGGGCGTCTTTTTGATTCGTATAATCCATACGGAAATTTTCCCTTCCTCCGGCCCCTCCTCTGTTTCCACCTTAATTTTAATTTCCCCTCTTCGGACTTCCACTGTTTCGTCTTTCCCGTCATTCCATTTTTGGGGCTGTTTTTTTATTGATATTAGTTTATTTTTGTAATATCCCGATCCTGATAATAACTCGTCGGTCCTTTTGTAATAAAAATTGTTCTGGATCAGGAAATACAGGGTGATTCCAAGGGTCATGGAGACGAGCCAGGTCCCCACCAGCACCTCCAGCAACACGAAGCCTTTGCGGCTACAGGTTCCACTCATGATTGATTCCAAGATATATCCGGAAGCCCGGATCCGCCACGGTGGATAGATAGGAGGCGTGACGAGGAGCCCGGTCGAAGAGATCTTTAACCAGAAGAAAAAGGGAGGTTCGGTCACCGAGCCGCCAGCGCACCGAGGCGTCCACGGTGATGCTTGAGTTTATTGATGTTTTTGAATTTTTGCGTAAATCGTGAAAAGTTCTGTTGCTTAAAAAATTTATTCTAGTAATGATGTTTAAATTTCTTGATGCTTTGATGTCAAGGAGGAGATTGCCCGTAAGGTGGGGGCCTGAGGCGTAGGGGCGACGGTAGGTGTGGTAGAAGGGGGTCCAGTTATTTGTGGCGGGATCGTAGATCATGTATTCCAGAACCCGGTACCTTTCGTTCGATCCCCAGCTGTTTACCACGGAGAGGTTGGCGGTGAGGTGGAGGGAGGGAGAATATTGCAGTGAAAGCTGGGTTTCCAGCCCCAGGAAATGTCTCCTTATGGGGTGAGAGAAACCGCCCAGAGGGTGTTCCAGGACCATGCGTTTTACGAGGGTGTAGAAGGGCGTTATGCGCCAGGAGAATCGGGGATGGGGTCGAGTCAGGAGCTCCAGGGAAAGGGTGTAGGCCCTTTCCGGCGAGGGATTTCGATCCAGAAATTCGGCCGCGTACGGAGTGCGATAGGCTGACCCGTAATTCAACTTTATTCCCCAGCGGGAGGAAGGCCTGAAGTATAATCCCGTTGAAAACGACCAGCCGGGGCGGTACTCCGTGTGATCGTCAAATCTCAAGCCTCCGTACCATTCCAGGGACCGAAAACGATGTCTCGCCTGAAAAAAGAAGGAGAGGAGTTCGGTGTCGAAGGATTTTCGGTCCACCAGAGGTCGGAAGTAGGGCATCTCTTTTAGATACTGGGACAGAAGTCCTCTAACCCTGATGACGGCGTCCCGGGTGCGGTTCCTCCGGTAGCCCACGCCGAGGGTAAACATTCCCTTTCCCCCGGCCCATTCCCTGGAGAGGATTCCTTCAAGGCCCAGGGTTCGGGATTTCTGCGAAAGATGGAAGTCCATTTCCTCCCGTTCCGGATGCGTGCTTTCCCAGTAGGCCTTAAGGTCGAGGGCCCATGGACCGAAGGGGTGCCGGAATTCTCCTTTTAGAAAATTAACGGGATATTTTCTCCTCCCGGGCCAGTCCAGATTCAGAAAGGAATCGTAACCCTTAAAGGATTTCCGGCCGGAGGAAAACCGTCCCACGATACGGATTCCGGGCCAGCCCTCCAGATTGAAGACCAGCTCCTCCAGCTCGTCCGTATGCTCTCCGGTGAACTTCTTTCCCCATAGGGAAAAAGTCATTGTCCCCCGCCAGTACTCGCCGGGATACGAAAGGCCGGCCACGATTTTCCGTTCCGAAAAAGGAGAACCCAAGAAAGTTTTAAGTCTTAAGCGTTTTCCGGAGGGGTGTTTGGGAATGAGATTCACTATACCCGCAAAGGCGTCGGGCCCCCACAGGACGGATCCCGGTCCCAACACTATTTCTATCCGTTCCAGGGCCTCGAGATTCAATTCCTCATCCAGAAGGTTTAAAGTCTTCGTGCTGTCCGAGGTTAGCGGGACTCCGTCGTAAAGAAAGAGCACCCCCTCGGGAACACCCCTTAAATAGGGACGGCTGCCCCACCAGACCCGGCCCATGTAAAAACCCGGTACGAAGGAAAGCGCCTCGCCCAGGGTCAGAAATCCGTATCTTTCGAGGTCTTCGGCCGTCAAAATGTAAGTGGAACCGGGAGGAGAAAAAGGATTTTCACTTTTGGAGGACAGGACGGTCAGGGCCTGCGGCTCCCCCCAGAAAATACCTTCGTATGGAGACGAACCGGAGGAATAGCCCGGAGATATTCTGGAAAAAGAGGCCAACAATAAAAACAGACAGTAACTCAGCACGATCCTGTGACGGCTTACACTATGGTGGTAGGGCATCAATTTTTTGTCGTTCTTACAATTTCTTCAAAGGTAGTCCACCCTTTAGCCGCTTTAAGTAGACCATCCTCAAAGAGACGCCTGAATCCTCTTTTCCTGGCCCATCCGTAAAACGATTCCGGACTTTTGTTCTCCAGAATAAGATCGCGCAATTCGTCATCTACCGGGAAGATTTCATACACGGCTATTCGTCCCAGATATCCCGTGCCGTAGCACAGTGCGCATCCTTTTCCCCGGCGGTAATGCACCGGGAGCTCCGGGAGTCCAGCCTCGGACAGGGCTTTGAGAAAGGGACCGGGAGGGGGGGTTTCCTTACCGCATTCAGGGCAGACCTTCCTCACCAGTCGTTGAGCCACGAGTCCTATCACCGAAGCGGCGATAAGGTAGCGCTCTATCCCCATGTCCCGCAGACGGGTTACGGCGGAGAGAGCGTCCCGGGTGTGAAGGGTGGAAAAAACCAGGTGTCCGGTAAGGGCGGCCTGCATGGCTATTTCCGCCGTCTCTTGATCCCTTATTTCGCCCACCAGAATTATGTCCGGATCGTGTCGTAGAATGGCTCTTAGGGCGGAGGCGAAGGTTAAGCCTATTTCCGGTTTGACTTGTATCTGACTGAGTCCGGGAATTTGATATTCCACCGGATCCTCTATGGTGATGATCTTCACCTCCGGACGCTGAAGGTATCTAAGGGCCGCATAGAGGGTGGTGGTCTTACCCGAGCCCGTGGGACCGGTCACCAGAATTATACCGTTGGGTCTGGAGAGAAGGTCACGAAAGATTTCCAGAGAGTCGTCTTCGAATCCCAGATTCTCCAGATTTAAGAGCTTTTCGTTTCTGGTCAGAAGACGAAGAACCACGCCTTCCCCGTACAAAGTAGGAATGACCGACACGCGTACATCGAGATCCTTACCACCCACCCGGAAACGAAACCCTCCGTCCTGGGGAAGGCGGTGTTCGGCAATGTTCAGACCGGCCATGAGTTTGATGCGGGATATTACCGGTGCGTGCAGCCTGCGAGGTAGATGTTCCTTCTCCCTCAGGAGGCCATCCACACGGAATCGAACCGTTAGCCCATCCTTAAAAGGCTCAAAATGGATGTCCGTGGCCCTCTGTTCGGCCGCCTCTCGCAGCAGGCGATTCACCAGTCTTATGACCGGAGCTTCCGAGGCGAGGTCCTTTAGATGGGTTTCCTCTTCATCCTCTCTGTAGTCCTCTATTTCCAGACTTTCCTCTCTGCCTTCGTAATATTTCTGTATCAGCTCAAGGATCAATTCCTCGCTGGCCACATATATCTTTCCGGAAAGGCCCACTTTCTTAATGACGATATCCGCGCGCGTTATTTCCTCCATAGAAGGGATGAGAATGACGAAGGAACCGTTTTGAAAAAAGGGAAAAACCTTCAGCGTTCTTAAAAGGGCAGGATTCAACCCCTCCACCGGAGATATTTCCCCGGAAAGGAGATGTTCGGAGGCTAATTCCATACTCTAATCCCAGCTGGTTATATCGGCGTTTTCTCCTTCTCCTCCCGGCTGTCCATCCGCTCCGTAGCTCCAGAGATCGTATTCTCCGTGTTCACCGGGAGAACGATAATGGTAGGGGCGTCCCCAGGGATCCACAGGGATCTTCCTTTTTTTCAGGTAAGGCCCCTGCCACCTGCTTCGGGCTTCCTCGTCCTCCGGGGGCTCTATGAGAACCCTCAGACCTTCCTCGGTGGTGGGGTAACGCCCCACATCCAGACGGAACTGATCCAGGGCGGCCTCGAGAAGGGCGATCTGACTCCTGGCTATCTCTCCCTTGGCCTTTCCCAGGCGGCCCACCACCCTTGGGCCCACCAGCGCGGCCAGTAAACCGAGAATTATCAGAACTACGAGAAGTTCCAATAGAGTGAATCCCCGTCCCCTTTTCATGTTCTTTTCTCCTCGAAAAGTTTTCGTCTAAGGATAAAACGCATCTGCATTCTTACCAGAGAGGGTTCGTCCTTTAAATCCTCGGGAAGTTCCGATAGAGCCTGTGCTCTTAATTCCGCAATTTCCCTCTCGGATAGTTTTTTCAGACATTCCTCAACTTTTATCCGTAATCGCTTTTCCTCATCTAAAACCTCCTCCATATCCGGGAACATGGTGGCCTGTGCAATGTTGTCCTCCCACCATTCCCTGGCCCAATCCTCCTTCAGGGCCTTTATCAAAAAGATCCTGTAGCTGCCCGGTTTTTTCACCTTTTCGTTGGCATACAGGATGTTTCGCCTTACGAATTCTTCGTCGTGGCGATCCAGAGCCCTTTTTATGGCCTCAATGAGGGTTTGCTTTTTTCGCTCGGAGGGAGGCAACAGTTTTATTAAAGACTCCAGTAGGTGATCATGGTGTCTTTTTTTACCTTTGCAAAACATTAAAATAGTTTTGTTTTTGAATTTTTCTACTTCCAGATTTATTTTTAGGTCTGTATGTTCGTTAATTCTGTTTATTGCTGTTTTTATTTTGGTTATTATGTGAGAAGGATACTTTTTTTTCATTGGAATTTTTTCTGCTAATTTGGTTACTTCTATTCTCCACTCTTCTCTGTTTTGAAAGTTTTTTATCAGTATTTCGTAAAGTCTTACGGCCAGAGGCGATCTTAGGGCTTTTATTTTATCGAAATCTAAATATTTGAAATATGTGGAATTTTTTATGCGGGTTAGCCATTCTCTGTTGAATCTTATGTAAAGTTTTTTGCTTTCTTCCTCCAATTTCCAGGTATCAATTATGCCGAAACTCAGTGTTATATACTTTTTGCCGTCGTAAAAGGAACCATGGTAGCGAACCCCCACCATTTTCCATCTTTCCAGACTGTCCTCGAGTCGGCGATAATCTACGGGTCTGATGCTACGGAAACCGCAATTTTTCAGAATTTCATATCTGGAAAGCTCGATTTCTTCTTTCCATCCCTCTTTTTGAGATTTGTACAACAAATAGAACAGAAATATGGCATCCAGTTTTGTGGGGGGTTTATATCCACATCGATATTCGTAACCCTCTCTATCTTTCCATATGAAGCCGATGTCATTTTCCAGTTTGGACACCAGTTTTTCGTCCTGCATCCACAGGGGATACTCCAGCATATTGATGTCTTGCTTGATGTTTTTCTCAAAAGACTTTACGGTCTCCCCGGTTTTCATGTAGCCCCCCGGAAAAACTCATGGTTTTTAAAATCATAGCGCATACCGCCTGGAAAGGGAAGGCGCCGGTATTCATGCGGCGGGAAGCCGTATTTCGAATTCCGCCCCACCCAGGTGAGGGCATTTTCGGACCTCTATCGAACCGTTCAGATTTTCTATGATTCGCTTTACCACGGTAAGCCCCAATCCGGCCCCTTTACTTTTCGTGGTGAAGAAGGGTTCGAAAATCATGATCGTGTACTCATCGGGAATTCCCCGACCGTCGTCGCAAACCAGGATGGATACATAATCGCCTTTTGAATGCACCGTTAAGAGGACATTCCGGGCCTCAGCCTCGAAAGCGTTCCTTATCAGGTTGTAAAATACCTGTACCAAAAGATCGGGATCGGTCTTTATGTTTAAGTCTTTTTTGATATTGATATGAATCTTTCTGGATATGCTCAACATTTGTAATTTGTGTACGGTGTGTAGGATTGTTGATATTTTTATTGATTGCAAGTGCGGCTTGATAGGCTTTGCATATATTAGCAGATTTTTTACCAGAACATCGATCCTTTTGATTTCTTCTTCCAGAAATGATGCAAGTCTCTTTCGTTCTTCATGAGGAAGGTCCTTTTTCAGCAGATCCAGAGCCCCCTGCATAATCCCCAGAGGGTTTTTTATTTCGTGGGCAGCAATGGCGGCGAACTTTCCCAATTCCGCCAAAAATTTCTGTTCCGCCATTTGCCGGTACGCTTTTTGAAGGTCGTTCTGATATTTTTGTATAGCCTGTAGCATTTCATTGAATGCTTTAGCCAATTCTTCCGTTTCCTTGAGTCCGTGCCCAGAAATTCGGAGGTCTATCTTGCCCCGGGAGATCTCGTTTGCGGCTTTAAGGAGAGCCTCAAGTGGAATAGCTATTGCTCTGTAAAGCAGGATATATATCAATATGCTGGCTAGCATAGCGATTGCACTTATTATTGACGCACTTATTATAAATATTTTTTTGATTGCTAATCTTAGAGGTTCTTTTGTATAGTACAATTTCAGCTCTCCTATTTTTGATGGTGATAAAAATAGTTCTTCTTCTGTTGATGTGATTTGGACAGGCATTTTTATGTAAAATTTTGTGTCCGTTATTCCTCTTTTTATCCATATTTCTCCATTCGTCTTTGTTACAGTTGCTCCTATTATTTCTCTATTTTTCAAAACTTCTTCTATAATTTTGTTTGCGGTTTCTTTATTGTTTATTATAATGAATAATGATAAATTCCTGGATGTTTGTTTGGCCAAAAAAAGCAACCTTTTTGTGTAGTATAGTTCTAAAAAATTTGATACCAGATAATGGGCCATTGCAAACGAAATAATAACTATAATGAATAATATCAATGCCAGTATCAGGAGCATTTTCCTTTTTAAGGTCATTTTTTCTCCACAAAGAATGGAACATGTAAAACACAATTCTTTTGCGCTGTAAAATTCATCTTTCCCACTAGTTTTCCTGCTGAAAAATAATCCGGCTTAAAGCAGATGCCATTTTTATACTGACAGTATAATGGTCCGAATCCTATGATGTATTTTTTGTTTAAAGCGCTTATTTTTAAAATTATGGAAGCAACCGGATACATGAGTAATTTCTCTTCCGGA
Organism: Thermosulfurimonas sp. F29; assembly: GCF_019688735.1. NCBI lineage: Bacteria > Pseudomonadati > Thermodesulfobacteriota > Thermodesulfobacteria > Thermodesulfobacteriales > Thermodesulfobacteriaceae > Thermosulfurimonas > Thermosulfurimonas sp. F29. The sequence goes on from NZ_JAIFYA010000005.1 coordinate 30,842, forward strand.
TGGATATATATAATATCGTCTTTATTGTTATAAATGCTCTTGATCAATTCTTTTGTGTTCCGGCATTTTGTGATCTGGAAGTTCAATTTTGTTTTTTGTTTTATTATGTTTTTTATTTCTTTTAATGAAAGACAATCATCCATACAGATCGCTTTTATTCCGGAATTGTGGTCGAATTTTAGCGTATCTAAGGCTTTTAAGAGAAGGGAGGCTTCGTGGTCCGGCGATGGTTTTATGTAAATTCCGCAAGCTTTTTCCTTAATAGGTTCAAAAAGCAAGCATGCATATATTGATGCCTTCGAATTTATTTTCATATCGGTTTGAAGATACTGTATCGCTTTCGGGCCGACGGCCAGAATGACATCCGGTTTGAAGTATTTCAGTTCTGTCCTTAAAAAGGGGGTTTCGGGTAATAAGACGGCCTTGATCTTTCGTTGCGGAAAATTTCTGGAGCTTTCCTCTTTAAAGCCCCGGTAAAAGTCATAGAAGGGTTTAAGTTCGGAGGAGAGAATAACGAGCACTTTTTCGGCATGGACATATTTTTCGGCATGGACATAATGACATATAGAGAAGCAGAAGATGAAAATCAGGAGGGATAGACGGGCCAGGTCTCTTTTTCGTGGGACGCCCCCTCTCCAATGAAGCAGGGTAATACCGATTTTTCTCCTCCTTTTTTCATTTCTTGAATTGAACAGTTTCTGCAAAGCCGATCGTTAAATATAATCTTTGGTTTCGGATGTTGCTTTTGTATTTGTACAACCAAGATTTCCGATTAAGTCCGGCTCCAGCGCTGGGGGCTTCGCCCTCCAAAACCCCAGGGGAGGGCGTTCGAAAAATGACCCCTCCCTAACCCTCCCTTCAAAGGGGAGGGAACAAATTCCCCCCTTTGTGAGGGGGGGCCGGGGGATTTGCTGTTCCTTCATAAGAGGGCAAGAGGTAATACGCTTCCTTTTTCGAACACTCCCCAGTTCCCTGTTGACATTTTTGCGTGTTTGCGTATAGATGGATTTAAATCATGCGCGGTCAGGAGAGGTTTCATGAGTAAAGCGTACCGGATTGGGATGGTGATAGTCATGGTTTTGTTGTCGGTTGCGGTTTTATGGCCGGGCAGTATTCGGGCCCGATCCTCCTGCCCACAGGCCGAAAGCGTGGAGCAGGCTTTGTTGCAGATCTGGCCGCGGGCCAGGGGACGCCTACGGGTGGAAAGGGTACGGCCCCTGAAAGAATGGCCGGATTTCTGTGAAGCCGCGGTTTCCTTTGGAGGGCCTTTCAGGAGCTTCGTTTATATCCATCGGGATGGACATTTCGCCTTCGTCGGGCAGTTGCTGGACCTGAAAAAGGGGGAAAATATCACCCGAAAACACATGGCCTCCCTCAAGGTGCTGAATCCGATAGAAATACTGCGTCTCGAGGGAGCGGTGGGATATATCTGGGGAGAGTCCGGGGGAAAATCCGTTTATTTCATCATGGATCCCGATTGCCCTTTCTGCAAGAGAATGCTTCCTGTACTTGAAAGTCTGGTAAATAAAAAGCTGATTAGAGTGAAGGTAATTTACTATCCCCTGGAAAAGATACATCCCGACGCCGGGAAAAAAGCTATTTCTCTTATCTGTGACCAAAAATCGCCTCTCGTTCTTCTGAAAGAATATAAACCGGGTAATATGTGTGAGGAGGGAAGAAAGAAGATCGAGTATGCTAAAAGAGTATTGCGTTCCCTGAACATAACCGCCGTGCCCGTTTTAATCCGGCCGGACGGACGGATGCTAAAAGGACAGGCCTCTGCGGCCAGAATCAAAACCTTTCTTTTAAAGTAACCGGAAGTGCTCCTGGCCCTGATTTTAGTGTTATTGTTGACCGTGGAATTTTTTTCCTCGGAATCCATAAGAAGATACCGGGAGGCCTCCCTTTTAAATACTGCCTTCCTGGATCACTCCGAAGCGACCATGTTAAAAGATTCTTTATTGGAAATCGTACTGAAAAACCCCTTTCACGGATCCGTAGAGTATAAACTCGACGAATTTAAAGCCGTGGTCAGAATTGAAGACAGTAGCGATAAACCGAATCTAAACAATCTTTCCCTTCAAGAATTATCCGATATTTTGCTGGATACGGATTTGCCCGAAGAAAGCATAGAAGGAATACTTCAGAATTTCGAGGACTTGAAGGCAAACAACCAAACAATTGGAAGTCTGGACGATGTCGTTAAATATAAATTAATAGATGCTTATTCATTCTGGATAAAACCCGGACTGTACAGATATTTTACTGTCTATTCGGAGGAATCGTTTAGAATTTTTATGGCTATCTATTATCACGGCAGGCGGTATGTTTTTTTTATTATCGTTGGACCTCATAACAAAATTTTATTTGAAAAAAAGAATAGCCTGGAGTTCTAGATAGTTATGGCCAGGATTCTTGTGGTGGATGACGAAGAAAAGATGTGTGAAATATTGAAAATGATGTTGAGTTTTAAGGGGCATTCAGTTGATGTAGCTTACAATGGTCGTGAAGCTCTGGAGAAGATTAGAGACAGTTTTTATGATCTGGTTATTGCCGACATAAAGATGCCGGAAATGGACGGCAGGAAATTGCTGGAGGAGATCAAGAAGCTCGAAATAGCGATACCGGTGGTGTTTATTACGGCTTACGCTTCGGTGGAGGACGCCGTGGAGGCCATGAGGGCCGGGGCCGTAGATTACATACCGAAGCCCTTTACGGAGGAGAGGATCTTTCTCACCGTGGAAAGGGCCCTGGGTATATCCAGACTCATATCCGAAAAGGAGGCTCTGGCCAGGGAACTGGAGAGGAAGACCTTTCCCGAGGACATAGTGTGTGTCTCTCCGGCCATGCGGAAGGTGATGGACCTTGTGGAGAGGGTAGCCGCGCAGAGGAACACCACCGTCCTGATCCTGGGAGAGTCGGGGGTGGGGAAGGAGGTGGTGGCGAAACATCTCCATCGAAGGAGCCCGCGGGCGAAGGGGAGGTTTGTGGCTATAAATTGTGCGGCGGTGCCCGAGAACCTGCTCGAGGCCGAGCTTTTCGGTTACGAACGGGGAGCCTTTACCGGGGCGGCGAGCCGGAAGAAGGGAGTGTTCGAAGTGGCCCATGGTGGGACCGTGTTCCTGGACGAGGTGGGGGACATTCCCCTGGAGGCGCAGGCCAAGCTTTTAAGGGTGCTACAGGAGCGGAAGATACAGAGACTCGGTGGGCTGGAAGAGATCCCCATCGATGTGAGGATCGTCGCGGCCACCCACAAGGACCTGAAGGCCATGGTGGAGGAAGGGACCTTTCGGGAGGACCTGTATTACAGGATCAATGTTTTTCCCATCTACATTCCCCCTCTCCGGGAGAGGCGGGAAGACATAATTCCGCTGGCCGAACATTTTATCCGCCGGTTCGTGGGGCCGAAGGTCTCGGGTCCGTTGCTCACGCCGGGGGCGAAGAAACTCCTGTTGAGTTATTCCTTCCCCGGCAATGTGCGCGAGCTGGCCAATGCCTGCGAAAGGGCCCTAATTCTGGCCGGAGGGGAATTGCCCCTGACGGTGGAACATTTTGATTTTCTTTACGCTCAGTCTCCCGGAAGCAGGTCCCGACGGTTCGAACTGCCGCCGGAAGGGATTTCCCTGGAGGAACTGGAAAAGGAATTGATTCGCCAGGCCCTGGATCGCACGGGGGGTAATCAGAGCGCCGCGGCCAGGCTTCTCGGTCTCACCCGATCGAAGTTTCGCACGCGCATGAAAATGCTCGAGGAAGATAAATGAAAGTAATCGTGGTGGCCAACCAGAAGGGTGGGGTGGGGAAAACCTCGCTGGTGTTTCACCTGGCACATGCGATTTCCGAGGAAGGCGGGAGGGTAATGGTTATCGATCTGGATCCCCAGGGCAACCTTTCGTGGTGTCTGCGCCGGAGGACGGAGGAGGCCTGCCCCGCGGCGGAGATCTTCGAGCGGGAGGTGCTGGAAGCCGAGCCCTGCACCGAACGCATTCTTCTAGTGGCTTCCAACATAAAACTGGCTCGCTACGAGGCCGCCCCCGGGGGAATGCGGATTTACTTTAAGTTGCGCAGGGCCCTGGAGAGACACCGGGAAAACCCGGAGGCGGATTATGTGTTGATAGACTGTCCACCTTCTCTGGGTTTGTTTTCGCTGGCGGCGCTGGTGGCAGGGCACAGGGTGGTTATTCCCATGCGCACCGAAATCTTTTCGGTCTCCGGTCTGGGAGATCTCCTCAATGTAGTGGAAGAGGTGAGGGAAAGCGTGAATCCCGGGCTTGAGGTGGCCGGTATAGTGATGAACGCGGTGAGTTCCCGTACCCGGGTGGCGCAGAGCACTCTGGAGGAGCTTGCGGAATTGTCGGAGGAGCTTTCCCTCCCCGTGCTGGCCGTCCTTCCGGCCACGGTTCGATTGGAGGAGGCCCTGCGGGAAGGAATTCCGGTCTGGAGACTTAAGGAGGCCGGTCCCATGGGGACCAGAATAAGAAAGGAAATCGGTAAAATATTGAACTCCTTATGACAGGGAGGCAATCATGTCGAAAGGGTTGGTGAGCGAACTGCTCAGGCAGAAAAAAAGGGAGGCCGGGAATAAAGGGCAAAACCCGGAGGTACCCTACAAACGCACCACCATCTGCCTGCCGGAAGATCTCCACAGAAGGCTCAAGGTACTTGCCGCCGAACAGGGCCGGGGCCTCAATGAGCTCATGCTGGAGTTGATCATCAAAGGCCTGGGAGAGAATCAATGAAGTCCCTGATCCTTCTCCTGTGTTCCCTCCTTCTGTTCGTCTCGTGTTCCATTCACCCAAAGAAGACCCCTCCTCTCAGCCCTAAGGGTCCCTCCTTTCCGTCCGACCGGGAGAGTCAGGGAAGGTTTTCGACCGCGAACCCGCGGGTGAGTCCGCAAAAAATTTTGTCGGAGGAGGATGGGGACGACAGACGGAAGGAAAATGTCGGGACGGATAAAACCGTTCCGGAAGGGAAACACACGGTCGCTCCCCCGGAGGCTCCCGAGATCTTATCTCTACAGAAAAGGCACTATCGAATTGCTTCCGGCAAGCCCCTGTCCGTTTCTTTAGACATGGAGGGGGCGGACTTACTGGATTTTCTGGATCTGATTCTTTTAAAGACCCTTCATCTGAATTATGCCGTGGATCCTGCGGCCAGGGCCAAGATTACCGCGCACATTAAAGGCGATTTCAGCCCCGAGGAATTAATCGAAATAGTCAGGGCCGTTCTGGAATTGCATGCTCTGGATCTGGTTCAGGACGGAAAGATCTGGCGCGTAATTCCCGATCGCAAACGGGGAGAGGTGGGAGCCGGGCCCGGTTTCCTGATCGTGAGACCCAGGTATGCTTCGGCAACCAGTCTGGTGCTTCCGCTCAAGTCCTTCGTTTCCGCGCAGGGGCGTATCCTGGCGGACAGGCAAAGCAACATATTGCTGGTCGTTGATAGAGACACCAATTTACAGAAGGTCTTGCGGGTTATATCCGTCCTGGACCAGGCGAGATTCGCCCGTTTCGTTTACCGGCTCTATCCGTGTCGAGTCCTTGCCGCCGGTGATCTGGCTAAATATGTAAGAGAATCGCTACGATCCAGTGTCCTTAAAGATAGCGGTCTCTATCAGAGGGTAGAGGTAATTCCTCTGGAAAAACTGGATACGCTACTAGTTCTTGCTCAGAACGAGGAAGAGCTTCAACGGGTCTGGCAGCTGCTTATCGATCTGGATAAGGGAGAGGTGCGCGAGGAAAGGGTCTATGTGTATCAGGTGGAGAACGGAGATGCCGAGGAAATAGCCCGTATCCTGGAGAGTGTTTTCTCGAAGGGAAATGTTTCGCGACGCAGGACGGTGATCAGGGCCAGAAAGGGAAAAACGGGGATTTCGGGAGCGGGTCTTACCGGGGAGGTGAGGATCGTTCCGGACAAGGCCAATAATTTGTTGCTTATAAGGGCCAATCCGGACGACTACAGGCGCATCCTTAGGGTGCTCAAACAGATAGATGTCGTTCCGCGGCAGGTGGTCATCGAGACTCTCATTGCGGAAGTCACTCTGAACAAGGCTCTGGAGTACGGGCTGGAGTGGTTTCTGAAGACCAACTTCCGGCTGGAGGGGCGCAGGCTGGAGGGCAATGCGGTTTTTTCCCGTGAGGGTCGGGGCCCCTTCGATCTGGGGTCGGATGTTTCGGGATTCGTCTATACCCTCTTCCGGGGGCAAAGCCTGCGGGCGCTTCTTTACGCGCTGTCGTCCGTTTCGGAGGTAAACATCCTCTCCAATCCGGTGCTCCTGGCTACTGATAATCGGAAAGCGCGTATTCAAATAGGCCAGGAGGTGCCGATCATCACTCAGAAGGTGACGAACACCTCGGCGAGCATCCCCACGGTGACCTCCAATGTGCAATACAGGGATACGGGAATAATACTGGAGGTCAAGCCTCAGATTAATTCCAGCGGTCTGGTCAAACTGGACATTGTGCAGGAGGTAAGCACGGCGCAGAAGAATTATCTGGGCCTGGAGTCCCCCCTCTTCAGCAAAAGGAGGATCGAGACCTCGCTGGTGGTGGAGGACGGCCAGACGGTCATTCTGGGGGGACTGATAGATACTAGGAAGGAAACGGGGAAGACCGGTGTGCCCGTCCTACGGAGAATACCCCTGGTGGGAAAGTTTTTCGAGTGGAACACCGTTTCCCGGGATCGCACCGAGTTGTTCGTGGCCATAACCCCCCGGGTGGTTCGCTCCCGCGCCGAAGCGGAGGAGGTTATGCGCAATTTCAAACGCCGGATAAGGGAACTACAGGAATATCTTCGCGAGAAGAACTCCCGGGTCCATCCCTATGAACCTTAAAGATCGTCTCTATCTTTTCGTGGAATTCTGGTCTCCTTCCACGGTTCCGGCCTATTTTGATGGCGAGCGTCTATGGTTGCCGGAGGAGTATCGCCGCCCTGGGCGCCTTTATTTAGGCATTTCCCATCGATGTCTCTACTTCGGAGAGATGGAGCTTAATCTTGCGGATACCAGAAAGATAGCCGGAGCGGTGCAGCTCGAAGCCCTGCGACTTCTTTCCTTAATGGAGGAGGATGCGGAGGCGGCGGAGGTAGCTTTTTTTAAAGACAACGGCCGTGTCGTTTTCGTTTTTCAAAAACGATCCTTCTTCGAAAAACTTAAAACCCGGATCCCCCGGGGAGTGACTCTGTGTGGGGTGTTTCCGGTGGGGCTGGCCCTCCTGGCCCGCAATCCCCGGGATGGACTGCATGCCTGGTTTCGCGAGGATCGCTGCGAGGGAATTATCGTGGAAGCGGGCAGGATTAAATCCTTTTTGCCGGCGGATCCGGTCTCCGCTGAAACCGTGGTGAAGAACTTTTCCGGGCCCCGTTTTGTCTATTCGGAGGACCAGGTCCGGGAAATGTTGCCCTGGATTGGACGGATTTGTGAGCTCCCTTCGGAAAAACTGTTAGTGTTTCAAGGATTCCCTTTTTCCGTACGCCCCAGGATTCGTCCGGCCTACCTGATTCCCTGGTGCGTGCCGCTCCTGATCCTGGGTACGAGCTTTTATCTCACCGATGTGAGCCGCCGGGAGAGACAGGCCGTTGCTGATCTCGAAAGCCGGCTCCGAATGCTTCGAATGGAGCTTAAGAAAACGGAGGAAGCGATAGAACAGTACGAGGAGAATCGCAGGATTCGAAAGGAATGGGAAAATTTTCGCAAAGGAAACTATGATTTATATAAGATTATTAAAAAACTTAGCTTAATATTCCCGGAAAATGCCTGGGTAAATAGGTTTTCATTTAATCTTTCCCGTAAAGAGATAATTATTTCCGGGGAAGCCACGGACATTCTTTCCATAGTGAATCGAATAAAACAGGAAAAGTGGGTGGAGGATGTGCGTCTCTCGACGGTTACGCGTCAGACTTCCACGGAGAAGGAGCGTTTTTCTCTTACCATCAGGCTTGCTTCTCCTCGGGCAGTCGAATCAAAGCCTCAATCTCCAGGGAAATAGACAGTCCCCAGCGGTCCCTGAACTTGCGCGAAAAAAGATTTAGAGTCCGTATTCTAAAGGCCGACTCATTTCGGCGAAGCCGTTTCAGCAGTTCATCCAGACTCAGAATGTTCCCCTCTAGGGTGAAGTTGATCCGTACCAGGTGGAGATCTCCGATCACCGGGCGGCTGGAGACGATGCGAAAGGTTTTGATGTTGAGGTCGGGTATGTCCTTCATGAGGTTCTGGAGGTCGGATACCAGGGTGTAGCTGTCCTGCATCCTGGGGATGCCGGAGGAGCCGGAGGCGGAATCGCGTTTCAGGGCCTCGAGTTTGTTTTTCGTTTCGAGTAATTTCTGGCGGTAGTTCTTTAATAGAGCGGACTTCTGAATCCTGAGCTCTCGAACGGATTGGAGGGAAGACCAGGCCGGATAAAGATAACGCCACAGGAGAAAGGCGTTCAGTATTATCCAGAAACCCACAAAATATGCAACGGATCTGGAAATTCTTAAACGAAACCGGCTTTGACGGTGGCTCCCGGGAAAGGCGAGTTTCAGGACAGGTCTCTTCATGTGCATATATTAGCATCTACCGGTTGGGAGAAAAGACCGGGAAAGCCCAAAATTCCCGGATAAGTCCGGCTCCCGTGCTGGGGACTTCGCCCCCAAACCCCCGGGGTGCCTGTGGGTGCGGCTCTTCGCTTTCTTTTTGGGGGCCTTCCCCCATCGAGGGAAAACCCGGAACTTTATAAACCGGCTTCACTCAACGATTCCTTTTCCTCCTTCTGGGATATTTCCCTTCTTGATCTGGATGCTCCAGAAGGTAGAAATTAAACGAAAAAATTGTATAAGGCCCGGGTTCCCCGGCCGGGGGAGGCGGTGAATAGACCGCCGCCCTACAAAAGGGATCAGGGCACCGAGGAAAAAACAAATTGAATTTTGCCTTAAGAAGGAGAATTTTTACTTTTAAGGAAATCAACCTGCGCTGGCCGTGGCTCAGAAGTCTTCATGCTCGGCTGGTGTCCGCCCCTTTTGTAGAGTGGCGGTCTATCCACTGCTTCCTCCCAGCCGGAGACCCCAAACCTTACAATTTTCTCCGTTAATCCAATTTTACCTCGTAAAATGAGTAAACTAGGTCGGAGAAGTCTGGCACTCTGGAAAACCCTACATAGATCCTATAAGTTCCAGCGGGAATACCGCTAAGAGGTGTTGGAGTTTCTATGATAGGAAACAACACCGTGTGGCCAAGGGTGACCCTCCCCAAAGATCTCACATCGCTGCACCAGGAGTGGTCCGCAGAGCAAACCAGATAATAAAGCGAGACCCGCTCCCCGATCCTGTCCTCGGGAACTAGCAATTCCGGTATTAAAACCATCTTCCCTCTCCTGGGCATGGAGAGGTGAGCTTGAGAAGAGGAGGTGACCGGAGGCCCTAGAAATCTCCTTCCTTCGAGGGGTGAAGAAGGGGCCAGATTGACGACCTCTGCCGTACTGGAAGGCGGGAGACCGTGGGGGCCGGGTTCATCCGGAAGAGAAGTGTGACAGGCCAGACAGTTTTTCCCCAGAGGGCCGGACTCGCCCTGCAGGAGGATGGCCTGCCGGTTGTCTTTGGGCAGAAGCGAAGGCCACCAGGCATGTGGTTCGTAATGACAGGTAGCGCAGTACACTCCGTGGTGCCCCCGGGCGTCTCTGTATAGGGTGGAGCCGGTGTCTATCTCCAGACCCTGATGGCAGTTTGAACACTTCGGTTCGTCCAGCCAGGGTCGCCGACCATTCCGCAAAGAAGTGGCCATTTCCTGCAGATTTCCATGACAGTTTTCGCAGCTCTGCATGCCTTCTATAGCCGTCCTCAGACATTGCGTAACAGGTCCGGGATGACAATCGTAACACCCCGGCCGGGGAGAAACCCTCGCGTGTTTTCCGTGCATGGCGAGAGAAAAAGAGGGCACGCCTGGTATTCCCTCCTTATTTAAAACCGGATCGGCATGACAATTCTGACACAGCACGGGGGGTGTGGTTTGCCAGATCCGTTCCCTCCAGCTCGTCGTGTTTCTGCAGAATGTTAAGCATGGTGTCCTGACCGCCACTTCCTCCATGGCACCGATGACAATTCATTTCATGGGACACCGGGGCCACCGTGGTGGTTGTGGCCAGAATATTTCCCGTCTGTGCGTCCCTGACCACTATTTCTACCAGGGGATACGGATTGAAAGCACCATCGTCATCGAAAGGGGTCAAAGGAAGACCTTTAGCGACAAATCTATCGCCCTCAAGATCCATAGTGCCTACTAAGGTTTTCCCGGTCAATCCGGTACAAAAGGAAAGATCCACCCCGAAAAGCTGACCTGCATAATTCCAAAAATTTATCCCCTGACAGGTAGTGTTTTGAAGCAAGCGATATTCTACCGTAATGCCCTGTGTTACGATTCGCGGCTCTTCGCCTCTTTGAATCACCTGCGCCACAAGTGTGTTGTAAGGAGGGGTGGTACCTAAATTTTTGTGTCCGGGTATTAAGAGAAAAGAGGGAGCCTCTCCAACGGGAAAGGCTCCCTAGGCAGCGAGAAAAAATTCAAACAGGAGGTACACCTATGAAGCAAGATAAACTCTTTACCGAAAAATTTCTAGAGGAGCTCCAGAAGTGGGAGGACTTTGTCCCTCAGGAATTCTTCTCCTGGCTCTTCAAACACCTGGGCCTGGCTCACCGCGCCATCCACCTTAAACACCATCCCCACGACAAGGGAAACGGTTTCTACCAGAGAAACCTCCAGATAGGAGGACTCTCCTTCCCGGTGGAGATTGCCCGCACCCGCTACGAAAAATTCCGCCCCTTCTTCCTCCCTCCCGGACACACCCGCTACCTCCCAGAAGACTACCTCAACATGGCCTTCTCTTTCCTCTTAGGGGCCCGATCCATACAAAGCGCCTCCCGATCCCTTAAACATCTGGATCTACCTATCAATCAGAACTACCTGGACGAAGTGATTGAAGAGTTCGTGACCTATCTCGAAACCCTCAACACCTCGCCTCTGCCCTCGGATCTGGCCGCCATCTTCCTGGACGGCAAATCCATCCGCCAGAAAGTTAAGGAGGGAAGGGAAGTCCGGGAATACACTACCTATGTGGTTATAGGCCTTACCCTTGAGGGCCAAAAGTTGCTCCTGGGCCTCTACACCTTTGAAGGTCGGGAAAGCAAGGAAGGCTGGAAAAAGGTTCTTGAAACCTTGAGCCAGAGAGGGTTACGAAGGGTCCTTATCGTGGTTCACGATGATTTCCCCGGGCTTTCCTCCCTTACCAGGACCTTCTTCCCTAAGGCCGATATTCAGCTCTGCACCGTTCATCTCCTGAGAAATGCTAAACGCCACCTCAGCCGGGAACATTACCGAACCTTCAGGGAATACTTCCAGAGCATTAAAAACAGCCTCACCTATGAGAAAGGTTTGAGGTTATTTGAGGCTCTGCTGGAGAAGCTACCCCAGGAGTCGGATTTTGTGAAAAGAATAGCCAATCGCAAGGAACAATATCTGGCTTTTCTGAAATATCCAAAGGAGCTGAGGGCATTACTATCGTCTACGAATGTGGCCGAAGGAGTCAATCGGAAGATAGAGGAGGCGGAGAGGGCCTGTGGAGGGTATTTTCACTCCGAAAGGGACCGGGATTTCAGATATGGGGTATTGGCCAGGGAGTTGCTTGAGGGCTGGTGGAAGAGGGCCAACTGGAAATATCAGCAGGTGGCTCACCTTCTGAGATACCTCTTTAAAGAGAGGTACGAAAAAGATGACCTACAGGTCTAGACACAAAAAACTTGACAAGCGCCGTAAGGAGGCAAGATCGAAACCATCGAGTGATCCTCGTTCGTGCAGTGCATCCCTAAATCATTGTATGCAATTACGATGTAATTGCCGGCTGATTCCTCGATTCTTTCACCGGGATCATGATTGTCTGCCATATTCTCCTGGCGATTTCTGTAATAATCGTGGTCTTCGTAGGCAGAATCGGCTTTGGCGATACTCCCGGAGAAAATCAACAAAGTAGATAGAAACAACACAACAAACGATATTAAGCGAAAATACATTTTTTCTCCTCCTGCAATGAATTATGTTATATCCATTCCCGAGATAAAGTTTATAGAGGGACAAGGACTCCATTTTTCGTAGGCTTGGAAGCCTCTATAGGAGTCTGTCCCTCTGTCCCTCAACTCCCAATTGGTTGGTTGGGCGCAAAAGCCCCTGCCAAACGGGAGGATGGAGCTGAGGGACATATACCTTATCCCAGGAGGTAGCCTATGTTCTACATAGGTATCGATGTCGCCAAAAATTCCTTCCAGTTCTGTATCCTTCACCCACAAAAGGGAAAGCTCGTATCCAAAAACCTCCCCATGTCTTCCAAAGGCTTCGAAGACTTCCTCCAAACTCTCTCCGCCTATACCCCAAACCATATCGTCCTTGAATCCTCCGGACGCTTCCACCTCCCTCTCCTCGCCTTCCTCCTGGACCAGGACTTCCGGGTATCCCTCCTCAACCCTAAAATGGTTCATCACTTCGTCCGGTTCGTCTCCGCTAACAACCCCTCTAAGTCCGATAAAAAAGACGCCTTCCTCCTGGCGCTCTTTGCCCTCTCCAATCCCCACCTCCTTAAACCAGCTACCCTCCCCTCCGAAACCAAACTCCTGGCCCGACAAATCCAAAAACTCAAACAGGAAATCGCCGAGGCCAAAACCCAAATCAAACACTCCCTCGCCGCCCTTTTCCCCGAAGCCGAAAAACACTTCAATGTCTTCTCTCGGGCCTTCCTTGAAATCCTCAGCCGCTACCCCTCCGCTAAAAGAATTGCCAAAGCCGGTTGGGGAAAAATAGACTATATCCTCTCCCGACTGCCGGGCCGTAAACCTTCCTTCTCCGCTCAAGACCTCGTGCAGGTGGCCCAAAACTCGGTGGGGATCTCTCATAAAGGCCTGGAAAAAATCCTCCAAATTTACATCCAAAAGATCTTCTTCCTCCAATCCATGATCGAAAAACTGGAAAAAGACCTCCAGACGGAGATCGAAACTACCATGAAAACTCAGCTGGAATGCCTCTCCTCCATAAAAGGCATCTCCCGCGACCTCGCCTCCAGGTTCCTGGCCGAAGTCGAAAACATAAAACGCTTCAGTAACGCCAAAAAACTGATCAAATATGCCGGAACAGATCCCGTGGTCAAACAATCCGGAAAATGGAAGGTCCGTATGAACATCTCCAAACAGGGAAATCCTTACCTTCGAAATATCCTCTTCCAGATGGCCGTAGGAACGGTCAAGTGGGAGAAAACTTTTCAGCATTACTTCCGAAGGAAATACACCCAGTTCAGAAGCTATAAAAAAGCCATGATAGCCGTAGTTAACAAACTGATCCGGGTAATCTATGCCCTCTCTACTCGTAATCAATTCTTCGATCCTTCTAAACTTGCTCCTGCGGGGGTGCCCCATGCCTAGCTATCAATTCCTGATAGTTGACTCCTGTATTTAATTTAATAAAAAATTATAGTACCTTTTTATGGAAGGCAAGGATTTTCCGGGCACGGAACGCTAAAGGAGTAATATTCCAGAAGATAAGGGCCGGAGAGGGCGGAATCCCGAACGGGAGAGATTAACACGAACGGGTAATACCTTCCGGGCGGAACTTCCTCCACCGGGATTCTTTCCGAAAGGAACACCTCCCGGGCCTCTCCGGGGTTCCAGCGGTACGGGTGAAGCGGTAAACTGTCCGACGCGTCCCGGACGGAAGGACCGTTCCCCGAAAACCATAAGATTTTCCCCCCGGGGAGGACGACGCCGGCCCACACGCAGGCTTCCCTGTCCGGGGCCGGAAGGTTCAGGACCAATCGGAGGATCTCGCCGGGTTTCCCGCATCCATCCCGGGAGGCTTCTCCCAGGCGAAAGAGGCTTCCTTCCGTGTCCTGGGGAACTATCCATCGCGTGTATGTTTCATTCTCAGGAATGTGCAGAGCTGTTTTGCGACACAGATTGTCCGCGGGGGCCGAGGGTATCGATTCTATGACGCAGATATCCCCGCCCCGGCTCTCCAGGCGAACGGGAAGGGCAACGGGACGATAACACAGGGCGTTTTCCCCGGAAGAGACCCTCTCAAGCCCCTTAAGGGTCTTTAGCCCCAAGGATCCCCACACGCAAACGGTATCGGGGGGAAAGGGGTCCGGGCCCATGTCGGCATAGCGATAGACATAGGCCCGCAGGCGCACATACCTTACCGGAGGGGAGCCGTAAAGACGACGCAACACCTCCAGGTCGGAGCGAGAGGGCAGGGTGGTGCCGTATTCGTAATAGTTCATGATGGAGGGGGTATGGGGTTCCCTGTGGTCGAAGGGATGATCCAGGCCCAGAGCGTGTCCTATTTCGTGGGCCACCACCGCCAGCGCCAGTTCGAAGGGATAGGCAGGCACCGAGGGATCTATGAAAACGGCGGAAAAAAGTTTGTAAATGGATAGGGGATTCACCGCGTAGTAGGAATGCGTGACCCCCGCGCTGTCCGGATCCAGACACCCTTCGGTGCCGGGGACGGCCAGCGCGGTCACATAGATGCCCGGAGGAACGGTCTCGCTCTCCCCCTCTCCGCAGTCGTTCGCCAGAAAGGACAGATCCCTCCGTCCGGCATAGACCAGATTTACGGCCCCGAGGCTATTCCACAAATCGAGGGCTTCGATCAAGAGACGCTCCATCTCGGGGGCATCCCTTCGATCCAGAAAGACCGGAACCTCCACTCCCGGCCTCCAGCGTACGGTTACTCCGGATATCCTTTCCGTGTAACGGTAAGGGGGAACGGCTTCCGACAGGGGCTCTCCGGAGAACCGGTTTCCGAAAGGCAGTATATGCTGGTGCAGATCCCCGGCCGAACCTTCTATCGCCCCCAGAACCAGAAAGACGAAGAGAAAAAGGGAGAACCGTATCACATGACCACCTTATCCGAAAAACTCCGTCTTCGCCATACGGTCGTATCCTTTCAAGGACACCTTAACCCGCTTTCTGGAGAACGGCGTTAAATTTTACATAAGATTTATTATCGGAAATCGAGGACGGAACGGCAGGGGATGCGCCAGGCGTCCAGTTCTTGTCTCTTGCGAAGGGCCGAGAAACCCAGTTCGGCGGCCTCGGCACAGAATTCCTCCGGAGACAGGTTGTATTCCACGGCGAAAACGGCCTTTCCCCGCCGAACGAATACCCGATAGGCCTCACACTCCCCGTATTCGAAGCATTCCTCCACCAGCGCCCAGTCGAAGAAGAGCTCGAGCTCCTCGGCCTGTTCCGGATCGTTCTTTAATCCGATAGAAAGTCCCCGTTTGTGGGCTTCCAGGGAGAGCCACACATTGTAGCGGAGTTGATCCCCGTAGGTGATCGGAAATCCGGTATCGTGCAGATACCCATCCACATCATCCGGCTCCACGCCGTCGCAGCCCTTCCTTACGGCAAGATCCAGACGCGCCCTCACAATGGGGGCCAGAAGGTCGAGCCGCCTTATGTCCAGCCACCTTTCTTCGGGCCAGTCCTCGAGGGGATTCCCGATTATCTCCTCCGGGAAGGCGTCCGCGTCCGGACGCCAGGGCTCGAGGCTTCCCGCGCTGAAGTAGCAAATGACCTTTCGGCCGCGCCGTTTGAGCTCGGCGATCGTCTCCGGCGGCGTTTCAAAAAGATCCACATCGAACACTTCGGCCTCCACTGAGACATCCACTGGCTGGGTGAGCTGCCACTGCCAGCTTGTGCCCGGAGCCGGCCTCCAGGGCATTCTCACCCGGAAGTGCTCCACATTAGAAAAACGACCGTTTCCCTCCTCCGCCACCGCCACATAAAGGGCTACATCCTCCGGAAGCTCCACGGAAATCTCCACCGTCTCCCCCAGAAAAACGCTTTCAATGGGATGGGGATCAGGATAAGGCGCGTAGTAGAGCCGATACGCTTTATTTCCGGAAAGGCCTCCCCACCTCGCGAAAAACCCGCCGGCCGTCGGTCCATAGACGCAACCAGAGGGGAGCTCCCTCGCAGGCCCCCTCGTAGGCTACCGGGACCCCGGCCATGGCTGCAAAACAGGCGTTGGAATAGCGCCCGTCGCATCCGCACACGGGCCGATACACCTCCGGACAAAAGTCCGGACGGGCCGTGCACTTCCCCACCACCAGATCACATTTCTCTCGGAAACAGTAGCTTCCCGGACCGCATTCGGTACCCGTAATACAGAAAGGAGCCTCCTCTCCATGCCCCCCGCCCGTCCATAAAAAGAGAGTCAGCAAGACGAGACCGGCTACTATACCTGTGCCGCGCCCGGAACTCTTCATGGCTGAACGCTGAAGATAGCGCTGAGAAGAGTGGCCATTATGGAGCCGATGAAAAGCCCAAAAAACAATATGGTGGCCGGTTCGAGCCCCCTGAGGAAACGGGTCACCGTCGTTCGGAAACGCTCCTCACACACGGCGGCCACCTGAAAGCAGGCTTCGGGTAAAGCCCCGCTTTCCTCCCCCACAGCCAAGAAATCACGCACCAGGGAGGCCTCCTGCGGAAGATCAAGCAACACTAATCTTAAAGGATAACCCGTCCTCATCCTTTCCGCCATATCCTCCAGGGCTTCCTTCATTAAGTGTAGCGTGGTGATCCGGGCTCCCTGCTGAAAACTTGCCGGCAGGGACAATCCCCCCTTCAACATAAGCCCTATTGCGCGAAAAATCCGTGCCAGTTCCGCCCACACCAGCACCTTGCCCACCCAGGGCATTCGGATCAATCTCCTTTCCAGCCACAGACGCTGCTCCTCACCTCTTAGCCATCGCAGTCCCACCAGCACGCCTCCTCCGAGACCGAGAAGAACATAGGCCCCGTAGTCCCGCCAGAAAAGACCGGCCTTTAGAAGATATAGGGTAAAACGGGGAGGTGACACCCCGAAATCCTCAAAGATGGAAGCAAACCGGGGCAGGATATAGACTAGAATGGTCTGGACCGCTATTAAGCCGAAAAAGAGCAAAAAGGATGGATAAAGCAGACTGGAGATCAGTTCGGAGCGGAAGCGCTGTCGCTCCCTGAGGTATTGTTCGAGAGAATCGAGGATGTTAGGTAGTTGACCGGAAAGTTCACCGGCCCGGATCAGCTGCACATAAAAAGCGGGAAAGTCCTCTTCCTCGGCCAAGGCCCCGGAAAGGCTCTGCCCCTCCTTCAGACGACTTCTCAAGCGACCCGCGAGCTGGACCAGACGATGACCGGCCGTAGCACTCAGGATTTTTTCCATAAAAGAAAGGGCCCGGTCCAGAGGAAGTCCCCCTTTTACCAGACGCGAGAGCTGTTCAGTAAAGAGAAGGATTTCTTCCTCTCCGAGTTTTCGTCGGGGCAGAAGGCTTTTTCTCCTGTACGGTTCCACCTCTATAGGGATTAATCCCCTGTCACGGAGGCTCTGGAGAGCGGCCTGAAGGTCCCGGGCCTCCAGCCAGCCCTTCTCTTCCCGCCCTTCTCTTAAGGCCAGATAGCGATACTTCATTGCCCGGATGGAGGAAGAAAGGGAAAAGGCGCTTTCCGGGAGGGTGCTGGAGCTCGTCCTTCTCTGATGCGCTTGAGTAATTCAAGAAAGGGATTGCGGCCGGGGTTCTTTCCGGAGTGGTTTTTGGCTTCGGGACCGGTTCGGGGAGCGGAGGACCTCGCCTTACGAGAAGAGACGGAAATAGAGGTTTTACTCCCGCGGGTGCTGGAAGCGACTCCGGAGGGAAAAGCGCCCCCCTTCCCGGGCTTTCTCCCTCCGCCAGTCCTGGCCGGGGCGGCGGCCGTGCGGGAAGGTTTTGAGACCGGAGGACCTGGGGGAGGAAGGGGTCTTTTTCGCTCGGGTGACAGAGCCAGAGAGAGCCAGAGCCCCCCGCAGGGGCCGCCTCCGAGTTTGATCCTTCCCCTTTCCACCTTTTCCACCGTACAGTCACCTATGTTCTCTCCTGAGCGCAAACGCACGATGCGCCGGGAAGGTAGTTCCTCAAGATGGAGCAATGTTTTAGCCGGGGGTTTAAGTTCCAGCACGGCCCAGCACTCCCTGCCCAGGCAATAAGTTCCTCTGAGTATTAAATTTTTATTCAATCTGTCTGCGCTTATAGAAGAAGCTCCGGAATGAGTTTTCGTCTCCGAAGGCCTGAAGCTTCTTTCCGGAGAAAAGAGATTGCGCTCCACCAGCGGATCGTTTGCGTCGGAGGCTAAAAGCGGAAACCGGGCTGTAAAAAGACTTAAAAGTAGTATAATACACTCCAGCCTCAGGAAAAAAAGGAAACGACGGAAAAGGATGTCTCTGGACTTAACCGTATCCATCGTCACCTACAACGATCCGCCGGAAATAGTGGAAAAAGCCCTGCAGAGTCTTCTTTCTTCCGGACTCCGATTGAAAGTCTACCTGATCTGTAACGGCAATGCAAATAGTCTGCCCGAAATAGCCCGGGATTCGCGCATCATAATTCGTAAAAGTCCTTCCAATCAGGGATATGCCCGGGGCAACAACCTCGTGCTGCGCGAGGTCCTTAACAATTCCCCTCCTCCTTTTCACCTAGTCATGAATCCGGATGTTTATTTCGGCGAAGGAGTTCTGGAAGAACTGTTCGATTTCATGCGAGAAAACCGGGACATCGGTCTCGTGATGCCTCGGGTTTTATATCCGGACGGTCGCCTCCAGTACCTATGTAAGCTACTCCCTTCCCCCCTGGTGCTCTTTCTCCGGCGGTTTCCGGTGAATCGGAAGTTGCGGGAGTACTTCAATCGCTACTACGAACTTCGCTTTGCCGATTACAATCGAATCATGGAGGTTCCCTTTCTTTCCGGATGTTTCATGTTTTTGAGGACGCGAGCCCTAAAAAAGGTGGGCCTTTTCGACGAACGCTTTTTTCTGTACTTCGAGGATACGGATCTTTCCAGGCGGATATGGAGGGCCTTTCGAAATGTTTACTACCCTCTGGTGCACATTTATCACATACACCGCCGGGCCTCCTATCGGGATCCGGATATTCTAAAAGTTCATCTCCGTTCAGCGATACAATATTTTAATAAGTGGGGCTGGTTTATAGATCCGGAACGCTGGAGAATAAACCGGGAAGTAATAAAGAACCTGAAGACGGATTCGGGCAGCGGAGACTGATGTGGAGGTTATCCCGGGGGGGCGGCGAGGTTTTACCCTCATAGAACTGCTTGCAGCCTTGGTTCTCCTGGCCCTGATCGTGCAAACGCTTCAGAGGGCGCATTTTTACTTTTCCCGGGCCCTGAAGCGAGGGCCTTCCCTTTCGGCCATCCTTCAGGCGGAGGGATTGCGACGCGAATTGCACAACATCTATAAGGGCGCGGTCACTTTTCAGGGGCGCAGGGTGCAGCCCTTTTTTCTCTGGACCGGAGACAGACTGGTTTTTATCACCACCTGGGCCTCCGTTCCTCCGGTAGCGATATGTTACTTCCAACGCGGCCGGCGGTGGTTTTTTAACGAACATCCCCTGAAGGGTTCCCGGATCGAGGGCGACCCCTGTGAAGGCTCTCCGAAGGAACTGGCTCTGATCTCCCTGGAGGTGCGGTCCGCCGGGGACAGAGAACCCGTCTCCGAAATCACCCCCGGCGTCCACGGAAATTTCATTCTCCATGTGGAAGGAACCTCCCTTCGGCGTGAAATTGCTTTTAGTTTATGAAATACTATAATACCGTCCCCATGAAGGCGGTAATTCTGGCGGGAGGCCGGGGAACCCGACTGTTCCCCATTACCGTGGCGGTAAACAAACACCTTCTTCCCGTCTATAACAAACCCATGATTTACTATCCCCTATCCATCCTCATGTTGATGGGATTGCGGGACATTATCATCGTCCTCAACGGTGAGGATCTTCCCGCTTTCAAGAAGCTTCTGGGAAACGGGGAACACCTGGGGATCCGCTTGAAATATGTGGTTCAGGAAGCCCCTCTGGGCCTGGCCCACGCCCTGAAAAGCACGGCCTCCCTCCTTGAAGGACAGTCCGTATGTCTGGTCCTGGGCGACAACATTTTCTTCGGTCACGGATTGCCCGCTCTCCTGAAAAAAGCACGTCGTGAGGTGGAGGAAGGGGGAGGGGCCGCCATTTTCGTTTATCAGGTTCACGATCCCGAGCGTTACGGTGTAGCGGAGTTTGACGAAAAGGGACGCGTTCTGCGCCTTGAGGAAAAACCTCGCCGCCCTTCTTCAAACTGGGCGGTGGTCGGGTTGTATTTCTATGACTCGCAGGTGTGGGACTTTCTCAGGCTACTCAAGCCCTCCCCTCGCGGAGAATACGAAATCACCGGTATAAATCAGATTTATCTTGAAAAGGGACTTCTTAAGGCCTATCGCCTGGGGCGCGGCTTCACCTGGTTCGACGCCGGAACTCCCGAGAGCTTTCTGGAAGCCTCGGAATTCGTAGCCGTTTACGAAAAGCGGTCCGGAAAGATGCTGGCCTGTCCGGAGGAAATCGCTCTGGCTAACGGCTGGATATCTTCCGAAGAGATCCTATCTCGATGCAACATGTTCGGGGATGGTCTCTATTCTCAATATCTCAAGAGGTTGATTGAAGAGCATACAAGATGAAAACGAATGTGTTGGTAGTTGGGGCCGGCATTTCCGGCCTTACGGTGGCCCGGGTTTTAGCGGAGGCCGGCAAGCGCGTAGTGATTGTAGAAAAACGCTTCCACCTCGGTGGTAACTGTTACGACGAATACGATAAGTACGGCATTTTAATCCATCGTTACGGTCCCCACATTTTTCATACCCGTTACAAGGAGGTCTGGGACTTCCTTTCCCGTTTTACGCGCTGGCGTTATTATCAGCACCGGGTCCTAGCCCGGGTAGAAGGAAGATTTGTGCCCTTTCCTATTTCTCCTCTCACTCTGGAGGCACTTTACGGAAAAAGATTTTCCGTAGAAGAGTTTCGGGCCCATCTTGAAGAGGTCAAAGTTCCTCTAACACGGCCTCCGCAAAACTCTAAAGAAGTTATTATTTCTCAGGTGGGGGAGGACCTGTATCGGACTTTTTTTGAAAATTACACTAAAAAGCAGTGGGGACGGTCTCCTGAAGAACTTCTCCCGGAGGTATGCGCCCGTATCCCTGTTCGTTTTTCGCGTGATACACGCTATTTTGACGATCCATGGCAGGGAATCCCCCTGGAGGGATATACCAGAATGTTCGAAAGGATGGTGACTCACCCGAACATCGCTCTCGTTCTCGGAGTGGATTATCTTCGCCATCGCGAAGATTTTAAAGCCGAGACTATAATTTATACCGGACCTCTTGATGCTTTCTTTGACTATTGTTTTGGCCCCCTACCCTATCGCCGTCTCGAATTCGTTTTCGAAACGCATTTCCGAGAAAGCTTCCAGCCGGCCGCGGTAGTGAACTATCCCAACGACTACGATTTCACACGTATTACCGAATACAAAAAGCTCACCGGCCAAAAACATCCCTTCACCACCATTTCGTATGAATATCCCGGAGAAACCGGGGTGGATTGCTACCCGATCCCGGCTCCCGATTACTCCGAGTTGAGGCAAAAGTACCTGGATCTGGCGCGCCGGGAAAAGAATGTTCACTTCCTGGGACGGCTGGGCACCTACCGGTACCTCAATATGGATCAGGCGGTACTGGAAGCTCTAGAACTCGCTCGAAACATTCTCGGGAATCATGTCTAAGGTCGCGGCCCTGGTCGTTACCTACAACCGGTTACCTCTTTTGCGGGAAACGATAGAGGCCCTCAAGAATCAAACTTATCCCCCTGAAGAAATTTTGATCGTGGACAATTTTTCCGGAGATGGTACTCGGGAATGGCTAACGGGGGAAGCCAAACGCTATGGTTTGAAAACCCTGTTTCTTCCCGAAAATACCGGCGGAGCCGGAGGATTTTTTCATGGCCTGAAGTGGTTAAGCTTAAACTGGCAGGGAGACTTTATCTGGTTGCTTGACGATGACGCCTGTCCGGAGGCGGAGGCTCTGCATAAACTCCTTGGAGCAGCCCGGCAATTGCCGAAAGCACTGGGTTTTTTCCCGGGAGTTTACACCCGACAGGGCCAAATAGAAGGGTATTCCTGGCCCAAGAAACATTATCGTCCCGGCGATTTTCCCCCACACCCGGGCTACTCCCTGAAGGAGACAGGAGAGGAGCCGCTGGGACCGGTAGCCGTGGGAACCTTCGTGGGGCTGCTTCTCAAATTTTCAGCCTTTAAAAATATAGGTTTCCCCAGGGCGGATTTCTTTATTTGTTTCGATGATATCGAGTATACCTGGCGCCTGTCCCGCCATGGTGAGCTCTACTTTGTCCCTTCGGCCAGAATCCACCATCATTATTTTCGGCCGGTCCTGAGAGGCCCCAAAGTCTACTACTTTTTCAGAAACTGGACCTATTTGTCCGTCCACATAGGAGCCAGAAGCCGTACTAGAGCTTTTATCTTTTGGTGGCTATATCTCCTGCGACACAGGAACTTCTCGGTGAAGGAATGGAAATTGGGTCTTAAAGGAATAAGAGACGGAATTTCAGGACGTCTGGGCAAACGCTTATAAAGCGAGATTTTCGGAGATGACTCCAAAATCAAAAATTTTGATCATCATTGTGACCTGGAACAAAAAAGATTATGTCCTGAACCTTTTACGCTCCCTACGTCAACAAACCTATCCCCAGGAGCTTCTGGACATACTGGTGGTGGACAACGCTTCTACCGATGGAACGGTACAGGCCATCAAAAGTGCTTTTCCCGAAGTAAAACTTATCGAAAACACTGAAAATTTGGGAGGAACCGGGGGATTCAATACCGGCCTTCGCTACGCCTTCTCTTTGCCTGAAGATCGGTACGACTATTTATGGTTGCTTGACAATGATGTTCTTGTTCATCGAGAGGCCCTCGCGCATTTGGTGGAGGCCCTGGAAACCCACCGGGATCTCGGAGCATGTGGTTCCGTAATGCTTCAGCTGGATTACCCCTGGCGCATAAACGAAATAGGAGCCTTCTTTGATTTTACTACCGGGCGGCTGGTGTTGAATTACCATCTAACGGAAATCCCCCTCTGGCGCGGACGGACCGCGGAAAGTCTTTTATCCGAGCCTCCGGATCTGAGCCGATATATCCCGGGCCTTCCTCAGATAATAGAGGTGGATTATGTGGCCGCGGCTTCGCTACTAGTAAGGAATACCGTGGCGCGTAAGGCCGGGTTATGGAAAGACTTTTTCATTCATTTTGACGATGTGGAATGGTGCCTCCGAATCGCTCGCCTCGGATACGGGGTGGCGGTCTGCACGCGTTCCCTCATCTGGCATCTTTCCGGCATAGCCAAAGTCCCTACCTGGGTACTTTACTACGACAATCGGAATGTACTCGAGGTGGTGCGGGAACACGGAGACCACGCGCATCTTCGGTGCGTTTTCAGAAGGATCGCACGCAAACCCCTTTATTACGCCCTTATAGGGAAACCGGAACTGGGCGATCTGATAGCGGAGGCCCTGAGAGACTTCCGGAAAGGCCGCTGGGGACGCAGGGGAATATCGCTTCCCCGGTCCTATCGGGATCCTTCCAGAGTGGAAGAGGTCTTCCGGCGTCAGGAGATCCGTCGGGTTCTGATATCGCCCACGGTGAATCTCTCGGCCACGGGCCTTCAGCGACCGCTCGCCCGCGTCCTTCGCGAACGGGGAGACCTTTCGGTGGAAGTATTAATCCCCCGCGGCGATCCTCCCTGGTTCCAGCTCCCCCGCCAAAGGTTTGTTCCCTACCCCGCTCGACGCGCGGCGCGCCTTTTATGGGTCCTGAAACGTCTTAAACATTATGATCTTTTCGTGCAATCCGACTACGCCCCTCTCATGCTTCTTCCCTTCACCGCCCGCTACACCCTCTGCGTGAACGAGTACGGTTTCAGCCTGCGACCGAGCCCATCCCTTTGCGATCTCTTTCGCCATCTCCCTTTAGCCCTGCGAAGCCTCGTGCCCTGATCGGCTGCGGCTATTCGCACGGCCCCTCGTGAGCCACGAACATAGAGGTAGGGCAAAATGTCCACTATAGAAAGAGATTGATAGCGTCGGATAGATTGAAACCGCCCTTTTTCAGAACTTTTTAAGCGGTTTCTTTAGCATGTTTGTTTAGATAAATCTTACGCCCCCCTTCCTCTCAGGGAAGAGGGGCATTCTCAAGACAATAACTTAATACCCCGGTTTTACCGTATATGAAGCACATAACTGGTGAGTACAAACCGCCTTTCATCTCCCGTGGCGTATCCCACATAAACGGTTATATCACCTCTGAATCCGTAAAGAGGTAGACGATTAAAATCAAAAGATCTCCCACCCACTTTGACTTCACTCAGTATTTCAGAAAGATCCAAGCTTTCTCCCAGCTCCATCCCTCCCAGATTCAGATCTTCAATTTCACCTCCATAATAAGGCACCAATTCGTAACTACAGAAGAACAATTGACAATGTTTAACCACAAAGAAATACTGACCGTTTACTTCCGCCAGCCAGTAAACCGCATCTACATGTCTTCCCCTATCTTCTTCCGGCACCGTCATGGGGTGGACCAGATCCACCTCTCCGGAATAAGTAAGATCGCCAACCGGACCGTGAAAATCATTCAGACTCTGTCCCTCAAAGGCTTCCGCGCAATAACCGCCCCTTAAGTTATTCCAGTAGTATCCCTGAGCCTCACATTCGGCCTCGTTGTCAGGAAGCTCTGCTCCGGTGGAGGGATTGAAATGGCAACCCCCATCATACCACCAGAACCCCAGGGCTTCGCATTCTTCCTGATTGCATCCGGAAACATCGAAGATGTTACAAACGGTCCCGTTTTGCGGGGCGGAATGACAGGTTCCGTTATACCAATACCCTCCCGCGGCATCGCAATCGCTCTGCGTGATGCAGGCTTCTAAATTAGTGGAGTTACATTCCGCCTGGCTCGTAGGCAATGCCTCTATTAATAAATCGACCGTATATGAAGTCTGAGCTCCGCTATCATCAAATGCTATGCATCTGGCTACATAAGAGCCCGGTTCCCTATAAGTGTGAGTGAAAACCCCGCCCGAATTCTCGTCAAAATTCCCGTCTCCGTAGTCGATACGGTATTCCGCAATGTAGCCGTCGGGATCCGTGGCCTCACAGCGGAAGTTCACCTCGAGGGGAGCCTCACCACTTGTGGGATCAGCGGTGAAATCCACAATCTCCGGCGGCTGATTGATTTGAGATTGTCCTTCTTCGTAGAGACGCTGTATCTCTTCTGAAGACAAAGCATAGTTATAAATTCTTACCTCATCTAAGTATCCATTAAAATTTGCGTTATTATGCCTATCTATTCCGATACGAATATCCGGTCCTCTGCGATTCCAGCCCTCAGCATCGGAATAATCTAAAAATCGTTGATTATCCGGATACGAATACTCAGACACAAGACGAGCATTTTCATAAAGTTTCAATGTCTGACCATCAAAAGTGCCACAAACAAAAGTCCATCGTCCTATAACTGTGCTATTGTTAGAACATATGTGTTTCTCCGGATCATATTCATCACCCGGATGTCCAGGATGAACACCAAAAGTAAAACCCTTAGAATAAATATGGGAATCTCCACACCAACCAGAAGTATTTTTCCAGGAAATATGGAAGGTTTCAGAATCTTTCCAGGCATCAATTATAGGTTCACGTGCATAATTAGTGTCTTCTTTTTTTATCCAAGCACATACTGACACATAAGAATATCCCTGGAAGAAATCTGGCAAATCTATATAATTGCCGTCACTGAAACGAAAGGCATATCCTTTAACTCCGGGAACACATTCTAAAGTACCATACACTACACCATCATATCCGTTACCACTATCATCGTGAGCATCACAGTTATCAAAGCTATAGTAAGCCAGTAACCTCGGTGGCGAGATCTGATGTGTGCTAACAGATACAGAAAGCGTATTCGAGTCTTCTAAATTATCGTTATCTACCGCGGTGCAGGTTGCGGTATAATTGCCGGCCTGCTGATAGGTATGCGTAAAACTACCAGTTTGATTTCTGTCGAAGGATCCGTCTCCGTAATCGATCCGGTATTCTGCGATGTAACCGTCTGGATCGGAGGCGGTGCAGGAAAAGTTCACCGTAAGCGGAGCCTCTCCGTTTAAAGGATTGGCAGTAAAACTGATAACCGCCGGAGGCTGGTTAATCTGTATAACTTCCGGCTGTGACTGTTTTTCCACATAGATGTAATCTATTTTGGTATAAAAGTCGTTTCGACCATCACAACATGTATTCCCGGATTTTATTAAAATTTTAGAAATTTGAAAGCTCCCGTTTACACTTTCGCTATAGAGCAATTGATCATCATGATAAAACTCTACGGATCCATTGTTAATTCTCCATCTAATCACTCCTCTTCCATATGACACATTAAAAGGCACCTGGTGAGGCACGCCTAAAATATAAACCCAATTAGAAGAATATGGCCCCCAGGCATCGTATCCCCATTTCCATCCTAAAACCTCTTCACCATTAGAATTTAGAAAAGATATTCGGGTAAAACCACAGCTGGCAATTTGAGCATCCCAATCATAACCGACTTCGATTACCGAGGGTTGGACAGGAGTAGAAAAATTGTAATTCCATTCTGCGCGTGAATATCTAGAATGAGAATGAATGACAAAATAATCACCATCCAGAAAACCCTCGGAATATCTTGTAAATCCGGTACAGGCCGGATCAACATCTGTACTGGAAACATCGGAGAAAATCCAGTCATTAATAATTGAAGGATCGGAAGCCGAAAAATCCCAATAGCTAATAACAGTACTGTTAGACAAAATTTCCCGATAAATGGCTCTTATTTCCTCCTGAGTTAAAGCACGATTATAAAAAATAATTTCATCTACCGTTGCATTCTTTAAAAAGCGATTGTGCCAAAAATCCATTCCTATATTAAGATTAGAAGCAGTACTATTACCATACCAGGGAATCGTATATCCATTAATACGGCCTGTTTGTTGCGCAACAAGTTGACCATTCAGATAAGCAAGACGCTCTCCACTGTCCGTATTGCCATTCCTATAAACAATAGCCAGCATTAACCAGCGGTTTAAAAGAGCGGAACTTAATTCGATTTCCGGATAGCCTATCCTGAGAAATGGAGAAGATGAGTTTCCTATCCAGATGGCACTACTAAAGTTAGTTTTTGAGGACAAAATCGTCCATATTTGATCGGAAGGTGGCAGAGCATCTATTTTCACAAAAACAATAATTGTGCCCTCGACAACAGGGAAAAAAGCATCGGCACCAATCCAGTCATCTCCATCAAAATAAAAAGCATTTCCTTTGATGCCTTCCACACATTGAGGAGAGCCATGAATATCAAAACTTGCCACATGATTACTCTCATCTCTAACAGTACAATTATCAAAGGTAATATGTAATACCAATCCATTATTAGGAATGGCAAAAGCAATTTTTTGAGCAACTATTAAAAATAGAAGCAGGGTTAAAAACAAAACCTTCCTTCCCATACCCCTCTCCTTATCCATTAATTTAAAATTCTCTTGTTATTCTATTTCTTCAAAAGGCCCACTTATTCTGTAAATTTTCACCCTTTGATTGATTAAATCATATTCATACTTCGTGATGCTACCGAATCCATCGGAAGGACCTGAAAAAATTAAGTCAACAACCCATTTGTTACTCATAAATTTTGCAGTTATGGCTACTGTAGCATCAAAAACTATTTCAGAATTATCCGGAAATACTTTTTTAAATTTAACCTGTTCAATGCTAATAGAACGATTCGCCAAATAAAGAGGCAGGCCCTCAGACTCTAAATTAATTAATTTTACCCCATTATCAAAAATTTCTCCAATCAAACGATAATTTCTAGAGGTAAAACACAAGAACTTGTGCGCATAGCAGGAAGGACAGTAATATTTCCAAACTTCTTCACACCCATTTAAATCAAAATCAGAAAGCTCTGGAGAATTAATATCAACAACCTCAATGTGATAAGCCTTGGAATACAGATCTTTTATATTTAAGGAGGAACTATTATTCTGAATTTCATAACCAGCAAATTCATAGGATAAGTTTAAAGGATTAAGTCGCCAGTTAACAATATATGGAACCCCGTTTATAACTATATTTCCAATAAGAATTTGAGTTCCGTTAACCAAACAATACGAATTGGAAAAATAATCTTCTAAAGCATTAGCGAAAGCAGAATAACAAAAAAATAAATACAAGCACATAAACAAGAGAGCTTTTTTCATTGGCTTGAGCTCCTCCTGCTTTTTGTTCCTGGTTTGACACTAGGCCTGGAAAGTGACATAAAAACTCCTTCTCTTTTGCGCCATAGCAAAAGAAAATGTCTATGTCAAGCCCTCTGATTTCCGGCTATTAATGGGAGCATTAAAAAGTAGCCATCTTTACCTCCACCCCAACCCTCCCCCCACAGGGGGAGGGCTAAATTTCCCCCTCCCTTTGGGAGGGGAGAGGGGGGAGGGGATGTTTATAAGTACTTCCGGTAACACCCGTAATTTAGGGGGGGTCTGGAATAAAAAGACAGGTTCAGGTATAGATGAAGCATGAGATTCCTGAAAATCCTCTTTCTCCTCTGGCTTTTTGCGGCGAGGGCCGGAGCGGAGGTCTTTGTTCCCCATTGCTCTCCGGAACTCGACGGTTTCCCATCCCCGGGAGAATACCCTTCCCTAGGGGAGATCCACCTGGTTCGTTTCTACGGTCTGGATCAGCGGGCCGATTTTTACTGGTGCTGGGACGAGAACTATCTTTATCTGGCCGGTTTCCTTAAGGATTTCTCCCTTTTCGAGGACGGACCGGCGGAACACCGCTGGGAGACCTGGCGGGACGACAGTCTGGAGGTCTATCTCCATCCCGACGAAGATCCACCTCCGGAGATCCTGTCCTCCCGGTCACGGGTGATAGCCTTCAGCATTTCCGGCCGCTACTGGCGGGTGGACCGGGGAGAGAACGGACACACCGTCGGGCTCGAGGGCATCACGGAGGGGGCTTTCGGCCCGCAGGGAAGGATTCGCTACCTTTATCGGGTGGAAGGAACCCTCAATCGGTCCGGGGATCGAGACCGGGGCTGGAGTTTCGAGCTGGCCATTCCCTGGGATATCCTGGGAATCTCTCCTGAAGACGGAGTTCGCCTTCGTTTCAACCTCTACCGGGTGATAGACGACGACGGCGGCGAGGTACGGCCGGAGTTCATACCCTCGGACGGCTTCCGCGACGAGTGGACGGTCTATCGGGGCGACCGTTACCGTCCGTCGGAATGGGAGGTCCTCGTGCTTTCCGGGAATCCCGCCCATCCCCCTTATTTTTCCGATTCGGACCTGGAGGTTATTCCCCTTGAGGGCCGTCGCGTCCGGTTGCATTTCAGGGCCCCTTATCGGGACGCAAAGGGCAATCCGGCCTTCCGCTACGAGATTCGCCTCAGACAGGAAGGTTCCCCGGACATGGAACCCGACCTCGCCGCCATGGAAGTGTCCTCCGTAGCCCGGAAACCCTCGACTCCGGGGGAGGAAGAGACCCTGGAGATCGTAGGGCTTGAGCCCGGCACCACCTACACCCTGGCCCTCCGGGCCTTCAACGAGAAGGGGATGCCCTCTTCCCCGCTGGTCACAAGCTTTACCACCCCCGAGGATGATAGAATCTTCGTGACCGTATCTCCCTCCGGACGCACCCTGGCGCTTACCGATGGCTCTCCCTTTCTCATGGTGCCGGAGGCGGCCATGATCCCCTGGCTTCCCCTGCGGGGGCTATATGACGAACCCATCTACGATCCCCACCTGGGACGCTGGCGCAATTTTTATGAAGAAGAAGGGCCGCAGGGTGCCGAGGAATACCTGGCCTCCCTTGCCCGGGCCGGGGTCAACACCCTTATGGTGGGAGTGGAATCCCTGGATCGGGACATCCTTTTCGAGCCCTCGCCCGGACGATTCAATCAGGCGGTCTTTCGCTTCCTGGACCGGCTGCTGTCTCTTTGCCGGCGCTACGGGGTAAAGCTCCTCATACGGATTTACGATACCTATTACTATCGGGAAAAATGGAGCCTCACCCCCTGGTATCAACTGGGAAAGCGCGAACCCGAAGGCTTTTTCGATCCCGATCTGTATCCCCATCACGAGGCCCGGTTGCGGGCCCTTCTCGAACGCTACCGGGACGAACCCTACATCTTGGGCTGGGAGATCCTGAACGAAGTGGACAACGCCGAACGCTTCAATTCCGCCTCTTTCGAAGCACGCCGGGCCTGGCTGGAACACATGCTGGCCTTCGCCCGACAAATTGATCCCCACCACCTCCTCTTCTTTACCTTCGTCACCTGGGACCCCAAAGACGACGATGGCCACTACCGCGGTGAACTGGGGATGGATACGGCCACCGCTTACCGCCTTCCCGGGGTCTCCCTGGCCGTCCCGCACGCCTACTATCCCAACATAAGGGATCCTCACGATCCCCTGAAAGGGCCTCTGGAGATGTCCCGGGGGATGCTCTACGCTTTCTATCGCACGCCTCCGGATCGTCCCGTATTCGACGGTGAGTCCGGCCCGAGCCCTCTCTACATAACCTCCTACCGTGCCGACTTCACCGCTGAAGACGATCTTCTCTTTTTCACCCGCAACCTCTGGATGCACTTCGCCTCCGGAGGGGCCGGGGCTCCGGTGCGCTGGCCCGGAGAAATGTTCTCGGATACGAACACCATTTCTCCCGAAATGCGAAACCGTCTGCACCTCTTTTCCCTGCTGGTAAAAGATATTTCTTGGAATGGCAGGCACCTGGTAATTCGGCGCAAAGTAACGGATTCCCTGGTGGCGGTGGGACGAAGCGATGGTCGGCACATGGTGGGCTATGTTCTCAATAAAAACGGATCTCCGCAGGCGGAAATTCCCTGGCCGGCGGAACCCGGCTTATGGCACATAAAAGTCTATTCTCCTTTTGACGGCCGGCTCTTGCACGAAGACTCCAGGTGGATTGAGGAACGCTTTCCTCTGTCTTCCGGCGTCCCTTACGATCTGGTGCTCCTGGCGGAAAAGGAATCCATGGTGCTACTCCATGCGGACAGAACCGAATATCGTCCGGATGAAACCGTGAGGATCTTTCTGGATCTTGCCCCCTTCATGGGGGAGGAAATATGGCTCCGGGCCGAGGTAAATGGTAAACCGTATTTCATTTCCGGTCTGTATCCGCTTGAGGTCTCTACCGTTTCCGTTCCTCTGGCTATTTCTTTCGACCTTCCGACACCGATCTCGGGCTTTCCCCTGTTTGAGCTGCCTCGTTTGCCTCCCGGAGATTACTGTCTCGGTATGAAAGTCGGCGATTTTGAGGACCAGTTCTGCTGGGAGGTGTCCCAGTGAAAAATATCTTTTTCAATTTTTCCAGAGCCCTGGCTCAGCTAATCGTCGGGCTTTTCCTTGCCAAACACGCTTTTGCCGGTGTCCAGCTATTCATTAAGTCCAGTATAGGCCCGGAAGAACCTCTGAGGATCTACCTCGAGGCATCTTCTGAAAGAAAAAGCGATGTGTATGTGGCGATCTATAAAGATCACCAATTTTTCTCTCTGAGCCCGGGGAACCGGATTATTCCCGGAATTTTGCCTTACGGGACATATCGGAACTTCGAAGGCACCGTTCTGGACCTCACGATTGGTGCCATCCCTCCGGAACTTGCCGGAGAATATTTCATCATTGCGGCCGTAGTCCCCGAAGGGGTTGATCCCCTAACTTATGAATTCCGGCCCTCGGAGATCCAGATCAAACCCTTGAGCATAAGATCCGTTTTTCCGCGAAAAACAAGCTACCTCACCCGCTATTTTCAAAGATTAGAAGAAAATGACAGAGCTTATGCTTATAGCATTTACGGAGCGCGCCTGCTCACCGTTTATCATCCGGAAATCTATCTTAAAGCCGACGACCTTTTCCTCCAATTTCTGTTTCGAATCGAGGGGTCAAGCTGGTTTTGGGATCGAGAGCCTGCCTCCATTGGCCCGGAGGAGTACCTAGAAAAACCAGGCCACCCCTCCTTTTCCATGTCCATGGTTGATCTTTCGGATTATGAATCGGTGCAGGACTTTGAGGTCTACCCTCAGCCGGTCCCTTTTTTGAATTGGTTCGACCGCCGGGTCGCCCCCATTCATTTTATCCTGAAAGCCAGGAAGAGATTCGCTCTGAAGCTCACCCATCTGGAAAAAGCCTTCCTTCTCTACTTTTACAAGAAGTATGCCGAGCAGAAAGACGCCTCCGAATTGTTCATAGTCTATTCGCTGGACGGCTCGGCTTATGTTTACGACGGCGAACAAATTTTTGATCCCGAAAACCGGCCTGTCTCACCGGATGAGCTTTCTAAACCTGTAGTCCTCGTGTTCAACGAAAACAGCGTGTGGTTTCCCTTGATGGAGCGGGACGATTCAGCGACCGATTCCCACCTTGCTCAAGCCCTCTCCTTCTTAGCCCCTGGGGACGGGAATTTCACTTTCCTTCTCTCAGACTTCGAGCAGGAAGCCATTCGCATCTTGAAAGAGAAAACCAGGCTGGACTCTATCGAACAGCTGGAATTTGCTAAATATGTAGCCATGAATGCCGAACCTCATATTTTGTATTACGGTTATAACCGGCTGGGAATTTTCCCCGAAACCTCATCTCTTCCGGCAGATGCTATCCTGAATTGGCATTTCCATATCCGAATATTAGCCTCCGCCCTCTCTCCTTTTAGCGATTACCTGGCCCAAACCCTGGAAGATGCGGGCTACCCGGAATTTTCACGCCGTTTTCTGGAGTTCAATCAATGGGGAGGGGAAACTGTTTCCATCGATACGGCTTCTTACACCATCGATGTGGGATTCCGGGCCGATGTGGGCACCTGTAAAGATCTTTCGGTCTATGCCGCGGCGGGGCTGGAAGTGGCCGAAAAATATTGGGTTCGCATTCATGGCGTCATTCCCAACCCCAATGCTTCGGGTTCGCATCTCACCAGCAATTATCCTCACTTTTATGTTTATGTCCCTGAAGATGAAGCATTCATTGATAATGGCCGTTACGGAGATGGCCGGGCGTATGGCCTCAAGTACGTATGGGGCGGAGTTCTCGGGGCTGCTATTCCCACTCTGGAAAACTTCAGTATTGATATAATCAATACCCCTGAAGGTTTTGCGGTTTTCCAGCTTGCCGGCTCTCCTCCTGAGTACGCCGATTCCAGATGGAACGTTTTCGGTTCCTTTTCGGAAGATGCCCTTCTCGAACTTTTGCGAGATCTTTATCAGACCGCCCAACCCAAGCCCCTTATTCCTGTATATGAACCCAACTATCTATACGTTATTAGCGCTATACCTTTCGAGGAAGGGCTAAACTTGATACCGCGGTATTACCGTCAACTCCATATACCTTAAGCCGAAATGAGGAGATATACGCCATACCTTATACGAGCCGCTCTGTTGATCGCTTTATTCTTTTCGGTTTGCCCGGGGCTCCGGGCCGAAAGCATTTTTACGCGCTACAGGCTTCCTCCCATGAATCGTCTTCAGGGAGAAGCCAGAAACCTCTGGCTCAACTCCCTGCTTTACAAGAGACTGAAGCAATTGCCCGTATCCTTTTCGCAAATCGAAGACACTGAGGCCCCGGATGTCCTGCGTGCTTGTCTAGAAAACAATTTCCGGCCCTCTATTGCGGGGAAGGTCGTCGTCTTCCGGGGGCGAACCCTCTCGGAGCTGGCGAATTTTCTCAAACAGGTTCGAGCCGGCAGTACTGTGGAGGTGGCCTCTCCTAAACTTCTCGCGGACACCACCCTCAGGATTCCTTCACGAATTCACCTGAAGGGTAAGAATGCCGCGATAGAAGCTTCGAACCTTTCGGAAAAGCCGGTGTTCCTGCTGGAGAACGCTCACGAAGCCGCCGTCTCGGGTTTCATATTTTTGAGAGCCTCCCTGGGGATAGTGGTCCGAAATAGCCGGCGGATATACCTTGGCCATTTGACCTTCAGGGAGGGCGGAACCGCCATAGCCTGTGTGGAAAGCGGGGGTGAGTTGACTATAGAGGATGTTCGTCTGCGCTCCCTCAAAGGCCCCGGCATTCTGCTTCAGGGAAACTTCGATCGTGTATGGCTGAGACGGCTTGACATTCGGGACACGAAACGGGCCGACAACGGAGGGGCCGGACTCGTGATAACCGATGCTTCCGCAGATCTCAACGCTCCTATCACCACCGAAACCATTCGTAGACTCACCACCGAAGCTCTTCACCAGACCATCTACCCTTATTCCTCGGGGCCGCGCAGGGTCTTGATTGAGGAAAGCGTTTTCGCCGGGAACCGCGCACAGGGCATTTATTGCGAGGGTTGCGTGGGGGTGGTCATCAGGCGCAATCTGATCCTCGGAAACGACAAGGAAGGGATCTGTCTCGACTGGGGTTCGGCCCGCAACCTGGTTCTGGAAAATGTAGTGGAAGGCAACGGTTTCCGCCGACGACAGACGGACGAAGACCTTCGGCGGGATCTGGTGCTCAGGTTCGGACGGCTGGCGGACGGCTCCGCAGTGGCCAAACTCCCGGGGATCTCTCTGGACAACGCCGCCGAGAACATCATCGCCCGAAATGTGGTTCGCGAAAACGCCGGCGACGGCATCAAACTGGTACGAAGTTCCTTTCGTAATCTCATTCTCTTCAATGTCATCCTGCACAACGCCCGGGGCAACAACCACCGTTTTGTTTATACTGGCGTTCTTATCGGCTCCGCCGGAGCGGAACCCGAAATCCTGAAGCTTATAAAGACCGGACAATTCAAAGCCCCTCTTGACTATCTTCCTTCCATGGAAAACATCGTAGCCGCCAATGTTATTGATGGTGAGCACTACTGGGGCATCCTTCTTGACCGCGACACGGCTTACAACGACATTTACGACAACACCGTCCATCATCAACTGAAGGAACCCCTCGCCAGCGCCACCCAAAAGTTCAACAGCATCATGGGGAACTCCTGGCAGAGGAGAAAACCGGAATCGACCCTTCTGGATCGTCTGAAAAATCTCTTTTAACCCTAATTTCCTCATCTGGGCCAGAAGCGGCTTTTAGGGCTATAACCCCCCTTTTTGGGCCACAAACCGATCAAGCTATAGTGTCGGAAATATTAAAATAATATCTTTATGTGTGGACAATACAGGCATAAAAATTTTCTTTCCTGGGTAAGAGAACCGCTTCTCTATTTTTGTGTAAAAAAGACATTCATTACACTGAACTCCCAACCTAAAACTTTAAACTCATGTCGTTCCGGCTGAGGGTCAGTCCGGGATGATAGAAAGGATCGCCTGTCTCCAGAGTTTTCCGGTGGAGGTTCCGGAAGATTTCTCTCTCCTGCGGAAGCCATACTTCCTGAGGCGGATCTATCACAAAACGGGCGAAGGGATTGTAAACCACTCTGAAGCCCTTATCGCGCATCCTGAGCGCGGCATCCAGAAAAATATGAGGTCCGCTCAGTTCATCTGCAAAGCCTGCCTCAAGAAGTGCTTTTCTCCGTATGGCCACACAGTATGGATGCGGGACGCTCACATTGCGGGCCACCGCGGTCACGGCCATGTATCCGGGCTCGCTTTCCGGAAATCCACGATACACCGCAAGCACATCTCCCTCGGGTTTTAGCACCAGCCCGGCGTGCCAGAGCCGTCCGCCGGGGTCGAGGATCTTCCCGGTGACCATCCCAACCTCCGGCACATGGAACCAGTACAGAAGCTCCCGAATGCTTTCCTCTTCCAGAGGATGCACCTCCGGGCCGAGAAAAATCAGAAATTCCGCCCGACTCGAAAGGCCCTCCCCTACCCTATCCCTCACCTCCTCCGGCTCTTTCCATACCAGGGTCAAATATCCGCCCTCCGGAGGGCGCTCGAAACGCAATCGGAAATTTCCTCTCCAGAGCCACGGAATCTCCTCCGCCCGGGCGGGTATCCCGCGGCGCTTTAACGCCTCCTCCAGGGCCCTTCGGGCGGCCTCAAAGGTGTACTCCTTGGCCTCCGCCCGCATAGCCAGTGATCCCGGATGCTGACGCCAGTGATAAAGTACCCGGGGAAGATGAGCTATTCCCGGTGTTTTTTCTATAGCCCGAAGGAGCAGATCATAATCCTGTGATCCGTCGAATTCCGAACGGAAGGGACCTTCACGGCGGAAAAAACCCCCTCTAAACTTCAGGATAAATTTTCGACGCCATACGGTAAGATGGAAAAGATAAATAGTGGAAAGTATGGTCTCCGGCGACCAGGCAGGTTTAAGAAGATGCCGAAACCGGAGGCCTCCCGGAGAAAGTTCATCCCGGTCGGTGTATAGGATGTCCATATCGGGATGATTCCTCATAAACTCCACCACTCGATATAAGGCCTCGGGGTGCAGCACATCGTCGTGATCCAGGAAGGCCACATACTCACCACGGGCCATCTTCACCCCTTCGTTCAGAGCCGCCGCGATACCCCGGTTGCGCTCCAGACGTTTCAATTTGATTCGGCAGTCAACTCCCGATATGGACTCAAGCTGCAAACGCGTATCCGTCCTGTCGGATCCATCGTCCACCAGGCACAGCTCCCAATAAGGATAGCTCTGCATCAGGACGGAAAACACGCACTCGAAAAGGAAAGCCGGTTCGGTGTTATAGACAGGGGTAACGATGCTTATCAGCGGAGCGTTCTTCCAGGACGCGGCCTCTTTCCTCTGTGCCAGCCATATCTCCGGATCTAAGGGCTGATTACGACGTATCCAGGCCTCGTATTCCGGCCATTCGCTTCGAAGAAATCTCTTCAGCCATTTGTAATCGAAAGGTATCTCCATATATATTTAGAATAACACAAATCGAGCTTTGGGTTTTCTTATGTCAGGCGCACCGCTGGTGTCCGTAATTGTAAGGACCAGAGATCGACCGGAGCTCCTGAGGGAAGCCCTGCAAAGCATAATTTCCCAGAGTTACAGACCTATTGAAGTTGTAGTGGTTAATGACGGGGGAGAAGACATAGCGAATATAATTAAAAAGTTCGGCAAAGATGAAATAAAAATACAATACATCTGTCATCGAAAAACATTGGGGCGGGCGGCAGCCGCCAATACCGGTCTTAATGCTGCCACAGGAGAATGGGTGGGGTTTCTTGACGATGACGATCTGCTTCTCCCCCATGCCGTGGAAAAACTGCTCCTTTACGGCAAGGCTGCCGGTGCCGTTTACGGTAAAGTTGAGCTATCACTCCTCATGCCGAATGGCTCCTGGAAAACTTTAAACGAACTTGGCCAGCCCTTCTCCAGAGAAGCCCTTTTCCTTTGCAATTATATCCCCACCTGTGGGTTTATCTTCAAAAGAAAGCTCCTTGAGAAAGTCGGTCCTTTCGATGAAGAATTCGCTTTCCTCGAAGATTGGGACTTTATCTATAGGCTGGCCCGAGAAGTGGATTTCGTATTCGTCCCAGAAAAAGTGGCCATCTACAGACTGTTCGGACGAGGATATGTAATCGAAGTGCAGGAAAATCAAATGAAGGAGCTACCATGGCGGACCAGGTTCTATCGAAAACACCTGCCAACCATCTCCCCGGAGGAGCTGGCCGAAGGATACTTTGCTTTCCTCAGGATACACGGCCTTCAACTGGATCTCGAACGCCAACAGCGAATAGCTCTTGAGATCCGAACGACAAACCTTGAACAGCAGCTTCAGGCCATCCTTAACTCCCGTTCATGGCGATTCACTAAACCATTGCGAGACCTAAAGACATTCTTACAAAAACTTCGCTCCTTTGTGACGAATTCACTTCGTGGAAAAGATCGCCAATGAAGTGGCAGGAACACGATTTAGTGCCTTACGGCATTTCCGATCTCCCGCCGCCCCCCTGGCTCGTGATTTCCCCTCATCCCGACGACGAGACCCTGGGTATGGGTGGTACCCTTGCCCTTGCGGCCCGAAAAAATTATCCGATAACCGTAATCATCGTCACCGACGGGGCCCTCGGAGGCGATCCGGGGGCAAGGGAGAAAGAATGCCTGAAGGCGCTGAAAACTCTCGGTGTGCCGAAAGTTCGTTTCCTGCGCTTTCCTGACCGGGGACTATACGATAGATTTTCCGAACTCCGAGAGACCCTGACGGGTATTCTACAAAAAGAAACCTGGGCCACCGTGTTCCTGCCCTCGCCTTTCGAGTTTCATCCCGACCATCGCGCCACTTTTTGGGCGGGTCTGGAGGTGTTGCTCTCGGAGAAATTCCCCGGTTCGGTCTGGCTTTACGAAATTTCAAGGCAGGCCGAGGTGAACAGACTGATAGACATCGGAGGCGTCCTTGAAACAAAAATTCGGGCCGTCAGGTGTTATTCTTCGCAACTTGCGCACAACGATTACCTGAAAATAAGCCTGGCCCTGAATCGTCTCCGCTCTTACACGGTCTCTCCGATAGGAGTAAAATGGTGCGAGGGGTTCTGGGCCGGCGAAGCAGAAAATATCCTTTCCGGACTGAGAGAGCAGCTCACGAAATACGGACTTGAGGATGCTTTATCCTGAAGAATTGATCATAGAAACCACCAATCATTGTAATCTTCGGTGTTGCTACTGCCATTTTCATGCTCGTAAAGAGTACCGAAGGTCTCGCGGTTTCTTGCCCTCAGGCATATGGCGACGAATCCTTATGGAAGTCAGAGATTGGCCGATAGAGCACAGGAGACGTTTAGCGCTGTGTTTTCACGGGGCCGGGGAGCCTCTTTTACATCCAGAACTTAAAAACATCCTCGAGGAAGCGCGCCAAATTCCGGAAGTATCCATAGGCTTTATGACTAACGCCATGTTGCTTAATGACGAATGGGCGACCTTTCTGGTGGATCTTCCCGTGGACTGGCTCTGGTTTTCAATAGACGGGGCCTTT
>NZ_JAIFYA010000006.1 GCF_019688735.1 Thermosulfurimonas sp. F29
TCGGTCGTGACGATAGAGATAGGGGATCTTACAATCAACCTGCCACCCGTGAGCTAAACCATACCGTAGATTTAAAAAGGTGGTAAAAACATCCTTTTTGGTTACCTCAGTAGTAATCTGCCCTATAGCAATGGCTTCTAAAATAGTAAATCCGCTGATGGCTATTCTCGCCCGAGAAGTATGAGAATATTGAAATCCCGGTTCCACCACAAGTACCCCTCTGGGTAAAAGAACTCCTCCTTTTTCCTGAAGAAGCACTTCCTCTGGGGTGCTACCCTCTCGATAATCACTCCCTTTTTCCGCTTTTGCCGGAGAAATATTAAAAAAAGCCACAAAAAAGAAAATAACAGAAATAACAACGCAGACAGAATTCATTTTCATGACAATTCCCCCTATTTCCTGAACTGAAGCCATACTCCCATATTTTTTTCACGATGTCAAGAAATAGGAGGAATTAAGTTAAAGTGAGGAAGGTAAAATCCTGAATAAATTATTTAAGGACCTCCTGACAATTTCTTGATTATTAAAGATAGCAATATTGATTGTTAGATTGACCTGCTCCCCATTTTTCGAACCACCTGGGATGTTAGGATTTATAGGAATGACAACTCAAAATAATGGGGGTGAGCCATGAAAAAATTTACTATCGACCAGATCATCAGAATCCTGGCCGAGGCCGACAGCCCCGGTAACTCCGTAGCCGCTATCGCAAGAAAATACGGTATATCCGAACAGACCATCTACCGGTGGCGCAAAAAATACCGCGGGTTTTCCTCCTCAGAGGCCAAACGCCTCAAAGCCCTGGAAGAAGAAAATGCCCGGCTGAAACGACTGCTGGCCGAAAAAGAACTCGAAATCCAGGCCCTAACTCAGGTAATTAAAAAAAATTTTTGACCCCGGAGGAAAAGAAAATGTTAGTCGCTGAACTGGTTGAAAATGGTCTTTCCTTAAATAAAGCCTTACGCCTGGTCGACCTATCTAAGTCCTCTTACTTCTATCGGAGTAAAAAGGCTTCTTACGAAGAAAAACTGGTCAGAAGGATTAAGAAATTGGCTTTGGAGAATCCAGCTTATGGCTATCGTAGACTATGGTTTCTTATCCAAAAAGAAGGCTTTGAGGTGAGTCTCAAAAAATTTTACAGACTGTATCGAAAGCTTGGTCTTAGTCTTTGTCTTCGCAAGAAGCGAGGCTGGCGGCGGACCCCGAGAACGGAAGAAGCTTTTCCCATTGAGGTTGCCAGGGAGCCTTCGAAACGATGGAGTGAAGTGGACCCCATCTTTTGGACAGGTCAACCCCCAAATTGAGGTGATGCCTCATGCCGCAACTCTCTCCCGAACCCCTGGCAAATTGCCCT
>NZ_JAIFYA010000007.1 GCF_019688735.1 Thermosulfurimonas sp. F29
TCGGTGGTGGTACCTAAATTTTTGTGTCCGGGTATTAAGAGAAAAGAGGGAGCCTCTCCAACGGGAAAGGCTCCCTAGGCAGCGAGAAAAAATTCAAACAGGAGGTACACCTATGAAGCAAGATAAACTCTTTACCGAAAAATTTCTAGAGGAGCTCCAGAAGTGGGAGGACTTTGTCCCTCAGGAATTCTTCTCCTGGCTCTTCAAACACCTGGGCCTGGCTCACCGCGCCATCCACCTTAAACACCATCCCCACGACAAGGGAAACGGTTTCTACCAGAGAAACCTCCAGATAGGAGGACTCTCCTTCCCGGTGGAGATTGCCCGCACCCGCTACGAAAAATTCCGCCCCTTCTTCCTCCCTCCCGGACACACCCGCTACCTCCCAGAAGACTACCTCAACATGGCCTTCTCTTTCCTCTTAGGGGCCCGATCCATACAAAGCGCCTCCCGATCCCTTAAACATCTGGATCTACCTATCAATCAGAACTACCTGGACGAAGTGATTGAAGAGTTCGTGACCTATCTCGAAACCCTCAACACCTCGCCTCTGCCCTCGGATCTGGCCGCCATCTTCCTGGACGGCAAATCCATCCGCCAGAAAGTTAAGGAGGGAAGGGAAGTCCGGGAATACACTACCTATGTGGTTATAGGCCTTACCCTTGAGGGCCAAAAGTTGCTCCTGGGCCTCTACACCTTTGAAGGTCGGGAAAGCAAGGAAGGCTGGAAAAAGGTTCTTGAAACCTTGAGCCAGAGAGGGTTACGAAGGGTCCTTATCGTGGTTCACGATGATTTCCCCGGGCTTTCCTCCCTTACCAGGACCTTCTTCCCTAAGGCCGATATTCAGCTCTGCACCGTTCATCTCCTGAGAAATGCTAAACGCCACCTCAGCCGGGAACATTACCGAACCTTCAGGGAATACTTCCAGAGCATTAAAAACAGCCTCACCTATGAGAAAGGTTTGAGGTTATTTGAGGCTCTGCTGGAGAAGCTACCCCAGGAGTCGGATTTTGTGAAAAGAATAGCCAATCGCAAGGAACAATATCTGGCTTTTCTGAAATATCCAAAGGAGCTGAGGGCATTACTATCGTCTACGAATGTGGCCGAAGGAGTCAATCGGAAGATAGAGGAGGCGGAGAGGGCCTGTGGAGGGTATTTTCACTCCGAAAGGGACCGGGATTTCAGATATGGGGTATTGGCCAGGGAGTTGCTTGAGGGCTGGTGGAAGAGGGCCAACTGGAAATATCAGCAGGTGGCTCACCTTCTGAGATACCTCTTTAAAGAGAGGTACGAAAAAGATGACCTACAGGTCTAGACACAAAAAACTTGACAAGCGCCGTA
>NZ_JAIFYA010000008.1 GCF_019688735.1 Thermosulfurimonas sp. F29
CAAAATAAACCTCATCCGGTGTCCTCCCTCCTAACCCAAAATGCGGCCTCTCCCCATTGTAGCTCCCAATCCACCTCCCTATCGCCTCCCGAGCTTCCTTCCCTCCCTCAAATTCCAGTAAATATACGCACTCGTACTTCAGCGACCTCCAAAAACGCTCCACCATTCGGTTGTCTTGCCATCGCCCACGACCGTCCATCGAAATCGCTACCCCTGCCTCCTCTAATACCTCCAAAAACTCCCTGCTCGTGTATTGACTCCCTTGATCCGTGTTGAATATCGCCGGCCTCCCGTACTTCTCCAACGCCTCCTCCAGTACCTGGCGGCAAAATCCAGCCTCCATCGTGTTCGATAACCCCCACGAAAGCACCTTCCGACTGTACCAGTCTAGCACTACCACCAGATAAAGATAGCCTCCCCTTACGGGAATGTATGTAATGTCCGAACACCATACCTCATTGGGCCTCTCCACCTTCCGATCCCTCAACAAATAAGGATAAGTCCGATGATCTTTCGCTTTTTCACTGGTCCTCCTGGGCCTGGGATAAAATACCTTGAGCCCCATAAGCCGCATCAGACGCTGCACCCTCTTGCGGTTCACCCTGTACCCTTCTTGCCTCAAAACCTCCGTCATCCTCCGGCTCCCATAGTAAGGCTTCTTAAGATAAATCTGGTCGATCCTCCGCATCAGCTCAAGGTTCTCCGGTCTCTCTCCTCGACCTCGATAGTAATAACCGGAACGACTGAAACCCAATAGCTCGCACTGCCGACTAACGCTTATCTCCTCTTCCTTAGAGATCGCCCCCTTCTTCTCCTCCAGGCTCAACTTCTCCTGGAGATTCCGGCTAAAAAATCGCGTTCCACCACCAGCTCCCCGATCTTGGCCTGTAGCCTTCGTATCTCTTCCTCATACCCTCTGGTATCCGAAGACTTGCCCCGGGCAAAAACTGATACCAGCCCCTCCTGGGCCTGCCTTTTCCATTTCGAGATCATATTGGGATGAAGATCAAATTGCGCAGCCAGCTCCGCAAGGGACTTCTCTTCCCTCAGAGCCTCAAGGGCTACCTTGGCCTTGAATTCCGGAGAATACCTCTTGGACTTTTTCCTGGACATTGGACCCCTCCTTTGTCTGATTTTTTCACCTTACCACACTGTACAAATTTCGGGGTCCACTTCA
>NZ_JAIFYA010000009.1 GCF_019688735.1 Thermosulfurimonas sp. F29
TACTCCTGGCAAGAAGATTCCGCTACCCGGGAGAAAACCGTTACCGATGAGGACATTGGAGATATTTCTTTCGGGATTTCCTATCAATTTTTGTATGAGAAAGGTTCGTGGCCGGATGCCGTATTGAATTTAAGAGTGAAGACGCACACCGGAAAAGATCCCTATCATATAGATACTGACGATCGAGGCCGTCCGGAAGAGTTGCCTACCGGAAACGGGCACTGGGGTATTTCTGCCGGGGTCACTTTAGTGAAGCGGAGTGATCCGGCGGTACTTTTCGGGGGTTTGACTTATTTTTACAATATCAAAAGGACAATTAAGGATTATGGAGAAGTTCGTCCGGGAGCCAGTTTAGACTTTAGTATAGGTATGGCTTATGCTCTTAACGAGAGATTTTCTACTAATATATTTTACGACCAGAAAATTTACAGCCGTACTAAAATCGATGGAAAAAAGCAACCCGATACAGATTTTAATGTAGCGATGCTTTACTTTGGGGCTTCTTATGTCCTGTCTCCACAGACTTCCCTTAATATCTCCATAGGTGTTGGACTTACAGATGATGCTCCCGATGTAAGTATAGAAATTCGCTTACCAATTAAGTTTTACCCAACTTTGACACCCCGGGCAAAAAAATTCTCTTGTATCAACGGTTTTCGGGCACACTACCTCCACGTTCCACAACACCTTCTTCCTCTCCTGCCTCCAGCACCCTTCCCGGCACCCTCATACCCACCGCCCTGAACGCCTCATACGCCCTCCCCTCAAGCTCCGTCCTCACCAAATAC